>NZ_VJWX01000040.1 GCF_007713715.1 Amycolatopsis rhizosphaerae
GTCATCCAGTGTTACTCGTGCGTTCACAAGCGCGGAGGTCGGGCATATGCCGGAAGTCGACAACATCGACGACGCAGCGGTACGTCTGCCGGGCATGCGGGTCGCCTATGACGGGAAGGCGCTGGACGAGTCCGATCTCGCGCCGACCTGGACCGAACAGCTGCAGCGGTGGCTGAACGAGGCGATCGCATCCGGGCTGGCCGAGCCGAACGCGATGGTGCTCGCCACCGCGGACGCGGAAGGCCGTCCGTCCTCCCGCACCGTGCTGTGCAAGGGCCTCGACGAGCGGGGCGTGGTGTTCTACACGAACTACACCTCCGCGAAGAGCCACGACCTGACGGTCACCCGGTACGCGTCGGTGACCTTCCCCTGGTATCCGCTGCACCGGCAGGTGACGGTGCGGGGCGAGGTGGAGAAGGTCGACATTTCCGAGACGGCCGCCTATTGGGCCTCGCGGCCCCGTGGGTCGCAACTGGGCGCGTGGGCCTCGCCGCAGTCGAAGGTGGTCGACGGCCGCCGCGCACTGGACAACGCGTTGAGCGCGATCGAGCGCCGGTTCTCCGACGTCGAGCAGATCCCGTTCCCGCCGCACTGGGGCGGCTGGCGCATCCGGCCGGAGATCGTCGAGTTCTGGCAGGGCCAGCAGAACCGGCTGCACGACCGGTTGCGCTATGTCCTGGGACACGACGGCTGGCGCGTCGAGCGCGTCGCCCCCTGACCCCAGCCGCGCCTTGCCGTGAGGGGACCCCTCACGGCCTTGCGGTTGGGGGAAAATCACAGGCGAGCAGGTAGTTAGCTCGGCTAAGCTGCTGGGTTGTGAGTGTCGAGGCGGGGAAGCGCAACCGGTTCGGCAAGATCGTCATCGACATCCAGCCCCTTCGGCTGCCGCCGTTCCGCCGGCTCTGGATCGGCTCCGCGGTCACCGCGATCGGGAGTCAGCTCACCACGGTCGCCGTGCCGAAGCAGGTCTTCGACCTCACCGGCTCTTCCGGCTACGTGGGCCTGACCGGTGCCGTGGCGCTGGTGCCGCTGCTGGTGTTCGGGCTGTGGGGCGGGGCGATCGCCGACACCGTCGACCGGCGCAAGCTGCTGATCATCGGCAACGCCGGGATCGCCGTGGTGTCCGCGCTGCTGTGGCTGCAGGCCTGGCTCGGGATCGGATCGGTCTGGCTGGTGCTCGCGCTACTGGCGTTCAACCAGGCCTTCTTCGCCATCAACATGCCCACGCGCAGTGCGATCGTGGCCCGGCTGGTGCCCGCCGCACTGCTGCCCGCGGCGACCGCGCTCAGCAGCACGATGAACATGTTCGGCACCGTGTTCGGCCCGATGGCGGCCGGTGCGCTGATGCCCGTGCTCGGCCTGCCGACGCTGTACCTGCTCGACACCGCCGCCCTGCTGCTGACCCTCTACACCGTCTGGCGGCTGCCCGCGCTCCCGCCGCTGTCCGGGCAGGTCCGCCGGGCCGGGCTGCGCGACGTGCTCGACGGGTTCCGCTACATGGGCGCGCAGAAGGTGCTGCTGGCCAGTTTCGTGGTGGACATCATCGCGATGGTCGCGGGCATGCCGCGGGCCTTGTTCCCCGAGATGGCCGAGCGCACCTTCGGTGATCCGCACGGCGGCGGGCTCGCCCTGGGCTGGTTGTTCGCGGCGATCCCGATCGGCTCGGTGCTGATCGGGCTGACCTCGGGCTGGCTGGGCCACGTGCGCAGGCAGGGCAGGGTGGTGGTGCTCGCGATCTGCGTCTGGGGTGCGGCGATCATCGGTTTCGGGCTGGCGGGTTCGCTGTGGCTCGCGGTGCTGTTCCTGGCGATCGGCGGCGCGGCGGACATGGTGAGCGCGGTCTTCCGGCAGTCCATCCTGCAGGCCGCCGCGACCGACGAGATGCGGGGCCGCATGCAGGGCGCGTTCACCGTGGTGGTCGCGGGCGGGCCGCGGATCGCGGATCTGGCGCACGGCTGGACCGCGGCCGGGATCGGTACGGCCGCGGCGGCTTCCGGGGGCGGGGTGCTGGTCGTCGTGTTGATCGCGGTGGCCGTCGTGCTGCTGCCCGCGTTCTGGCGTTACCGCGCCGGTGCCGTGGTCGAGTAGCCGCGTTTCGCGGACGCGGGGCCGCGGGATGGGGCACGATGTCGCCATGGCAGATGGGATCTCCGTCGACACCGCGGACCTGGCGCGTTACCACTCGCGGGCCGGAGCGCTTTCGGACGAGATCGTCGGCGCCGCGAAGAGCCACCTCGCCGGAAACCTCGCGTTGCCCGGCAACCTCTTCGGCGACCTGGGGCACGAGAGCGGCTTGCAGGCCCACCTGGGCGACCACCTCGACCGGATGCACTCGCACGTGCACTCCGTGGCGGGTGGTCTGCACGACCTGGGCCAGTCGGTGCACACCGCCAAGGGGGACTACGAGGCCGACGAACAGCTGTTCGGCGACCAGTTCCGCAGGATTCTGGGCTGAAGGGGAGCGGGTGGCGATCGACCTGGCGCCGTACGAGGCGCCGATCAAGGAGGCCGCGGACAAACTCGAGGGGGACACCGGCGCCGCGGGCAAGGCGCAGGCGGACCTGGACTCGCTGTCGCAGAAGCTGGCCGAGTACGGCACGCGGCACCAGACGGAGGCGGCGAGCCTGCAGGGCAACTGGGTGGGCGACCGCGGTGACCTGTTCGGGGTCAAGGCCAAGGAACACACCCAGTCGCTCGACGACGCGGCGACCTGGGCATCGAAAACGGCGCAGACCATCGGGGACGCCACGAGTCTGGTGAAGAACGCGCAGCAGCAGGTGCAGGCGCTGCTCACCGAGTTCGACGCGGACGCGCGCACACTGGTGAGTGCGGCGGCGAGTAGCAGCGACCCGGGCGCGGAAATGCAGGCCCGCGCGGTGCTCGCGGGCATGTCGGCCCGCTACGCCAAGGAAGCGGCCGCCATCGTCGACGCGGCCAAGGGCCGTCTGCGGGATCTGATGTCCGGAATGGACTCGACGGTGCCTTCTTCGGCGCCCCCGGCCGGTCCGCTGGGAACCCGTGCCGGCGGCGGGTACAGCGGCGGCGGTGGTGGTGGCGGCGAGTACGGCGGTGGGGGCGGCACCGTCGCTTCGAGCGGGCCGCCGATGACCTTCCCGCCGTCGGACCAGTACGGCAGCGGCACGCAGGTCAAGCTGCCCGGTGGCCAGACGGTGAACGCGCCGAACGAGCGTGCCGCGATCGCGGTGCGCGCCGCGCTGTCCCGGCTCGGGCTGCCGTACGTGTGGGGCGGCACGGACCCCAACCGCGGCATGGATTGCAGCGGGTTGACGCAGTGGGCGTACAGCCAGGCCGGGATCAAACTGCCGCGGACCGCGGCGACGCAGACCGTCGGGCAGAAGGTGGACATCAACGACATCCAGCCCGGCGACCTGATCATCTGGAGCGGTCACGTCGCGATGTACATCGGCAACGGGCAGATGGTCGAGGAACCGCACACCGGATCGGTCTGCCACGTGGTTCCCTTGCGCACCAGCAATGCGGGCGAGCCGCTGCTCGGCGTCTTCCGGCCCGCGGCCTGACGGCGGTGGTTTCTGCCGAGGGACTGAGCTGGACGGTGGTGCGGGGGCCGTGGGCGGGGTGCCAGGGGCAACTCCCGGCACCCCGCCTCACCGCGCTACAGGACGGTCAGGTCGACGGCGTCGGCCATCGCCTGGTAACCGGCGTCGTTGAGGTGCAGGTGGTCGCCGGAGTCGTGGGCCGGATCGAGTGCGTCGCCCATGGCCTTGGCCAGGTCGATGATCGCGTCGTACTCTCCCGAACCGCGGATCCAGGTGTTCACGGCAGTGCGCTTGGCCTCGCTGCGCGGCGTGGAGAATCCTGAGCCCCGCATCGGCAGCAGCGTCGCTCCGACGGCCCGCAGGCCGGCCGCGTGGGCTCGCCGGATCATGTCCCGGTGCCCGTCGATCACCTCTTCGGCCGAGACCTCGGTGTACGGCGCGAGGATCGGGAACGGCGAGTCCGTCGCCATCTCGCTGATTCCGACGTCGTTGATTCCGGCGAGGATCAGGACGGTCCGCACCCCCGGCTGAGCCGGCACATCGCGGGCGAACCGGGTGGTGGCCCGCTCGCCCAGCCAGGCCGAGTCGACCGTAACGCGGTTTCCCCCGATCCCCTGGTTCAGCACCGCGCGCGGCCTGCCCGAGGCCACCAGCCGTCGCGCGAGCAGGTCGGGGAAACGGTGGTCGGTGTCCGGGGTGCTGCCGGTTCCGTCGGTGAGCGAGTCCCCGAGCACCACGATGCCGTCGCTGCCTGCTTCGGCCACTTCGACGCCGCTGAGGAAATACCAGGACTGCGAGGTCTCGGTGAAGGCTGTGCCGTCCGCGTCCGCGCGGTGGTCGCCCACCGCGCGGTAGGTCGTCGCCAGTGCCTGGGAGTGGTAGGTCGCAGGCCCGGACGGCTCGGCCAGGTGTGTCGTGATGGTCAGCGGGTCGAGTGCGCCGAGGGGAAACGAGACCTCGTCGGTGGCCAGGTCGGCGCCCGCCGGGACGGTGAAGGTCGTTTTCCCGTCCACGGTCAGTTCGCGCAGGGTGTCCGGCTTGATCGCGGCCGCGCCCCCTGTGCCCGCGACGGTGAGGCCCGCGATCCGCAGTGGGGTGGCACCGTAGCGATTGGACAGTCGTACTCTCAGCGCCTCACCGCCGACGCTGAGGCGGACGCTCTGGCGGAGGGTCTGGTCGGCGAATCCCGCTTCGGACCAGTTCGGTGCGAAGCCAGTGCCCGGCCGTTGCGGCGAGGCGGTCCACGCGGCGGTCCAGTCGTGTTTCTGCCTGCTCATGCGAAGAAGCCGACCACCTTGTGGATGCGGTCCCCGGAGAATTCCACGGCGTCGTAACCGGTGGCGACGGTGCCGAGATTCCACGTGAACAGCGCATTGTCGTGGTGGGTGCCGAGCACGGTGCCCAGGGTGAACCGCAGGTCCCCGAAGCTCTGGTGGGCACGGCCGATCGCCGCGGACAGTTCGGCGTGTCCGCGCAGGCCCGCGTAGTCCGGGTCGGCGTAGACCGAGTCCTCGGTGAGGACGGAGGACATCAGTTCCTCCCTGGCGCCGGGGTCCCGTTCGTTCCAGATGTCGAGGTAGGCGAGGATCAGTTCGTTCTTGGTCATTTGCCGACTCCTTCCATTGTGGACGTTTGCGATGCTTGCCCGGTCGTTTTGAGGACAAGGGCGATCAGGCCGCCGGCGACGGTGAGGGCCGCGGCGGTCCAGCCGGCGATGTGCAGGCCGCCGAGCAGGTGGGGTGAGCCCGTGGTGAGCGCGACAAAGACCGCGAGGCCGAGCGCGCCACCGATTTCCTTGGCACTGCTGGCGATTCCGGAGGCGACCCCCTGTTCCTCCGGTGCGATGCCGGAACCCGCGGAGGCGAACAGCGCGACGAACGCGATGCCGCCGCCCAGACCCCAGACGACGCTGCCGGGCAGCAGGGTCCAGAAGCCGCCGCCGGGTGTGGCGCCCGCGACCATGACGGCGATGCCCGCCCCGGTCGCGGACATCGCGGCGGCGAGCGTGGTGCGGATCCCCCAGCGGCCCAGCAGCGCGGGGGTGAGCTTGACCGCGGCGAACATGCAGACGAGCGTGAGCGGCAGGAACGTCAGGCCGGCCTCCAGCGAGCTGTAGCCGAGGACGGGCTGCAGATAGGAGGTGAGGACGTAGTAGCCGCCGCCCAGCGTGCCCTGGAAGAGCGCGATCACGATCATGGTGGTGGCCAGGTTCCGGCTCCTCGCGAGCCGCAGCGGGATCAGTGGATCACGAGTGCGGGCCTCCACCACCAGCAGCAGCGCGAGCAGCACGATCCCGGCGGCCAGTGCCCCGATGCTGCCCGCCGACAGCCATCCGGCGTCCGGGCCGATCACCAGGCCGAGCACGAGCAGCGCCGAGCCCGCCGTCGCCAGTACGGCACCCGGCAGGTCGAAACCACCGGACGTGCGGTCCGGGTCGGCGGGCAGCAGCGCGGGCGCGGCCAAGGCGCAGCCCAGCGCCAGCGGCACATTGACGAAGAAGACCCACTCCCAGCCCAGGTAGTTCGTCAGCACGCCGCCCAGCAGCGAGCCCGCGGCGAGCCCGGCGCTGCCCGCCATGCCCCACGCGCCCAGCGCGCGGTTGCGGGCCGGGCCTTCGGCGAATCCCCGGTAGATGAGCGTGAGTGTCGCCGGGGTCAGCAGTGCTCCGCCCGCGCCCTGCACCGCGCGGGCCGCGATCAGCAGTCCGGAGCCCGGCGCCAGGCCGCCTGCCAGCGACGCGACGCCGTACAGCGCGAGCCCGGTGACGAACATCCGGCGCGGTCCGAGCCTGTCCACGGCTCGTCCGCCGAACAGCAGCAGGCCGCCGAGCCCGACGGAGTAGGCGCTCACCACCCACTGCGCGGACTGCGGGCTGAAGCGCAGCGCCTTCCCGATGTCGGGTAGCGCCACGTAAACGATGTTGTAGTCGAGAGCCACGATGAGCTGGGTCAATGCCAGCAGGCCGAGGCGAAGTCTTTCCGTTGTCACAAGCCCCCGCTTCTGTGTGCCGTCCAATTACTACACGGCGTTCAGAGTTAGCACGGCACAGACTAGACCAACGCTGTAGAGTGTCAAGGGTGAGTGGGCAGACCGTCAGCCGTCGTGACCGGTTACGCGCGCAGACCAGCGCCGAGATCAAGGCAATCGCCATGAAGCTGATGGCCGACGGCGGTCCCGACGCCATCTCGCTGCGGGCCATCGCCCGTGAGATGGGCATGACGGCCGGTGCGATCTACAGCTACTTCGCGACCCGCGACGACCTGGTCACCACGCTCATCGGCGACGTGTACACCTCGGCCGTGACCGTCGCCGAGTCCGCCCGCGACGCGGTACCGGACGACGACCCCGGCGGCCGGATCATGGCCTGGGCGCAGGCCATGCGCGAATGGGCCGTCGCCAACCCGGAAGGTTTCCGCCTGATCTACGGCGACCCCGTGCCCGGGTACCGCCCGCCGGAGGACAGCCCCGGCAAGCAGGCCGAACTCCGCGCCTGCACCGGCCTCATCGGTCTCGTGGCCGACGCCTGGCCGTCGGCCCGTGCGCTGCAGCCGGCCGACCGCGAGCACCGCTGGTCCGACTTCGACCCGGACCTGGTCGCCCGCGTCCGGGCGGACTTCCCGGACCTGCCGCCCGCCGCGGTGGCACTGACACTGCGGGTGTGGGGCCGCATGCACGGCCTCACCGCACTGGAGATCTACGGCCACCTGCGGGCACTCACGCACGATCCCGGGTCCGTCTACCTCGACGAGATGCGCGACCTCATCGCCTCCCTCGGCCTTGGCCCGAACACGGGCCGCCGACCCACCGCGAACGGCTAAGGTTTCCGTCGTGGAACGAGGGGTGGACGAGGTGTTTTCGGCTGCGGGCCCGGTGGTCGGGAGCGCGAGCGCGGACGGGGTCACCGTCGAGGTGGGGATCGGTGGGCGGCTGCGTTCGGTGAAGCTCACCCCGCAGGCGTTGCGTTACGGCGCCGCCGCACTGGCGGAGACCGTGGTCGCGACGGCGGCGAAGGCGACCGCGAAGGCGAACCAGCGGGCACAGCAGCTCTACACGCAGGCACTCGGCCGCCGCGGGGAACGGGTCGCGGAGGGCCTCGGGCTGAGCTACGACCCGAAGCTGCTGGAAGCGGACGACGACTTCGACCGGGATTGGACCCGCGGATGAGCGAGCGCCGCACCACCGAGCGGCTGCTGGCCGACGCCGACGAGCGGTTGCGGGCGACCGAACGGCTGCCGGAGCGGCTGGGGGAGATCCGCGGCTGGGCCCACAACGGCGACGAGAACGTGCGGGTCACGGTCGATGTGCACGGCGGGCTGCAGGAGCTGCGCCTGGACGAATCGGCGCTCGCGCTGGGCGTGGACGAACTGGGCGCGCAGATCGTCGAACTGGCGCACCGGGCGCAGCGTGCCGCGCTGGCCGAAGGCGTGCACGTGCTCGGTGACGTCCTGGGTGACGCGGCCGCGCTGGACATGATGCGCTCGGCGGGCCTGGCCGACGAGATCGGCCCCGACCCCGAGGTGATCCCCTACACGCCGGGCGTCGACCCGAACGCACACCGCTGGCGCGTCATTCCGCCGGGGGAGTGAACCGGCGGAGCTCGACCGGGTCGTGGGCGGAGAAGATGCCGACCTCACCGGTGCGCGCGAGTTCCCGAAGGCGCTGCCGGTTTTCCACCCGGGGCTGTGCGACGGTCTGGACGCGGGCCTCGAACCGCGCCAGCAGGGGCGGGCAGTGCGGGCGGAACGGGTCGACCTCGCCGTGGAAGAAGTACGCGTCTCCGGCGTGCAGCAGCCAGCCGTCGGCGGTGTCGACGGCCACTCCCGCGTGACCGCGGGTGTGCCCGCTCAGCGGGACCAGCAGGATCTCGGGCGGCAGGCCCGTCAACTCGCGCACGGCCTCGAAACCGAACCACGGCTCGCCGTGCTCGGAGTAGGCGCTCCAGCGTGGGCCGTGTTCGAACTGGACCTGCCGGTACCGCGCGCGTTCGGCTTCGTCGCGCGGAGAGCGAAGTGCCCGCAGTTCCTCCGCGTACACGTGGACGGTCGCGTGCGGGAAGTCGGCGAGCCCGCCCGCGTGGTCGAGATCGAGGTGGGTGAGCACGATGTGTCGCACGTCCTCGACGGCGAAGCCGAGCCGTTCGACCTGTTCCTTCGCGGTCTCGCCGGGCCGGGGCCGGGGCGCCACGCGCTTGACGAACCGGTCACCGAGCCAGTCTCGGGGGCTGCGGAGGCTGGGGGTGCCGAAGCCGGTTTCGACGAGTACGAGCTCTTCGCCCGCTTCGATCAGCAGGCAGTGGCAGACCAGCTCGGCGCGGTGGAGGAACCCGCCGCGGCCGTCGATCAGCCGCCCGCCGGGCGGTCGCATCGTTCCCGCGTTGAAGTGGTGCACTTTCATGACGGCTCCGATTCGGTGAAGGTGCGGCGCAGATGGGCGCCGACGGTGTGGAGCGGGGCGAGATCCCGGTTCAGCCGGGCCAGCAGGAGCGCTCCTTCGATTGCGCTGAGCGCGATCACGCTCAGCGCTTCCGCTTGCGCCGCTTCGGTTCCCCGGTCCTCCAGGTACTCGGCGATGGTCTGCTGCCAGGAGGCGTAGCCGCCGCAACTGGCGCCGCGGATCGGTTCGCTGGTGGCCCCGGCGTCCATCGCGACCAGCGCGATCGGGCAGCCCCGCTGGAAGCCGGAGGCGGCAAGGCCCTCGGCAAGCGCGGTGACCACGCGTTCGATGGCCGTGCCCGGGTCCGGTGCTTCGGCGAGCAACGTCTTCAGCCGTTCGTTCAGCCGTTCGGCGGCCACCGTGACCGCTTCGGCGGCCAGCTGTTCCTTGCCGCCGGGGAAGTGGAAGTACAGCGAACCCTTGGGGGCGCCGCCCGCGCTGACCAGTTGGTTCAGACCAGTGGCGTGGTAGCCCTGCTGGTGGAACAGGTCGGCGGCCGTTTCGAGCATGCGCTGCCGGGTGTCGGTCCTGCGAGCCATGGACACACCCTAACGCAAACTATGACGACCGGTCTAGTTAGCGCTGGGCGGAGGCGACCCGGCAAGGGCCGTATACATTCGCGGACATGGCGAATCCCACCGGAGAGCAGTTCGAGATCACCCGCGGTGCGGCCCGCGCGGTGGTCACCGAGATCGGCGCGGGGCTGCGGGCCTTCGAGATTTCGGGCGTCCCCTACGTCGAGACCTTCGACGCCGAGGCGAAACCGCCGAAGGGTGCGGGACAGGTGCTGCTGCCCTGGCCCAACCGCACCAAGGGGGCGGAGTGGACCTACCAGGGCGAGAAGCAGGTCCTCGAGGTCACCGAAGAGGCACGCGGCAACGCCATCCACGGCCTGACGCGGCATCGCGAATGGACGCTCGTCGAGCACGCGGAATCGTCGATCACCTTCGAAATCGAGATCGAGGCGCAGCCGGGCTGGCCGGTGCCGCTGCACGCGCGCATCACCTACGACCTCGCGCCCCGCGCGCTCACCGTCACCCACGAGATGCGCAACGAGGGCGAAACCCCGATCGGGGTCGGGGTGGGCACCCACCCGTACTTCCGCCTCGGCGACGTCCCGACCGACGAGCTCACGCTGACCCTGCCCGCGACCCGAGTGCGCCCGTACGTCGCCGAAGCCCAGTTGCCCTACGGCGAGGAGCAGGACGTCGAGGGCACCGAGTACGACTTCCGCACTCCTCGCCCGGTGGGCGAGGTCGACCTCGACACCGCGTTCGGGGGGCTGACCGCGGAACAGGACGGGCGGCACCACCACTACCTTTCCCACGAGGACAGGACCCTGGAGGTCTGGACCGATGCCGACTTCCGGTGGGTCCAGGTGTTCACCCCGGCCGAGCTGGTGGGTCGCGGCCGGGCGATCGCACTGGAACCGATGACCTGTCCCGCCGACGCGCTCAACTCCGGCACGGACCTCATCGAGCTCGACCCGGGCACCTCGTGGACCGGCAGCTGGGGCATCCGGATCCATGGTTGAACCAGTGCGGCTCGGCGAGCCGGACGCGGGTGAACTGTTTACCCTGCAACGGGCTTCCTACGTGACGGAAGCGCAGGCGCACGGCGACCTGTTCCTGCCGCCGCTCACCGAGACCCTCGACGAGCTGCGGTCGGTCCTACGGGACCCGGCCGTTTTCGCATGGGGGATCAGGGAATCCGGCCGCCTGGTGGCCGGTGTGCGGATTCTCGTGCGCGGGGAGACCGGCGAGGTGGGCAGACTGGTCGTCGCGCCCGACCGGCAACGGCGCGGGCTCGGCCGGACGCTCCTGCTTGCCGCGGAGGACCGGTTGCCACCTGCGGTGACCACCCTGCGGTTGTTCACCGGAGAGCACAGCACCGGTCCGCTCCGGCTCTACCCGGGCGTCGGATACCAGGAAACCGGGCGGACAGCGGAGAACGGCTACCAACTGGTGCACTTCGTGAAGGTTCGTGGCGCATCGCGGCCCTGAGTTCGTTAGCGTGTCGAACCATGGTGAGTGCGATTGTGGGTGGTTACGTCGTGCCGGTCGACGGGGAACCGATCGACGGCGGCACGGTTCTCATCGAGAACGGCAAGATCGTCGCGGTCGGTACGGACGCCGACGTCGACGTCCCGGAGGATGCCGAGCTGATCGACGCCGCGGGAGCCTGGGTGCTCCCCGGCTTCCTCGACGCGCACGTCCACCTCGGCGTGCACGAGGAGGGCGAGGGCTCGTCCGGCAACGACACCAACGAGATGACCGACCCCAACGGGGCGCGGTTCCGCGCGATCGACGGGATCGACCCGTTCGAGATCGGGTTCGACGACGCATTGGCGGGCGGGGTCACCAGCGTGGTGGTCAAGCCGGGGTCGGGCAACCCGATCGGGGGGCAGACGGTCGCGGTGAAGACCTGGGGCCGCACCGCGCTCGACCTCGTGTTCGCCGAAGAGGTGAGCGTGAAGAGCGCACTCGGGGAGAACCCGAAACGCGTCTACGGCGACAAGAACCAGACCCCGTCCACCCGGCTGGGTACCGCGGCGATCATCCGCGAGGCCTTCACGAAGGCGCGTAACTACGCGGCGCAGCGCGACCACGCCAGGGCCGAGGGCAAGCCCTCCGACGTGGACCTCACGCTCGAAACGCTCGCGAAGGTGCTCGACGGGAAGCTCTACTGGGACCAGCACACCCACCGGGCCGACGACATCGTCACCGCGATCCGGCTGGCCAAGGAGTTCGGCTACCGGCTGGTCGTCAACCACGGGACCGAGGGGCACCTGATCGCGGACGTGCTCGCCGAGCACGACGTGCCGGTGATCCTCGGCCCCCTGTTCACCACGCGCTCGAAGGTCGAGCTGCGCAACCGCACGCTGCGCTCCGCGGGCATCCTGGCCAGGGCGGGGGTGAAGCTGGCGATCACCACCGACCATCCGGTTGTGCCGATCAACTTCCTCGTTTACCAGGCCGCGCTGGCGGTCAAGGAGGGGCTGGAGCCCGAGGCGGCGCTGCGGGCGCTGACCGTGAACCCGGCGAGCATGCTCGGCCTGCAGGACCGCGTCGGCTCGCTCAGGCCGGGGCTCGACGCCGACGTGGTGATCTGGTCCGGTGACCCGCTGGACGTGATGAACCGGGCGCTGCGGGTGTTCGTCCGCGGCCGCGAGGTGTACCACTTCGACGAGGCGCGCGGTGAGGGCGTCGTCGAGGACCGCCGCTACCGCGAAGCCTGAGGCGTTTGCCGTGCCGTGAAGGGTCCCTTCACAGTCGAATCGACTGTGAAGGGACCCTTCACGGCTCGCCACAGCCCCGCTCAGGCACGGGTGGCCGAGGTCAGGACTTTTTCAGGGCGCGGGCGATGACCATGCGCTGGATCTGGTTCGTGCCTTCGAAGATCTGCGGCACCTTCGCTTCGCGCAGGTACCGCTCCACGGGGAAGTCGCGGGTGTAGCCGGCGCCGCCGAGGACCTGCACGGCGTCGGTGGTGACCTTCATGGCCGCGTCGGTGGCGATGAGCTTGGCCACCGAGGCCTGGCGGCCGAAGGGCAGGCCCCGGTCCCGGCGGCGGGCCGCGTCGAGGTAGGTGGCGCGGGCCGAGTCGACCGCGGCGGCCATGTCGGCGAGCAGGAACTCCAGGCCCTGGAACTCGATGATGGGCCTGCCGAACTGGGTGCGCCCCTTGGCGTAGGCCACCGCCTCGTCGAGCGCCGCCTGTGCCAGACCGACCGCGCAGGCGGCGATCCCGAGCCGCCCGGAGTCCAAAGAGGACAAGGCGATGCGCAGTCCCGCGCCCTCGCCGCCGATCAGCCGGTCGGCGGGCACCACCGCGTCGGAGAAGATCATCTGGGCGGTGGTCGACCCGGTGAGGCCCATTTTCCGCTCGGGCGGCGCGGCGGCCATGCCGGGCGTCGCCCCGTCGATCAGCAGGCACGAGATCGCGCCCGTGGGACCGTCGCCGGTGCGCACCATGGTGGTGTAGAAGTCGGCCTGCCCGCCGTGCGTGATCCACGCCTTGGTGCCGTTGACGACGTAGTGGTCGCCGTCCAGCCGGGCCCGCGTGGACAGTGCCGAGGCGTCGGAGCCGGCGTGCGGTTCCGAGAGCGCGTAGGCGCCGAGAAGCTGTCCCTCGAGCATCCCCGGCAGCCAGCGGTCGCGCTGCTCGTCGGTGCCGTGGTGGGCGAGCGCGAAGCACGACATGGTGTGGACCGACAGCCCGACGCCGACCGACATCCACGCCGCGGCGATCTCCTCCAGCACCTGCAGATACACCTCGTAGGGCACCTCGCCGCCGCCCCAGCGCTCCGCGTACGGCAGCCCGAGCAGGCCCGACTTGCCCAGCAGCCGGAACTGCTCACGGGGGAAGCGCTCGGCCTCCTCGTACTCGGCGGCCAACGGCTTGAGTTCGTCGCGGGCGAGTTCGGCTGTCAGCTTCAGCAGCTCCTCGGCCTCACGGTTCGGCAGTAGGCGTTCGACCGGCATGACAGCCTCCGCATCTGTACTCGTCGCAGTACTATGTAACCATCGAGAGTACAGCACATACGGTGTTCCGATGGCAGATCGCATCCCTCTTCGCACCCAGGGAAGCCGGCAATTGACCGCCCGTCAGCGTGCGCTGCTCGCCGAGCTGGAGGAGCTGTTCCTCGCCGAGGGGTTCATCCATTTCACGCTCGACGACCTGGCCGCGAAGATGCACTGCTCGAAGTCGACGCTGTACGCGCTGGCGCCCAGTAAGGAGCAGCTCGCCGTCCGCGTGGTGGCGCACTTCTTCAAAGGGGCGGCCGAACTGCTCGACGAGCGGATAGCGGGGATCTCCGACGCCCGCGAGACCATCGGCACCTACCTGGCGGGGATCGCCGAGTACCTGCACCGCGCCTCTCCCGAGTTCATGCGCGACATCAACGATTTTGCCCCCGCGCGCGACGCCTACGAGCTGAACAGCCGGGCCGCCGCGGCGCGGATCCGCTCGTTCATCGCCCGCGGTGTCGACGACGGTGTGTTCCGCGAAGTACACGCTCAGCTCATCGCGGAGATGGCCGCGGTGCTCGTCGAAAGCATCCAGAGCGGGGTGGTGGGCACGCGGGCCGGCGTGTCGGATGCGGAGGCGTTCGCGGCGCTGTCGGAGCTGCTGCTCGATGGCCTTACCTCGCGCGATCGGGCTAGCATCACTTCGTGATCGTGGTGGGCGGTGAGGCGCTGGTCGACCTGGTGCCAGGGGAATCCATAGTGGACGGCGGACTGACCTCGCTGCTGCCGAGGCTCGGGGGCGGTCCGTACAACGTGGCGCTGGCGGCCGGGCGGCTCGGAGAGCCCACCGCCTTCCTGTCCCGGCTCTCGGAGGACCGCTTCGGGCAGGCGCTGCGGAAGCGGCTGACGGCATCGAATGTCGACATATCGATGCTGCAGAGCGGGCCGGAGCCCACCACGCTGGCGGTGGTGGCGCTCGACGAGCGGGGCGCCGCGAGCTACACCTTCTACACCGAGGGCACCGCCGACCGGCTCGTCGCCGACCCCGGACCGCTGCCCGAAGCGGTGTCCGTGCTGTGCCTGGGCACGCTCGGCCTCGTGCTCGAACCCGGCGCCAGCGCCTACGAAGCCGTCCTGCGCCGCGAGTCGGTCCGCGGGGTGCTCACCGCGCTCGACCCGAACATCCGTGAAGACCTCATCGCCGACCCCGGCACCTACCGGGAGCGGTTCCTGTCCTGGCTGCCGGACGTGCGCCTGCTGAAACTGTCCGACGAGGACGCCTCCTGGCTCGCCGGGGGAATCGACCCGGACGAGGCGGCCAAACGCTGGCTCGCGGCCGGGGTGGACGCCGTCGTGCTCACGAAGGGCGCGCAGGGAATCGCGGTGCGTACTCGTGAACTCGAAGTCGACGTGCCATCGACCCCCGTGAAGGTGAAGGACACCATCGGGGCGGGTGACACCGTGCAGGGCGCATTGCTCGCCTGGCTGCACAACCGGAATGTGGGCGCCATCACCGATCTCGGGGTGGCGGAATGGCGTTCCGCGCTCGCCTATGCGGCGAAAGCGGCGTCCGTCACAGTCTCCCGCAGCGGGGCCGAGCCGCCGACCGCGGCGGAAATGGTGTGAAACTGATCCCAACGGTTTGCTGTGGGTAACACAATGGCTGCGCGAAGGCCACCCGTTCGACTAGCGTGAGGGGAGAATTCATACCCCAGCGGGGCGGTGTGCGGCGAGGCCAATTCCCGGTCGCGCGCGAACAAATGGCTGTCTGCGTAACCTGCAGGCGCCGCCGACCCGTGTGACCGTGAGAGGGACTTGCATGTCCGACGCGACTGCGGCGTCCGGCGGCAGCACGGTATCGCTGCGCCTGCCGAACGGCGAGTACGAACTTAAGGTGGTCAACGCCGTCGAGGGTGCTCCCGGTATCGAACTGGGGAAGCTGCTGGCGTCGACGGGGTACATCACTTACGACCCGGGTTTCGTCAACACGGGCTCCACGTCGTCGGCCATTACCTACATCGACGGTGACGCCGGCATTCTCCGTTACCGTGGTTATCCCATCGAGCAGCTGGCCGAGCACTCCAGCTTTATCGAGGTCTCCTACCTGCTGATCTACGGCGAGCTGCCGACGGCCACGCAGCTGGAGGAGTTCACCCAGAAGATCAACAGGCACACCCTGTTGCACGAGGACCTGAAGCGCTTCTTCGACGGCTTCCCGCGTGACGCGCACCCGATGCCGGTGCTGTCCAGCGCGGTGTCCGCCCTGTCCACCTTCTACCAGGACTCGCTCAACCCGTTCGACGAACCGAACGTCGAGCTGTCCACCGTGCGCCTGCTGGCGAAGGTCCCCACCCTGGCCGCCTACGCGTACAAGAAGTCGATCGGCCAGCCGTTCCTCTACCCGGACAACTCGCTGGGCCTGGTGGAGAACTTCCTGCGGATGACCTTCGGGCTGCCCGCGGAGCCGTACGAGATCGACCCCGAGGTCGCCAAGGCCCTCGACCTGCTGTTCATCCTGCACGCCGACCACGAGCAGAACTGCTCGACGTCGACGGTGCGCCTGGTCGGCTCGTCGGAGGCGAACCTGTTCGCCAGCATCTCCGCGGGCATCATGGCCCTGTTCGGCCCCCTGCACGGCGGCGCGAACAGCGCGGTGCTGGAGATGCTGGACGGCATCAAGGCCTCCGGCGGGAACGTCTCCGAGTTCGTCAACCGGGTGAAGAACAAGGAGAAGGGTGTCCGCCTGATGGGCTTCGGGCACCGGGTCTACAAGAACTACGACCCCCGCGCCAAGATCATCAAGGCCACCGCGGACCGGATCCTCAACAAGCTCGGCGTCAACGACGAGTTGCTCGACATCGCCAAGACGCTCGAGGAAACCGCGCTCTCCGACGACTACTTCGTGGAGCGCAAGCTGTACCCGAACGTCGACTTCTACACCGGTCTGATCTACCGGGCGCTCGGCTTCCCGACCAAGTACTTCACGGTGCTGTTCGCCCTGGGCCGTCTCCCCGGCTGGATCGCGCACTGGCGCGAGATGATCAACGACCCGTCCACCAAGATCGGCCGTCCTCGGCAGATCTACACCGGTGAGAAGCAGCGCGACTACTCGCCGATCTCCGAGCGCTGATCGTTTTCGGCGTTCTTCGCACAAGTGCCCTCTCTCGAACCGGGAGAGGGCACTTTCGCGTCTCCGGCGCCCATCTGACCCTTCACCGCCCGAGTTGCTGGTGGATCCAGTCGGCGACCACGTCGATCCTGGCGAGGGTCTCGTTGCCCGGCTGGGGGCAGTCCGGGCCCGCGTCCTCGATCGCCACCAGCACGCCGTGTACCTGGTCGCCGGAGACGAAATAGGGCGAACCGGAATCGTCGGGACACGGGCTGTTTTCCACCGTCCGCGTCGCAAGCGGCTGTGCTTCGTAGGTGCTCGAGTGGATCGCCGAGATGGCGAAGCGGCCCCGTTTGAGGTGGTCGGTCTGCTGGATGACGGTGGCCGAGAGCGAGCCCCAGCCCGCGAACTCCAGTTGCTTGCCGATCGCCGCCTTCTGGTCGTCGAGCGTCAGCGGGACGATGTCGGTGATCGGAGTGTCGAGCTTGGCCACGGCGAGGTCGTTGAGCGGGGACTGGCGGACGTCCACGACCTGCCGGGTGGCGCCCCCGGAGTCGCTGTCCTTGTTCTTGCCGACCACGACGGTCATGTGATACTTCGGTTTGCCGCCGATCCGGTTGTCCCGCAGGTCATGGAAACAGTGTCCGGCCGTGATGATCCAGTTGTCGTCGATCAGCGCGCCGCTGCAGCCGCCGGTTCGCACGCCGCCGCCCTCGACGGGGATGTCGTGGGACGTGAGCTTCGCGTTGAAGGGCAAAACGGCGTTCTGGACCGGCGCGGAGGTCAGCGTGGCAGGCGGGTTCGCGGGTTCTCCGACGCCGGCGGGCTCACCCTGCGACTTCCCCTGACCTTGCGCGCCGACCGCCTGCGCGGGCAGGTCGGCGGCGTGCACCTGGTTCCGGTTGGAGGCGGTGTAGAGCCCAGCGCCCGCCGCGCCCACCGTGACGGCAACCGCCAGGGCGAACTGCCTGCCGAACCCGCGCGTTTTCGAACTTCGTTTCACCTTGTTTAGGACGGCTGAGACCCCTCGTTCGGTTCTGGCACTATGACTCTGGACACTAGAGTGAAACGATGGCTTCCGGAATCGGCACGGCGATTCTGTGGTTTCGCCGGGATCTGCGGCTGGGAGACCATCCTGCGTTGCTGAGCGCACTGGCGCGCACACGCCGGGTACTCGCGCTGTTCGTGCTCGACGACGTGCTGCTCGTCCGGGCGGGAGCGGTCCGCGCCTCCTTCCTCGACGAATGCCTGCGCGCGCTCGACGGGCAGTTGGGTGGCCGCCTGCTGGTGGTCCGGGGCGATCCCGTGACCGAAGTGCCGAAGATCGCCGAGGAGTTCGGTGCCGTCAGTGTGCACGTGAGCGCCGACTTCGGGCCGTACGGTACGCGCCGCGACCGCGCGGTCGAAAGAGAGCTCGGCCGCCGGGGGATCGACTGGGTGGCCGAGGGGTCGCCGTATGCGATCCCGCCGGGCGTGATCACCAAGCCAGACGGCGGGCCCTACCGGGTGTTCTCCGCCTACTACCGGGCCTGGCTGCGGCATGGCTTCCCGCCGCCGTACCGCGGATCCCCGTCCGGAAGATCCACAGTGGACTGGCTCGAACCCGGGCGCGAATCGGCCTTGCCCGCCGCACCCGGACGTGACGTGCCGGGGCTTCCGCCCGCGGGTGAAGCGGCGGCGAACCGGATTTGGCGGCGGTTCCTGCGTGCGGGCCTTGACGAATACCACACCGCCCGCGACCGCCCGGACCTGCCGGGCACCACCCGGCTCTCACCCCATCTGCACTTCGGCTGCCTCCACCCGCGGTCGCTGCTCGCCGATCTGGCGGAGCGTTCCGGCCCCGGCGCCCAGGCGCTGACGTCCGAGCTGGCCTGGCGGGAGTTCTTCGCGGACGTCCTGTGGCACCGGCCCGACGCGGCGCGGCACAACTACGACCGCCGTTTCGACGGAATGGACTACGACTTCGACTCCGAGGCCTTCGAGCGGTGGTGCGAGGGCCGCACCGGATTCCCGATCGTCGACGCCGGGATGCGCCAGTTGCTCGCCGAGGGCTGGATGCACAACCGCGTGCGCATGATCGCGGCCAGTTTCCTGGTCAAGGACCTCCACCTGCCCTGGTGGTGGGGTGCCCGGCACTTCCTGCGCCACCTCCTCGACGGCGACCTGGCCGCCAACCAGCTGAATTGGCAGTGGGTCGCGGGCTCCGGCACCGATGCCGCGCCCTATTTCCGGATCTTCAACCCCACCGCGCAGGGGGAGCGATTCGACCCGCGCGGCGACTACGTCCGCCGGTACGTGCCGGAACTGCGTGCCGTGCCCGGAAAGGCCGTGCATCGGCCATGGCGGCTGCCGGAACCGCCCACGGGCTACCCGGCGCCCATGGTGGACCACGCCCACGAACGCCGGGTCGCCCTCGAACGGTTCGGCCGGATCAGCCGAGCAGCGCGGACTTGAGGCCGAGCCTGCTGCCGGTGTGCAGCACCGCGTTGCGGTAGACGCGGGAGCCGAGCCAGGTCACCACGGCCGTGGTGAGCAGCGTCAGCACCAGGGTCAGCGCGATCTCCCAGCCCGCGGCCGCACCGGTGGCGATCCGGGCCGGCATCAGGATCGGGGAGAACAACGGGATCAGCGACAGGGTGCGGACCGTGCCGCCGGTGGGGTCCTGCAGCAGTACGTTGAAGCCCACCACGAACCCGATCATCAGCACCATGCTGACCGGAGTGATCACCGAGGCCGCGTCCTCCTGGCGCGAAACCAGGGAACCGGCCGCCGCGTACACCGTGGCGTAGAGGAAGAATCCGACGACGTACCAGAGGATTCCCCAGGCGACGGTGCCTGCCGCGACCCCGGCGAGGGTGAGCACCCCGGTGCCCTGGGCCATGCCGAGTCCCGCGGCGGCGAGGATGAGGATCTGGACCAGGCCGACCAGGCCGAGCCCGAGCACCTTGCCGAGCATCAGCTGCCATGGCCGCACCGTGGACAGCAGGATCTCCACCACGCGGCTCGCCTTCTCCTCCACCACGCCCTGCGCCACGAAGGCGCCGTAGGTCTGGATGCCGAAGAACAGCAGGAAAACCGTGATCAGGCCGATCGCGAGGCGCTGGCCGCGCCCCGGGTCCGGCGGTTCGATGGTGGTGACCCCGACCTGGGTGGCGTCGACCTCGCGCATCACCAGCGCCGGGTCCTGGCCCGCCTCCAGCAGCTTCGCGTTGAGCACCTGCTGCCGTGAGACGCCGTTCAGCGCCGCACGCAGCTGACCGTCCAAATCGGACTTCACCAGCACCTGGAGATCCGCCGCGCTGCCGGACACCAGCAGGTCGAGATCCCCGTCGGCCACTCGTGCGCGCCCGTCGGCCGGGTTGAGCACCACGGTGGTTTCCACGTCCTTGCCCGCCGCGGCCCCCGCGGCCTTCAGCTGGGCCGCGATGCCGATGGCCTGCCCGGTGAGCCCGATCTTCGCCTTGTTGGCGTGACCGAACAGGCTGGCCTGCAACAACAGGTAGCCGGCGAGGATCACCAGTATGACCGCGGTGCCGACGACGAAGGACCGCGTGCGCAGCCGGGTGTTCAGTTCCCGGCGGGCGATCAGGCCGATCGCCCTGAGCGGGGTGACGGGATGCGGTGTGGTCATTTCGGTTCCCCCGCGACGACGTTGCGGAACAGCTCGGCGAGGCTCGGCCGCAGCCTTCGGAACTCTCGCACCGGGCCGGTGGCGGTGGCGGCGGCGAGCACCAGCTGGTCGTCCACCTCCGGGGCGAGCTCCAGTACCGTGCGCGCCGGCTCCTCGCTGACCACCTGCACCCCCGGCAGTTCCTTGGCCCACCCGGGACGGGCCTCTGGCACCGAGACGATCAGCTGGGCGCACGCTCCCGCGGTCAGCTCCTCGACCGAACCGCAGGCCACCAACCGTCCACCGCGGATGATGCCGATCCGGTCGCACAGCCGCTCGACCAGGTCGAGCTGATGGCTGGAGAACAGCACCGGCACCCCGGTCGCAGCCTTCTCCCGGAGCACCGCGCTCATCACGTCCACCGCGATCGGGTCGAGGCCCGAGAACGGCTCGTCGAGTACGAGCACCGCCGGATCGTGGACGAGTGCGGCCGCGAGCTGGACGCGCTGCTGGTTGCCGAGGCTCAGTTTCTGCACCTCGTCCAGCCGCCGTGGCGCGAGCCCGAGGCGGGAAATCCAGGTCTCGGCGCTCTTGTGCGCGGCGTTGGCGCTCAACCCGTGCAGCTCGGCGAGGTACACCAGTTGGTCGAACACCTTCATCTTCGGGTACAGACCGCGCTCCTCCGGCATGTACCCGAAGCGGGTGCGGGTCTCGTGCGTGATCGGCGAGCCGCCGAACCGCACCTCGCCGGAATCGGCGGCAAGCACGCCGAGCGCGATGCGCATCGTGGTGGTCTTGCCCGCACCGTTGCTGCCGACGAAACCGAACAGTTCCCCGGCGCGGACTTCGAAGGAGACGCCGTCCAGCGCGACCTTGTCACCGTAGCGTTTGGACACTTGGCGGATTTCCAGGTCAGGCAACGCGATCCTCCGGGTCGTCGTCGGGCAGCGTCCAGCCGAGGATAATCGCCGGAACCGATCCGCCCAGCATGAGCAGCGCGGCGAGCATCAGCGCGCCGCGCAACGCCGCGTTCTCCAGGTGGCTGATCGCGAGCAGATAGCCCAGGCCCAGCACCATCAGCGTGGCGAGGGCCTGGTAGCCGAAATAACTCACGCGGTGGCGCAACTCGCGCTCGCGCTCGTCGAGCAGGGCGGAGAACGAGCTGCACATCTTGCCGGTCAGGACACGCAACAGCACGAAGGACGCGAGCCACGCCAGGTAGCTCGCGAACCAGAAGGTGAAGAACCACGGGTTCGGCGCCGGGCCCATCAGGGCCGCGTCGACGATCATCACCAGACTCGCGGCGACCAGCACCATGGTGAGTGTGCGGCGGTGCCGCCGGGTGCGCCAGCCGGGGAGCATCCGGGAACGCCGGACTTCCCGGCGCTCCAGATGATCGAGGAAGCCTTCCCACACACGTTGGCCGGTGACGTTCATCGTTCCCCCTTGCCGTAAACCTGGGTGGACAGTGGCGCGAACGGCTCGCGGTTGAACACCGCCTCGACCGGGAGGCCGAACACGGCGCAGATGCGCAGGGCGAGATCGAGGCTCGGGTAGTGGTCGCCCCGCTCCAGTGCACCGATGGTCTGCGGGTTGACCTCGACCGCCTCGGCCAGCTCCGCCCGGCTCAGACCCCGCTCCGCCCGGAGCACCGGCAGGCGGTTGTAGATTGGCAGCTCTTTGCCACGTCTGACCGGACTCATACAATGGATCGTTGCAAAAACCCAATGACCGCCGCAAGGGGCCACGCCCGATCAGGGCACGTGCGAGTTCAGGGGTGGAGCGCGGATTCCAGTTGGCGGGCCAACTCGGCCAGTAGCGCCCCGGCGGGCACGTCGGCGGTGGCGGGGCGGAAGGACAACACGAAGGACTGGACCACCAGCAGCACGGCGCGGGCCTGGGTGGCGAGTTCGCCGGCCCGCACCGAACCGTCCCGGTGGCCTGCCGCCAGCAGCGCGGTGATGAACCGCTCACCCACCTGCTGCGTGCCACCGAACCTCTCGACGAGATAAGGCAGCAGCAGTTCGGCATCCACGTCGATCACGGTGCGCATCAGCTCGTCCTCGTTGAGCAGCCGGACCGCGGCGACGGCGCTGCGGACCAGCCGCTGCCGCGCGTTGCCCGCTTCGGCGCCTTCGGCCATCGCCTGCTGCAGCAGCGCCCCGAACTCCCTGGTCATCAGGGCGGAGAGGACGCTGCGCACGTCGGGGAAACGCCGGTACAAGGTCATCCTGCTGACCCTTGCGGTCCTCGCGATCTCGGCGAGAGTGGCGCGCCGCAGGCCCACCGCGAGGACGCATTGACGTGCGGCGTCGAGCAAAAGGTCGTCGGCGACACGGGCGGTGCTCTGCCGGGCCCGGGTATGGGCGAGGTTGGATGCGCGTGCAGATGAACGTGCAGCCGGCTCCGGCGGGGACGAGGGGGACCGGTCTTGTCCGACCGCGGTGTGACCGTCATCGTCCATGTGTCGTTGTCACCGTGCCCTCTTCGGTTCCAGGCGGGCGATATTAGACCATTCGACGGCCAGCCTCGGCGCCGCGGCGGAATTTCCCTCACGTCCAGGGTCTTTTGTCACCTTCTGGCGAGATTCCGTTCGCCTGCCCGCCGGATCCTCCGCGGCGAGGCCGGATCAGGAGAACTCCACCACGCTCCGGAGCACCTCACCCTTGTGCATGCGCTCGAAGGCGCGTTCGACGCCGTCGACGGAGATCCGCTCGGTCACGAACTTCTCCAGCGGCAGCCGGCCCTGCAGGTAGAGGTCGATCAGCATCGGGAAGTCGCGGGAGGGCAGGCAGTCGCCGTACCACGAGGACTTGAGCGAGCCGCCCCGCGCGAAGAAGTCGATCAGCGGCATGTCGTCGAGCCGCATGTCCGGCGTGGGCACGCCGACCAGCACCAGCGTCCCGGCGAGGTCCCGTGCGTAGAACGCCTGTTTCCAGGTCTCCGGACGGCCCACCGCGTCGATCACCACGTCCGCGCCGAACGAATCGGTGAGCTCCCGAATGGCCTGGACCACGTCGTTCTGGCCGAGGCCCCGCGAATTGATCGTGTGGGTGGCACCGAACCCCTTGGCCCACTCCAGTTTCCGGTCGTCGGTGTCCACCGCGATGATCGTGCGCGCGCCCGCGAGGTACGACCCCGCGATCGCGGCGTCCCCGACCCCGCCGCAGCCGATCACCGCCACCGTGTCGCCGCGGCCGACCGCGCCGGTGTTCAGCGCCGCCCCGAGCCCGGCCATCACCCCGCAGCCGAGCAGACCGGCCACCGCGGGCTCGGCCTCGGGACTGACCTTCGTGCACTGCCCGGCGTGCACCAGCGTTTTCTCCAGGAACGCGCCGATGCCCAGCGCCGGGGTGAGCCTGGTGCCGTCGGCCAGCGTCATCGACTGGTTCGCGTTGTGGCTGTTGAAGCAGTACCAGGGGCGGCCGCGGCGGCAGGCCCGGCAGGTGCCGCAGACCGCGCGCCAGTTGAGGATGACGAAGTCGCCGGGCGCCAGGTCGGTGACGCCAGGGCCGACCTGCTCGACGTAACCCGCCGCCTCGTGCCCGAGGAGGAACGGGAACTCGTCGTTGATCCCGCCCTCGCGGTAGTGCAGGTCGGTGTGGCAGACCCCGCACGCCTTGACCGAGACCACCGCCTCACCCGGCCCGGGGTCGGGCACGATCACCGTCTCGAGCGAGACCGGCTCGCCCTTCGCGCGGGAAACGACTCCCTGCACCTCGTATGGCATCTGCGCTCACCCCTCCGGCTGATTCGGCCGATCCTCTCTTCGCAGCTTGCCACGAAACCGGTGCCGCCCGCGACAGCGGCCACCGCGTCAGGTTCCGCTGCCCAAAACAGGCTCCAGGTCAGTTCGAGGAGGCCTGGTCGGCGCCGGGGGTGATGATGTAGGCGACGCCACCGCTGCCGTCGGCCACGGCGCCGCTGGCCGTGTAGCGCTTGGTCCGCAGCCAAACGGTTTCGAACTGGGCTCGCTTGTACACGGTGCGCACGTTGGCGTCGCTGTTGGACGCCGGGTCGTTCGTGATCACATCGCCGTCCGCGGTGAAGCCGACGACCACCATCAGGTGCCCCGCGGTGCCGTAGCCCGCCCCGTCGAGTTCGTCGGCCCGGAACGACTGCGAAGTGATCACCGGGATGCCGTGCGCGATGTAGTCCTCGAGTTCGTTCAGCGAGTGCAGCCGCGTGACGTGGCCGTGGAGGCCGAACCCGGCCGCGTAGGCGGTGTTGAACGGCCAGTTTCCGGTGCCCTCGTAGGAGTAGTCGTAGGTGTAGCGCGCGGCGTAGTCGACGGTGCGGTCCACGTAACCGGACGGGATCCAGGACATGTCTTCTTCCCGGGGACGGCGGCCCCAGTATTCGACGACCATTTCCGTGGACGTGGGGCTGCACCAGTTCTCGCCGCCGCCGCCGTACTCCGGGAAGTGTCCTTTGTGGAGGTTCTGGGCGTAGGCCGGGACGGGCAGTTCGATCCCGCGCGCCTTGCCGGGACGCGAGGCGGGCACCGCGAAGCGGTCGGGGATCGCCGAGGTCATCGCGCCCACCGTGCCGAGCACCGGGCTCGCCGCGCTGCCCACCTCGCGGTAGAGGCTCACGCGCAGGCGGTACGAACGCAGCGTCACGCCGGGCTTCATGACCAGGGTGTCCACGCTGACCTCGGCGTCGGCGTCGTCCTGCCCGTCCACGCTGGTGCGCCGGATGTCGGTGTCCCCGCTGGCCCAGCGGCCCATCACGTACCAGGCGGTCTCCGCGCCGGTTTCCGTCTCGCCCTGCGCCTCGACCTGCAGCCAGGTCTTGTCGGGGGTCCGCGCGTTCCACGACGCGATCAGTTCGGTGGCCCCGAATCCGTGCCGGTAGACCGGCGAGGTCCACTGCCCGTATTCGTAGTCCTTGCCCTCGTAGGCCAGCGTGCCCGCGGGCCTGCCGAGGCCCAGCCCGCCGGGCACGGCCACCACCCCCGAGAACGCGCCGGCGTGGAAGGCCGAGCCGGACCATTCGTGGTAGTTCACCGGTGCGGCGGCAGGACGGCCCGGACGAGCCTCGGCGGTCGGGAGGGCGGTCACCGTCGCCATCATCGCGACGGTGACCAAGCTGAACAGGCGGCCTGCACGCATCCGGGTCATGGCGTGATTCTCGCGCCCGCCCGCAGTGGTGTAAACCATTTGCCTACTAACGGCGCATCCCGCGCGCCCTACAGAACGGCTTGGCTCTGCGTCACCTTGGCGACGAGCCTGCCCGCGTCGTCGTGGATCTCGGTTTCGACCACGATCACGCGCCGCCCGGCCTGCAGCGGCTTCGAGGTCGCGGTCGCGTACCCCTCGCGCAGGCCGCGCAGGAAGTTCGTCTTCGATTCGATGGTCGTCGTGCCCTGCGCCCCCTCTGGCAGGTTGAGGAAGGCGCACACCGCCGCGGTGGCGTCCGCCAGTGACATCAGCACCCCGCCGTGGAGCACACCGCCCAGCGTGCACAGCGAGTCCTCCCACGCCAGTCGCGAGACGACGGCGTCCTTCGCGTGCCGGAGCACCTCCACGCCCAGCCGCTTGGTGAACGGCATGGTCTGGTGGAACAGTGCGGTGCCCGCTTCGTCGAGTTCACTCATGCGGCTCAGCGTAGGGGGTGCACGACCAGTAGTTCGGTGTTCCGGTCGGCCGCCGCGCCGAGGCGGTCGAGCTTGGCGTGGATGTCGTTGTAGGACAGTTCCCGGTACAGCGAGGCCAGTGCGGGCAGTGACCGGTTTCCGTAGTCCACCGAGTAGGGTGCCTCGGCCTCGATGAGCGTGGTGAACAGCGACAACGTGCCGTCCCCGTTGTCTGCCACCTCGATCGCGCGCGCGTGCTGCGGGAAGTCGATGTGCGAGGCGGTGTTGATCTCCCAGAAGCCCTGCGCCGGGGTCTTGCCAGGGTGTGCGGTGATCTTGTTGAGGTGGGTGTGCCCGTTGACCCAGGCCAGCACGTTCGGGAACCGGTGCAGCAGGGCGACGAACGTGTCGCCGTTCAGGCGAGGTTCGAGCGGGTGCCGGGCGTCGGGCAGGAGGTTGCCCATGGTGGTGGAGGTGTGGTGGCTGAACAGGACGAACAGTTCGTCGGTCACCTGGTGGTGGACCTTGTTGCCCCAGAAGTCGTAGTAGGCGGAACTGCCGCGGGTAAGCGCCTTCTCCACCCACAGGTACTGCTGCAGCCCGATCGAGCCGTCCGCGAAACCGCCGAGCGTGGTGGTGTCCAGGCTGATCCCGGTGATGCCGGGGGCGATCCGGAACGTGTAGTAGACGTTCGCCCCGTCGGCGTTGTTGCCGGTGAAGCCGTGGCCCTCCGGGCCGGGACCGGTGTTGGCCGCGTCGAGGTGGGCCTGCACGAACTCGGCGGTGGTGAACGGCCTGCGCCTGCTGTCGGGCGTGATCTCGCGGACAACGCCGCCGCCGAACAGTTCGGAGACGGGAACGGTGGCGCCGGGCGTCTTGATCGCGGCGGCCAGTTTCGCGGTGGTGCTCTCGTCCTTGCCGATGACCTTGTAGCGGCCGGTGTACCACTCGGCGAGGCCGGGGATGCCGTCCGGCAGGGTCCCGACGACGCTGTCGTCGTGGTTGCCGAAGGTGCAGTACCACGGGACCCTCAGCCCGGCCGAGGTGAAACTCGCGCCCGCGGCGGTGAGCAGGCCGGGGATCCGCGGGAAGCCCTTGGCCGTGTAGGCGTCGCCGCCCAGTGGTTCGTCCGGGTTCCAGAACAGCGGGGAGCCGGAGGCCTGGACGCCTTCGTAGCGGGTGGGGTCGCCCGAACTCGGGGTGATCGTGCCGCCGTTGAGCAGCTTGAGGAACCAGTCGAGTTCGAGGTGCTCGTGGTTGTCGGTGTTGTCGCCCGTGGTCATCACGAAGTCGAACGGCCTGCCGGTGAACGGGCCGAGGCGGAGGCTGTTCACCCGGCCGACGAGCGCGGCGGTGGCCGCGGTGCCCAGCGTCTCCTGCGGGCGGTGCGCGGAGCCGATCAGGTCGTGCAGGTATTCGAAGCGCGCCGGGCTTTCGGTGTCGGTGATGTGCAGGTCGGTGAACTGCACGAACGAGGCCAGTCCGGTCCGCCGGTCGTCGCGGCCCGCCCGGCCCGCGACCAGGTCCTCACGGACGACGAGCGGCCAGCCAGGGCCGGCGGTGAGGCGCGTGTAAGCGCTTCCCAGAGTGACGGGGATGGCCGCGGAAGCCAGTGTCGTCCCGGTCGTGCGCACCGCGCGCTTCGCGCTCGCCGCCGGGGCGGCCAGCACCAGCCCGAGCCCCGCGAGCCCCGATGCCGCCACGAATCCGCGCCTGGAAATCATGCCCATCCCACGCCACCTCTCCTGGTCGGCGGAAAGCCTGCCGGGAGAGGCTAACGAGGAGATGACCTGCAGAAGAGCAAAACGCGAAAACTAATCGCATTTCCACCCGTTCGGAGGGCCGTGAAGGGTCCCTTCACAGTCGAATCGACTGTGAAG
>NZ_VJWX01000410.1 GCF_007713715.1 Amycolatopsis rhizosphaerae
ATCCCGCCCACTTCACCGGTCGGCCAGGCCAGTGTGGCCACCGGGCCGCGGAAACCGCCGCCGACCATGCCCTGCGCCCCCAGCCCGTACGCCTTGCGCAGCACCACGGCCACCACCGGCACGGACAGGTTCGCGCCGACCACGAACAACCGGCTGAAATGCCGCACCGTGGCGGTCTTTTCCGCGTCCGGACCGACCATGAACCCCGGAGTGTCCACAAGGGACACCACCGGCAGCCCGTGCGCGTCGCACAGCTGCAGGAACCGGGCGAGCTTGTCCGCCGCCGGGATGTCGATGGCGCCGCCGAGGTGGGCGGGGTTGTTCGCCACCAGGCCGACCGGCCTGCCCTCCACACGCGCCAGCGCGGTGATCACCCCGCGCCCGAACTCCGGGCGCAGCTCCAGGACCGAATCCGTGTCGGCGATCAGGTGCACCGCCTGGCGCACGTCGTAGACGCGGACCCGGTTCTCCGGCACCACGTGCCGGAGAAGCCGCTGGTCCGCGCACGACCACTCGTCCACCGGCCCCTGGAAGTAGGACAGGTAACGGCGCGCCGTCCGCACCGCCTCCGCCTCGTCCTCCACCAGGATGTCCACCACCCCGTTGGGCACCTGGATCGCCACCGGGCCGACCTCCTCGGGCCGGTACCGGCCGAGCCCGCCGCCCTCGATCATCGCGGGCCCGCCCATCCCGATCGTGGCGTTCTCGGTGGCGATGATGACGTCGCAGCAGCCCAGCAGCGCGGCGTTCCCGGCGAAGCAGCGCCCGGCCGCGATGCCCACGCTGGGCACGTGCCCGCTCAGCCTCCCCATCGTGGCGAAGGTCGTGACGTCCAAACCGGACGCGGTGGTGGTGTCGGTGTCGCCGGGGCGTCCGCCACCCCCCTCGGCGAAGAGCACCACCGGAATCCGCTGCCGCTCGGCCAGTTCCAGCATCCGGTCCGTCTTGCGGTGGTTGAGGTAGCCCTGCGTGCCCGCCAGCACGGTGTAGTCGTAGGACAGCACCACGCACCGGTCGCCGTTGATCCGCCCGATCCCGGTCACCATGCCGTCGGCGGGGGTGTTGACGACGAGGTCCTCCAGCGACCGGCGCTGCCGCTGGGCGGCCACGGTGAGCGCGCCGTACTCGGCGAACGTGCCGTCGTCGCACAGGTCGTCCACGTTCTCCCGGGCGGTGCGCATGCCGATGGCGTGGCGCTTGGCCACGGCCTGCGGCCGGGCTTCGTCCAGGCCGAAGCGGTGGCGTTCACGGACGGCGGCGAGGTCGGCCCTGATCTCGTCGAGGTCGTGTTCCTCGACGGTTTCCCCGATGTCGGGCTGGACCTCGTCCGGCACGAGCCGGAGCAGGACCTCGCCCTCGGCGACGGTGTCCCCGGCCGCCACCCGCAGTTCACCCACCGTGCCGGACAGCGGCGCGGCCACCACGTGCTCCATCTTCATGGCCTCGATGACGGCGAGCGGGGCGCCCTTGTCGACGTGGGCGCCGGCGGGCACGGGGAGCGCGACGATCGTGCCCGCGAACGGCGCGGCCGGGGCGGCGGAATCCCCGGCGGGTTCCGGTCCGCTCTCCGGCGCGTCGGGGATCAGCTCGGCGAGGTGGTCGTCGACGAAGGTGGTGGTGAACGCCCCGTTCCGGAAACCGGGATGCGCGACGATCGCCCGCAGCAGGCCGAGATTGGTGGCCGGGCCGCCGATCCGGAACTCGGCGAGCGCCGCACCGGCCAGTGCCGCGGCCGCGTCCAGCCCGCCCCGCGCGCTGTGGGTGACCACCTTGGCCAGCAGCGAGTCGTACCGCCCGGTGGCGACCCACCCGGCGTGGCCGTGGGTGTCCACCCGGACCCCGGGTCCGGTCGGCACCTCGAAGACCTCCACCGTGCCGGTGGCGGCCCGCGCGTTGCCCGCGGCGTCCAGCTCCTCCAGGTTGACCCGGCACTGCACGGCGACGCCGCGCGGCGGCGCGATCTCCTCCTGCCGCAGCCCGAGTTCGGCCAGGGTCCGGCCCGCGGCCAGCTCCAGCTGGGTGGCCACCAGGTCCACGCCGGTCACCTCCTCGGTGACCGTGTGCTCCACCTGGATGCGCGGGTTCGCCTCCAGGAAGAACCACCGCGCCGGATCCTCGGCGTCGACGAGGAACTCGAAGGTGCCCACACCGCGGTAACCGACCGCGGCGGCCATGCGGCAGGCGGCCCGGAGCAGCTCCGCCCGGTGCTCGGGCGGCAGCGTCGGGCACGGCGCGATCTCCACCAGTTTCTGGTTGCGCCGCTGGACACTGCACTCCCGGTCCCACAGGTGCGCGGCCTCGATGCCGTCCGCGACCACCTGGACTTCGACGTGCCGGGCGCGCGGAAGGAGTTGTTCGACGTACACCTCGCCGTCACCGAAGGCGCGCTCGGCCTCGGAACGGCAACGCTCGAAGGCCCACTCCAGGTCGGCGGCCCGCTCGACCACGCGCAGGCCGCGCCCGCCTCCGCCTGCCACGGCCTTCACCATCACCGCGGCGCCCTCGCCGAGTCCGGCCAGGAAACGTCCCGCGTCGGCCAGGCTCGTCCCGGCCGGGGTGGCCGGGAGCACCGGCACCCCCTGGGCCCGCGCCAGATCGCGGGCCGCGGCCTTGTCCCCGAACAGCCCGAGCACCTCGGGCGCGGGCCCGGCGAAGACCAGCCCGGCCTTGGCGCACCGCCGTGCGAAGTCGGCGTTTTCGGACAGGAACCCGTATCCGGGGTGGACCAGGGTGGCCCCGGTGCGGCCGGCCACCTCCACCAGCTGCTCGCCGTCGAGGTAACCGGCCTCGCCGGTGAGCGCGTGCGCCTGCCCCGCCAGCCGGACGTGCGCGGAATCGCGGTCGTCCGGCGTGTACACCGCCACGGTGTCCAGTCCCAGTGCCCGGGCGGCCCGGTGGATCCGCACCGCGATCTCACCGCGGTTGGCAATCAGCACCCTGGTCGGACGCGGGTGTGCGGACATGCGGGTTGTGCCTTTCTCCGTTGAAGGGCGGTGCTCGGATCCGGCACGACGTCCCGCCGCACCGATTCCATACCGTCTAGTCGGTATCTAGCCTGAGGCCTGGCGGACCGGACTGTCAAGAGACGGGCAGGAGGTTCAGGCGCGCCCGGCGGGCCCGGGCAGCAGGCTCGCCAGGAGCATCCCGGCGAACGAGTCGCCGATCTGGGCGGGCGACATCGTGCCGCCGGGCCGGTACCAGGTGGACAGGTGGTGCACCGCGCCGAAGAAGTAGTGCGCCGCCACCTTCGGGTTGACGTCGTCCCGGAAGTCCCCCGAACGCTGCCCCTCGGTGATCAGGTCGCAGAATCGCTCGTAGTACCGCTGGCGCTCCCGCTCCACCCGCCGCTGCTTCTGCTCGCTCAACTGGTGCAGGGAACGGAAGAAGATCACCATCTCGTCGAAGTTGTCCAGGGTGCTGCCGACGACGTCGGCGGCGGCCTCGTACAGCCGCCCGGTGACCGGGCCCTCCTCCGCGGCGATCTTTTCCATCCGCGCCATCTGCAGGCGCAGCACGCTCGCATAGATTTCGAACAGGAGATCGTCCTTGGCGGCGAAGTAGTGGTACATCGCGCCCTTGGTCAGCCCCGCGGCGTCCACCACGTCCTGCACCGTGGTGCCTTCGAAACCGCGCTCGGCGAACAACCGGGTGGCCGCCGCCAGCAGGCGCTGGGGCACCGTCTGCCCGGCCACCACCGAAGGCGGGCGCCCTGCCCTGCTCCGCGTCCGTTGCGCCATGATCCCCACCTCGCCGCCACTTGGTTCACCATCGTACGCAGCCGCGGCCCGACGAGACGATGCGCACAAAAAGCCCAGGCGGGAGGGGGTGGATTGATAACCTGGGCCGACTGCACCCGATGAGGCAGGGCAAGGTGCGTGGCCCCGTCCGGCAATGTGCCGGCCACGCACGATTGTGAGGTTTTGTTTTCGTGCCCGCTGATTTTTCGGCCGTCATCGCGGCCACCGCTCAATGGCTGTTGCGCGCCTACCCGCCCGCGGGCGGGGTGTTCGACGCGGCACTGGCCGAGGCCCAGGCCCGCCAGGCCGCGACCGTCGCGGCCTGGCTGAGGTACCCGACCACCCTGGACAGTTCACTGCTCGGCATGCTCGGCCCCGGCGGATCCGCCCGCCTGGACTGGGTGACCGGCATGGACACCGGCCCGGACACCGCAGACACCGCAGACGTCGCAGCCACCGAAGAGGAGACCGCCTGGCGTACCTGGGTGGACGAGGTGGTCGCCAGCTGGGCGGCCACCCTGCTCGCCGACGGTGAGCTCGCCGCCGCGGCGGTGGCCGCGGTCGCCGGTTCCGAGCACGCGGACGGCCTGACCTTCGACTTCCGCCGCCTGACCCATCCCGACGACCGCGATCGCCAGGCCGCCGCGCTGCTCCGGCACCCGGATCTGCTCGCCCCGGTCGCGGAACTGCACCGCGACCAGCTGGACACCCGCCTCGGCCGTCACTCCGCCGAAGCCGCCTGAACCCCAGCCGGATCGCCGCCCCGGTCGAGGCTGCCGTGAAGGGTCCCTTCACAGTCGAATCGACCGTGAAGGGTCCCTTCACGGCAATCCGCGGCCCCGCTCGTGCCCCGGTCAGTCGGATTCGCGCCAGCCGCGCAGGGCGTCGGCCACCCGGTCGAACACCGCGATGGGCGGTCCTGCCAGCAGGTTCGCCATCTTCGACTCGCCCGCGCCCGGGTGCGGCCGGGTCGGCGCGGTCGCCTCGGCGGTGCGGAGGGCCTTCGCCATCCTCCGGAGCCGGTCCTCGGGAAGCTTCGCGCGCAGCTGTGTGAACTCCTCCTGCTCCTCGTGCGTCGCGTGGTCGATCACGTCACGGCCGAGCGCCGCGAGCTTCGCGTCGAACTCCGGGTGGTCGATGCCCATGTCGTGCAGTTCGGCGAGCGCGCGCTTGGCCTCGCCCTCCTCCTTCAGGCGGGTGTCCACGATCGTCTCGCCGTTTTCGATCTCCTTGCGGGCGGTCGGGTGCACGACGATCTCTTCCGCGCTTTCGTGCACCGCGAGCAGCCGGACGAGATCCTGGAACAGATCGCGCTTCTGATCGCCCTGTGCCTGGGTCAGCTGGCCGAACAGGCTCTTGATCTGGTTGTGCTGTTCGAGCAGCAGGTCGACGACATTGCGGTCTTCCTTGGTGTCCACGTCTTTCACCTCGGGTGGCTGAGTAGTGGTGGTGGTCGTGGACGCGAATACCCCGCGTTCGCCGCGAGTATGCGGCGATGACGCTCAGTGCACACTCGCGAGCAGGGCGCTCGCGATCTTCTTCGCGCGGTGAGCGGGCGCGGGGCCGCGCTCCCGCAGCGCCGCCACCAGCGCGCCGTCCACCAGCAACATCAGCTGTTCCGCGAGTTCGGCGTGACCGGCGTGTCCCGCTTCTTCGAGCAAGCCGTCGAGGTAGTCCGTGACGGCGGCCTTGTGCTGCCGCGCGAGGGTGTAGACGGCGGCATCCGCATCGCCCACCTCGGCCATGGCGTTGATGAAGGCACAGCCCCGGTAATCCTCGCGCGCGAAACGGTCGGCGAGGAAGTCGAACACCGCCAGCGGCCCGCCGCCGCGCCGGGCCACCCCTTCGGCCAGCAGGCGCCGCCACTGCTGGCCACGAGAGCTCAGTACGGTCTCGACAAGTTCGTCCTTGCCGGCGAAGTGCCGGTAGAACGAGGCCCGCCCGACGCCGGAGGTCTCGAGCAGGCGCTCCACACCGACCGCCTGGATCCCCTCGGCATAGAAAAGATCCTCGGCCGCCGCCAGCAGACGTTCACGAGCCCGTGTCCCCACGCCCCCACGATAGCCGATCTTGACAGTAAACGGTACCGATCAGTACCGTCCGAACGGAACCGATCAGTACCGTTTTGGGGGTCCCCTTGCTCGAACCCGCCGTCCGTACCCGCGTGCCGGGCCGCATCGCCGTCCTTACCGTCGCCACCTTCGCGGTCGGTACGGACGCCTTCGTCATCAACGGCGTCCTGCCGCAGATCTCCGCCTCACTCCACGTCGGCGTCGGCACGGCGGGCCAACTCGTCTCCGTGTTCGCCCTCGCCTACGCCGTGCTTTCCCCGGTACTCGCCGCGGCTACCGGAACCTGGCCCCGGCGCGCTGTGCTCCTCGGCGCCTTCGGCCTGTTCGTCCTCGGCAATGCCCTCACCGCCCTCGCACCCGGCTACGGCTTCGCCCTCGCCGCCCGTGTGGTCGCCGCGGCGGGCGCCGCCGCGATCACGCCGACCGCGAGCGGCGTCGCCGCCGCGCTCGCCCCACCGGAACGGCGGGGCAGCGCGATGTCCCTGGTCACGCTCGGCCTGGTGTCCTCGACCGCACTCGGCGTGCCGCTGGGCACCCTGCTCGGTTCCCTCG
>NZ_VJWX01000411.1 GCF_007713715.1 Amycolatopsis rhizosphaerae
GCCCAGGCCCGCGCCGTGTTCGTCGGGTTCGAGCTGCGCCAGGGGATCGACGCGGCGGCGGTGGGCAGGCTGATGCGGTTGTGGACGCAGGACGCGGCCGCGCTGACCGCGGGCAGGGCGGCCACCGCCGATCCGGCGCCCGCGCTCGCCGAGCGTCCGGCCGGGCTGACCGTCACCTTCGGCTTCGGCCCCGGCCTGTTCACCGCGATCGGCAGGCCGGAGGCGGTGCCCGCCGGGTTCGTGCCCGCGCCGGAGTTCCCCATCGACCGGCTCGACGCCCGTTGGACCGGGGGCGATCTGCTGGTGCAGGTCTGTGCCGATGACAGCCTCGCGGTCGCGCACGCGGTGCGGGTGCTGGTGGTCGGGGCGCGCCCGTTCGCGTCCGTGCGGTGGCAGCAGTCCGGTTTCCTGCCGCACGCCGGGGTCGCGCCGGGCGCCACGCCGCGCAATCTCATGGGCCAGGTGGACGGGACCGCCAATCCCGCGCCGGAGAACGGGCTCGACAAGGTGGTCTGGTCGGCCGACGGTTGGCTGGCCGGGGGCACCACGATGATCCTGCGGCGGATCCGGATGGATCTGGACACCTGGGACCGCGTGGCGCCGGAGAGCCAGGAGCGGGCGATCGGGCGGCGGCTGTCGGACGGCGCCCCGCTGTCGGGCGGGATCGAGCGGGACACTCCGGACTACGCGGTGCGGGATCACCACGGCAAGCTGGTGATCCCCGCCGACGCGCATGTGCGCCGCGCGAGTGAGCAGGCCAACGGGCCCGGCAGCGGCCGGATCCTGCGCCGTGGCTACAGCTACGACGACGGGGTGGACGCCACCGGGCAGGCCGACTGCGGCCTGCTGTTCGCCGCCTACCAGGCGCGGTTCGACACCCAGTTCCTGCCCATCCAGCGGCGGCTGGCCGAGCTGGACGCGCTCAACGCGTGGACGACCCCGATCGGTTCGGCCGTGTTCGCCATCCCGCCCGGGTGCCAGGAGGGCGGCTGGATCGGGCAGGGCCTGCTGGGCTGACGCTCCTTTGTGGAGGGTCAGCCCAGCAGGCTTCCCGGCGTCCAGGCCCGGACGAGGTCGAGCAGGCCGGGAAAGCGCGCGTCGAGGTCCTCGGTCCGGACCTCGCTGCGCCGTTCGAGTCCGTACTGCCGCTGCCGCGTGACGCCCGCCTCGCGCAGGAGCCTGAAGTGGTGCGTCAAGGTGGATTTGGGCCGGTCGATGCCGAACCAGCCGCAGGAGCGGTCCGTCTCCGGTGATTCCAGCAGGAGCTTGCGGACGATGCTCAGGCGTAGCGGATCGCTCAGCGCCCCGAGCACCACCTCGAGCCGGAGGTCCTCCCTTGCGGGCTCGGCGAGTGGGGCGGGCCGTGCCGCCCGAACGGCCGGGGTCATCGAAAGCCTCCCGAGATCACACACTCCGTAGTACGAGTCCGATCGTACTACGGGCTCGGTTCGACTATTGTCGTATCAGTACGAGAAAAGTCGAACTAGGGGGTCTCATGAAGGTGTGGCTCGCCGCCTGGCCGGTAATGGCGGTGTTCGTCCTGTCCAACGCGCCCACCCCGCTGTATGTCCTCTGGCAACGGTCTCTGGGCTTCTCCTCCGGCGTGCTCACGGCCGTTTTCGCCTGCTACATCGCGGGACTGCTCGGGGCGCTCCTCGTCGCCGGAGTGGTCTCGGACCGGATCGGCCGCAAGCCGGTGCTGCTGCCGGCCATCGCGCTGGCGATGCTCGCCTGCGTGCTCTTCGCGACCGCGGCCTCGGTGATCGTGCTCGCCCTGGCCCGGCTGCTCGCCGGGATCGCCGTCGGAGCCACGGTCTCCGCCGGGATGGCGGCGGTGACCGACGTCGCCGGTCCGGAGCGGAGAAGGGCCGCGGCGCTGGCTTCCTCCGCGGCGATGGTGCTGGGCGCGGGCTCGGGGCCGCTGCTGGCCGGGGTGCTGTCCCAGAGCCTGCCCGGGCCCACGGTCGTCCCCTTCGCCGTGGACGCCGTCCTGCTCGCCTCGGCCTTCGCCGTCGTCGCGCGGTTGCCGCTCGCCCGGCCCGCCACCGGTTCCGGCCCCGGGGTCTGGCTCCGGATCCCTTCGGTGGACCCACGCGGGCGCACGGCGGTACTGCTGGGTGTCGCGGTGTTCGCTCCCGGAATCACCTCGACCTCGTTCGTGCTGGCACTGGGGCCTTCGGTGCTGGCGCAACTGCTGGGCGCCGGCAACCGGATCGTCGCCGGAACGCTGGCCTTCGTGATGTTCCTCGCCGCCACCGGTGTGCAGTTCGCGGTCCGGCGCCTGGGGGTCCGCGCCATCCTGACGGTCGGCGCACTGTCTACTGTGGCCGGAATGGTCATGCTGGTGCTGTCGGTGCGGCTGGCGTCGGTGCCCTTGCTCGCGGTGGCCGCGGTGCTCGCCGGAAGCGGGCAGGGGATGGGCCAGTTCGGCGGGCTGACCCTGATCAGCGCGAGCGTGCCCTCCACGCGGCTGGCCGAGGCCAACGCCGCGCAGAACATCGGCGGCTACCTCCCTGCCGCGGTCCTCCCGCTGGCGGCGGGTTTCCTCAGCGACGCCGCCGGGCTGCCCACCGGCACCACGGTGTTCGCCGCCGTGGTGGCCACGGCGGCACTCGCGGGTGCCGCCGTGGTCACCGTTGTCACCGTGAAGGGCCGGGCCGCGGAAGCGGCGCCGGTGCTCAGCCCCGCCGGGGACGGGTGAGGGTGAACCGGTCCACCGGGGTGGTGGTGCCGTACGGCCCGGTCACCGCGTGGTAGGTCACCGTCATGGTCGTGTTCCCGCCGGGACGGCCGGGATCGACGTCGAAGGACGCGAAACCGTAGGAGTGGTCCGGGTCGCGGAAGGCCGACCAGGGTGCGTCCTCCAGCACGTAGACCGGCGGGCGCTTGCCGGTCGCGGAGTTCACCGGGCCGACGCCGGTGATCACCCGGCACTGGGCGGGGGAGAAGAACAACCGGTTCGACGGTGCGGAGGTGCCCCCGCCGCCGATCACCATGTGCACCGTGCCGCGGCTGGTGTCGACCACGTCCGTGCGCGTGTCCACGGGGTTGGGCGTGCGGGTGTCGGTCGGCAACTGGCCGCGGATCGGGTGGGAGCGCTCGTAGTGGTGCTCGTGCCCGCACACCACCAGGTCGACGCCGTACCGGTCGAACAGCGGGAGCCAGCTCTCCCGGATGCCGAGATCGGCACCGTTGAACTTGTCCACCGTGGAAATCGCGACCTGGTGCATGCACACCACGATCCAGTCGATGTCCGGATTGGACCGCGACCGCGCGAGCTCGGCCTCCAGCCAGCGCTGCTGCGCGCCGCCGGAATAGCCGTGCACGTAGGAGTTCCCGCCGTCCTGGTAGGCGATGTCGTCGTTGTTCAGGCTGATCACGCGCACCGCGCCGGCGGTGAAGGCGTACCAGAGGCCCTTGAGTTCGGCGTCGGCGCCGGAATCGGGGACCGAGAAGTAGGTCTGGTAGGCGCCGTAGCCGATCGGGCCGTTGCCCAACTCGTTTTCGTGGTTGCCCGCGGCGGGCATCCACGGCCGGTACCGGGCGGAGCGGGTGTTGTTGGTGAACCAGTCCGACCACGTCCGGATCCGGTCGGTGGACAGGTTGGCGTAGCACAGGTCGCCGTTGACCAGGTTGAACAGCGGCGCCTGCGCTTCCACCGCGGCCGTCACGTCGCCCGCGAACGGCGAACCGAGGTTGTCGTTGACGTAGGTGGTGCCCGACAGCTTGCCCAGTGTCGGGGTGCCCTGGTCGCCGAAGCTGGTGAACCGGAACGGGGCGCGGCCGCGCGGTGCGGTGCGGACCGTGCCCAGTTCGGGGGCGGCCCCGCCGTGCTGTGCGGCGTAGACGTAGTCGGTGTCCGGGCGCAGGTTCGCCAGCCGGGCGTGGTGCACGCGCACCTCGGTGCCGGACTTGGCGTCGCGGTAGGTGGTGGTGTCCGCGTCGACGCTGTGGCCGAACCCGCCGTCGATGCTGCCGAGCAGCACGCGCGGCCGGGACACCGCTTCGGTCGTGTGCCAGGACACCACGACCTCGCGGGAGGCGTCCGCACCGAACTGGAGGTGCAGGCCGGCCACGGGCGGGGCGCCCAGGGTGCCGGGCCGCTGCCACAGCAGGGGTGACGCGGCGGCCGCCCCGGGCGTGCCCAGCAGGACGGCGCCGCCGACACCGGCGGTGAACAGACCGCGCCGGGACAGGGCCGGGGATCCATCGGAAGCTGTCATGGTCTGCAGATCCTCAGCCCCGCACGTGAACAGCTCCACCGGCGCGGGATGAACAGCAACCGACACCGGGCGCTTGCGCTGTCCCGCTTTGGCGTGCGATGTCTGGTCTGTCCTGTTAGGACACCGTGATCCGCTGACGGAAGGTGTCAGTGGATCGGGCCTACGCTCCGGCCATGACGAACACCGGTACGCAGGCGAGCGCGTTCGACTTCCTCGCCGGGGCCTGGAACGTGCGCAACCGCTGGCTGACCGACTTCCTCGACGAGACGAGTGGCTGGGAGGAGTTCCCGGCGGTGAGCCGCGGTACGCGGCACTTCGACGGTGCGGCGAGCTTCGACGAAATCGAGTTCCCCACGAAGGGATTCGCCGGCCTGACACTGCGCCTGTACGACCCGGCCCGCGACGAGTGGTCCCTGTACTGGGCCAGCAGGCGCACCGGCACCCTGTTTCCGCCCGTGGTGGGCCGGTTCGAAGGGGAGCGCGGAGAGTTCCACGGGGACGACACCCATGCCGGGCGGCCCGTTCGGGTCCGCTTCGTGTGGTCGGGGATCACCGCGCGTACCGCCCGGTGGGAGCAGGCCTTCTCCACCGACGGCGGGCTCACCTGGACCACCAACTGGGTCATGGAGCTCACCCGGCGCTGACGGTCACGGGGCGGGTTCCGGCCCACGCGGGCCGAGCGTGGCCAGCCCGGCGACGAGCAGCAGGGCGGCCAGACCGAGGAACCCGGCCTCCGGGGAGAGGCTCGCCGCGAGCGCGCCGGTCACCAGTGGGCCGCCCGCGTCGCCGAGTTCACGGCCGACTTCGGCCGCGCCCATCGTCTGTCCGAGCCGTTCGGGCGGGGTGGATGCGGCGAGGTGGGCGAAGGCGACCGGCGTGGCCAGGCCGACTCCGGCGCCGAGGGCGACCGCCGCCGCGAGAATCCCCACCACACCGGGGACGAAGGCGGCCGTCACCAGCCCGCCCGCGGCGAGCACAAGGCCGCCGGTCATGCCCGCGGCCGCGGTCAGGTGCGCGCGGTCCAGTGCACGTCCCGACCAGGGCTGCACGAGGGCGGAACACAAGGCGAGCACCGACACCGCGGCTCCGGTGACGAGGGCGTTCAGCCCGGCCGCCGCCCCGGCGACGGGCAGGAAGCCGACCCCCACGGCAAGCGCCGCGGTGGTCGCGGCCAGGGTGACGGTGGGGCGCAGGAACCCCGGACGGCCCAGGCGCCGGACGAGGTCGAGCACGGTCTGGCGGGTGCGGGGCAGCGGCGGCACGGCGGGGACGGTGAGCAGCGCCCAGAGGGTGACGGCCAGGGCCAGCGCGGCGAGAGTGCCGAACAACAGGGGAAACCCGCCCGCCGTGACCAGTGCCCCGCCGAGCAGGGGACCCAGCGTGTAGCCGATGCTCTTCCACGCCCCGTACCCGCCGAAGGCGCGGCCGTGCCGTTTCGGCGGGGAAAGGCGGGCGACGAGTGCCCCGGCGGCGGGGGAGAACGCCGCGGCCGCCGCACCCTGCCCGAGCCGGGCCAGTCCCACCAGGGCGGGATTTCCGGCCAGCACGAACGCCGCCGAGGCGAGCGCGAAGGCGAACAGGCCGCCCAGCAGCAGCGGTCGCGGGCCGATCCGATCGGCCAGCGAGCCGAACACCGGTTTCAGCACCACCTCGGCCCCGTCGTACACCGCGAGCAGCAGGCCCAGCGTGAGCAGGGAGGCGTGCTCCTCGCGGGTGTAGGCGCCCAGGCTGGCCGCGATGCTGTGCGCGCCGAACGCGGTGACGAACCCCGCCGCGTACAGCGGCCACACCGTCCGCTGCGTTTCCATCAGTCCGCCGCCGATGCCCCGTCCCGGGCGGCGGTGAGCACCGGCCGCAGCGGAGTGCGTTCGGCACGGCCGACCAGCCGCACCAGCGTGCGCCGCAGGAGGAGGAAACCGAGCAGCACCACGGCCGCGCCCAGCAGCAGCCCGGCGAGCACGTCCTGCGGATAGTGCGCGGCGATGTAGACGCGCGAGAAGGCCATCAGGAGCGCGGCCACCGTGCCGATCCAGCCGAGGGTCCGGTTCACCAGGAACAGTCCCGCGGTCACCGCCCCGGCCATCACCGCGTGATCGCTCGGGAAGGACGGATCGAGGGTGGG
>NZ_VJWX01000412.1 GCF_007713715.1 Amycolatopsis rhizosphaerae
GATCTGTTCCCCATCGAACACCAGCGGTGAACCGGGTGCCAGGTAGCTGCCGATCCCGGGCTGGCTCACCTTGCCCATCAACGGGTTCTCCGCGAGCGCGCCGTCCTGGGCCAGCTCGGAAAACGTGTGGTAACGCGACCAGAGCACCGAGGTGGCGCCCAGCGTGGCGGCCACCTCGTCGTAGTCCCTGGCGGCGAACCACGGTCCGAGCAGCTGGGTCAGGGTCTCGCGGTGGGCGTAGCGTTCCCCGCCGGCGTCCAGTCCGGCGACGGCCGGTTCGCCGAGCGCGTCGCCGATTCCGGTGACCCGCACCAGATCCCGCCAGTGCCGGGCGGTCAGCACCACCACCATCACGCGGACCCCGTCCGCGGTGGCGAAGTCACGCCCGAAGTCGCCGTAGATCTGGTTGCCCAGCCTGCCGCGGGGCTTCGGGCTCAGCTGGGCTTCGGCGAGGTGGCCGAGCTGGCCCGCGGTCGCCAGCGCGACGTCGCCGAGCGCCACCTCCAGCCGCTGCCCCTCGCCGGTCCTGGCCCTGGCCCGTTCGGCGGCGAGCAGCCCGATCGCCAGGTACAGCCCGGTCGCGACGTCCCACGCGGGCAGCACGTGGTTGACCGGGTCTTCGGTGCCCTCCGGCCCGGTCAGCATGGGGAAGCCGCACGCCGCGTTGACCGTGTAGTCCACCGCCGTCGACCCGTCGCGGCGGCCGAGCAGCCGGGCGTAGATCACGTCCGGCCGCCGCGCCCGGAGGTCCTCATAGGACAGTCCGGGCCGGGGGCGGGCATTGGTCAGCACCACCCCGCCGCCCGCACCGCCGCCGACGACCAGTTCGGCGACCAGCGCCCGCCCTTCCGGCGAGCGGAGGTCCACCGTCAGCGACCGCTTGCCCTGGTTGAGACCGGCCCAGTACAGGCTTTCCCCGCCTGGCGCCACCGGCCAGCGGTTCCGGTCCGGCCCGCCCCCGACCGGATCCACGCGGATCACGTCCGCCCCGAGCCGGGCGAGGGTCATCCCACCCAGCGGTGAGGCGACGAAACTGGAGAGCTCGACGACGCGCAGTCCGGCCAGCGGCGCGGACGCCGTCACGACCGGTCCAGCTCGATCAGGGACCGCACCCCGTGCCCCGCCTCCATCCGCGCGAAGGCCTCGGGCACTTCGCCGAGGGTGATCCGGTGGGTCACCAGACCGGCGAGGTCGAGCTCCCCGGAGCGCACCTGCCCGGCGAGCAGCGGGATGTCCCGGTCGGGATCGGCGGCACCGTAGATGGAACTGGTGAGGGTACGGGAGAAGTGGAACAGTTCGAGCGGATTGAACACGACCTCCTGGTCGCGGCGGCCGACCCCGACGATCGTGCACTGGCCGCCGCGCCGGACCGCGCCCCACGCCGTGCGGATCGTGGCCGCGGAACCGACGCATTCGAGCGCGTGGTCCACCCCGCGGCCGCCGGTGAGCTTGCGGACCTGCTTGGCCAGGCCGGGCTCGGAGAGCAGGTACCGGGTGGCGCCCGCCGCGAGTGCGAGCTCCTCCTTCTCCGGTGAGACGTCCACGGCGATGATCTCGGCCGCCCCGGCCGCCTTCGCGCCGAGCACGGCGGACAGCCCGATCCCGCCGAGCCCGAGCACGAGCACCGACTCCCCCGGCCGCACCCTGGCCGTGTTGCGGACGGCGCCGATCCCGGTCAGCACCGCGCAGCCGAGCAGCGCGGCCAGGTCGAGCGGCACTCCGCCGGGCAGCGGCACGACCGAACGCGCGGGCAGCACGACCTCCTCGGCGAATCCGCCCACCCCCATGCAGGTGTGCACCCGGGTACCGTCCTCGAGGGTGCCGCCGGGGACGCTGGTCACCCCTTCGACCGCCTGGCACAGCCAGGGTTCGCCGTGCGCGCAGAACCAGCACTCGCGGCAGGCGGCGGCCCAGTTCAGCACCACGTTGTCGCCGGGGCGCAGCCCGGTCACCCCGGGGCCGGTCTCGACGACGGTTCCCGACGCCTCGTGGCCCAGCACGACGGGGTACTGGGGGGTGATGGTCCCGTTGACCATGGACAGGTCGGAGTGGCAGACCCCGGCCGCGGCGATGCGCACGCGCACGTCCGTCTCGCCGAGTCCGGGCAGGGCGACCTCACGGACCTGCGGGCGGGCGCCCGGCTCGGTCACGACGACGGCCTTGACGACGTTGACCACTGAAGACTCCTTGCGGGGAAGGGGAAGCGGCTAGAGCTGGATGGACTTGACTTCGGTGAACTCGTCGAGTCCGAGCCTGCCCATCTCCCGGCCGACGCCGGACTGCTTGTAGCCGCCGAAGGGCGCGAGGGGGTTGTAGGCGCCGCCGTTGACGTCGATCTGGCCGGTGCGGACCCGGCGCGCGAAGGCGAGTGCGCGGTCGGTGTCGGCCGACCAGACCGCGCCGTGCAGACCGTAGCGGGAGTTGTTGGCGATGGCGAGCGCTTCCGCTTCGTCCTGATAGGACAGGACCGACAGCACGGGGCCGAAGATCTCCTCCTGTGCCAGTTCCGAATCCGGCCGCACGTCCCCGAAGACAGTGGGCGAGACGAAGTGCCCGGTCTCGAAGCCTTCGGGGGTGCCGGCGCCGCCGGTCACCAGGCGCGCGCCGTCGGAGATGCCGCGGGTGATGAACCCGCGCACCCGCTCGAGCTGGGCCCGGGAGACCAGCGGCCCGAGCTTGGTGCCGGGGTCGAGGGGGTCGCCGGGCGCGAATCCTTCGGCGAACACCTTGGCCAGTTCGAGCGCCTCCTCCTGACGGCTTCCGGGGACGAGCATCCGCGTCCAGGCGGTGCAGGTCTGCCCGCCGTTGAGGAAGGCGTTGGCCACCCCGACCTTCACCGCGGTCTTCAGGTCGGCGTCGTCGAGGATGACGTTGGCGGACTTGCCGCCGAGTTCGAGGGTGACCCGTTTGACCGTGCGGGCGGCCAGTTCCGCCACGCGGGAGCCCGCCCGCAGCGAGCCGGTGAAGGACACGACGTCGACGTCGGGATGCGTGGCCAGCGCCTCCCCGACCACCGGCCCGTACCCGGTCACCAGGTTGATCACCCCGGGCGGGAAACCGGCCTCGTGGATCGCGTCGAAAAGCTGGTAGGCGCTCAACGGGGCGACCTCGCTGGGCTTGACCACCACCGTGCAGCCCGCGGCCAGCGCGGGCGCGATCTTGCAGGTGATCTGGTGCAGCGGGTAGTTCCACGGCGTGATCGCGGCGACCACCCCGGCCGGTTCGCGCACCACCAGGGAGTTGCCGACGCGCTCCTCCCGCTCGTCGGCTTCGAGCAGGTCGACGTAGGTCTGGATGTCGGTCAGCGGCAGCCCCGCCTGGATGCGGGTGGCGATCCGCAGCGGGGTGCCCACGTCCCGGGCGATCGTCTCCCCGATCTCCTCGGCCCGTTTGGCCAGCCCGTCGTGCAGCCGCCGCAGGAGCTCCGCCCGCTCGCTCCTCGAAGTGGCCGCCCAGGCGGGGAAGGCACGGCGCGCGGCGGCGACCGCCCGGTTCGCGTCCCCCGCGGTCCCCGCGGGGATCTCGGCGAGCGGTTCCTCGGTGGCCGGGTTCTCCACTGGAATCGTCTCATCGCTCTCGGCGGCCACCCAGGCGCCGTCGAGGTACAACACGGTCCGTTCGGTCACGAGGACTCCTTCGTCTCCGGCTGAACAGGCACTGTCCACCCAGGACCGCCGGGGCACCCCGACGGTCAATTTGCCTGTTGACTCTATTCTATAGAATGTGCAGTATTGGGCAAGCCCCAGTAACCCACATCACCCGGAGGTCAGTGTGGACGGCCTGATGATGGATCAGCCCCTCCTGCTCAACACCCTGCTCTGGCGCACCGAACGGCTCTTCCACGACAAGAAGATCGTCACCAGGACCGGCCCGGGCGAGTACCACAGCTACACCTACGCCGACTACGCGAAGCGGGTGCGGCGCCTGGCCAGCGCACTGCTCGACTTCGGGGTGAAGCCCGGGGACCGCGTCGGCACCATCGCCTGGAACCACTACCGCCACTTCGAGACCTACTTCGGCGTGCCCGGGATCGGCGCCGTCCTGCACACGATCAACATGCGGCTGTTCCCCGAGCAGCAGCAGTACCTGATCAACCACGCGCAGGACTCGGTGCTGATCATCGACGAGGACCAGATCCCCGTGGTCGAGCAGCTGGTCGCGCTCGGCATCCCCTCGGTCAGGGCGTTCATCGTGATGGGCGACGGGCCGATCCCCGAAACCACGCTGAGCCCGGTGCACCGCTACGACGACCTCGTCGCCGCCGGCCGCGAAGACTACGAATTCCCCGTCTTCGACGAGAACACCGCGGCCGCCATGTGCTACACCTCGGCGACCACCGGCGACCCCAAGGGCGTGGTCTACAGCCACCGCGCCATGGTGCTGCAGGCGATGTGCCTGGCCATGCACGACAAGCTGAACATGAGCGAGAGCCAGGTGTGGCTCGAAGTGGCACCGATGTTCCACTGCAACGGCTGGAACATCCCGCACACCGCGCTGCTCCAGGGCGCCACCCTGGTGCTGCCGGGCATCCACCCGCTCGACGCCGACTACGTCCGCACCATCGAGGACCTGCGCGTCACCGGCATGAACGGCGCGGTCACCATCGGCACCATGATGCGCGACTTCGTCCGCGCCTCGGACCGGGACTGGGACCTGTCCTCGCTCAGGACCATGTGGCTCGGCGGGCAGGCTCCGTCGCTGGCGATCATGCAGTGGTGGGAGCAGACCTACGGCACCTACGTGGTGCAGGGCTACGGCATGACCGAGTGCACCCCGCAGATCTGCTTCAACTCCATCAAGAGCACCCTGGCCGAGCGCGGCGAGGACGAGGTCTACGCGCTGCGGCAGAAGGGCGGGCAGCCGATCCCGCTGATGAAGATCAAGGTGGTCGGCGAGGACGGCGGCGAACTCCCCTGGGACGGCACCAGTGTCGGTGACTTCTGGGTGCAGTCGCCGTTCACCGCGCGCGAGTACTTCGAGGACGAGCGCACGAAGGAAAGCATGGTCGACGGCTGGTTCCGCACCGGCGACGTCGGCGCGATCGACCCCGACGGGTACGTGATCATCAAGGACCGGTCGAAGGACCTGATCAAGTCCGGCGGCGAGTGGATCTCCTCGATCGACCTGGAGAACGCGCTCATGGCACACCCGAAGGTCCGCGAGGCGACCGTCGTCTCGGTACCGCACGAGAAGTGGCTCGAACGGCCGCTGGCCTGTGTCGTGCCCGCCGACGAGTCGCTCACCGAAGAAGAGCTTCGCGAATACCTGACGCAGGGATTCGCGAAATGGTGGATTCCCGACTCCTTCCTGTTCGTCACCGAGGTCCCCAAGACCAGCGTGGGCAAGTACAACAAGAAGGAGATCCGCGGCATCTACGCGCAGGGAGGCAACGCCGAGATCCTTCGCCGGATCGGCGCCGGCTCCGCCAAGCCCGTCGCGTGAGCGCGGGCGGACCCGATGAAGTGTCCCCCGTCCCCGCGGGTGGCGCGCGAAACACCGCACACGAAAGGTGCATGAGGCAATGACCGATGCCGACAAGATCAAGCTCACCATCCTGCCGACGGGCACGATGCACGCCGACCTCGTCTGGCTGCTGATCGACCCCGCCCGGATGGCCAGCCGCGACAACCGCGAGCGCCTGCGCGACTGGGTCGAGCTGCCCACCCACGTCGTCTACATCGAACACCCCAGCGGGAAGAAACTGCTGTGGGACGCGGGTGTTCCGCGTGACTGGGACACCCGCTGGGCGGCGCCCGGGTTCAACGAGGTGTTCCCGGTGGACACCGTCACCGAGGACATGTGGCTGGACTCGCGGCTCAAGCAGCTCGACCTGGAGCCGGGCGACATCGACTACCTGATGCTGTCCCACCTGCACCTCGACCACGCGGCGAACGCCCAGCTGTGGGCGAACACCGGCACCACCATCGTCGTCGACGAGGAGGAGAAGAAGGGCGCGTTCAGCTTCGACGGCTACAACCTGGGCGCGCACATCAAGTCCGATTACGACGGTCTCGAGCTGACGACCATCAACGAGGACACCGAAATCCTGCCGGGCATCACCCTGCTGCGCACTCCGGGGCACACCTGGGGCACGTTGTCGATGAAGGTGGACCTCGCCGACAGCGGCACCATGATCTTCGCCTCGGACTCGCTGTACCGCAGGGAAAGCTACGGTCCGCCCGCGACCGCGGCCGGCATCGTCTACGACACCGTGTCCTGGTTCGCCTCCGTGGAGAAGATCCGGTCCGTGGCCGAGCAGACCGGCGCCACCGTCGTGTTCGGACACGACGACGAGCAGATCAAGAACCTCAAGACCGGGGTCGGCAACTACTACACCTGACAAGC
>NZ_VJWX01000413.1 GCF_007713715.1 Amycolatopsis rhizosphaerae
GTGCGGTGTTCGACCGTGATGTCCGGGCGGGTGGGGAACCGGCTCATCAGCGCGCGGAAGCCGGCGCGGGTGGTTTCGATGTCCGCATAAGGGTTTTCCGGCCTTTCGGACAGGGCGTCGAAGACCTGCCGCAGCTCGGGATGAACGTACACACCCAATCCTCTCATTGATACCGTTGCAATGAGATGAAGCTATAGTCTCAGTGAGACGGTGTCAACGAAAGAGGTGCGGATGCCCGGCGAGCTGAGTCCGTCGGCCTACGTCGTTCTCGGGCTGATCGCCCGGTACGGGCCGATGACGCCGTACGAGCTGAAGGCGCGGGTGGAGGACAGCGTCGGCTACTACTGGCCCATCCCGCACGCGCAGCTCTATCGCGATCCGGCCCGGCTGGCGGAGCGCAGCCTACTGGAGGAACGGGCCGAGGAGCACGGCAGGCGGCGGCGGGTGTTCCACCTGACCGACGCCGGGCGCGCGGCACTGGAGCGCTGGCTGGAAGATCCGCGCACCGCGCAGCCGGAGACCCGCAACCCGGCGCTGCTCAAGCTCGCCTTCGTCGATCTCGCCGGTCCGGGGCACGATGCCGAACTGGCCGCGGAGCAGGCGGCCCGGCATCGCGAATGGCTTGAGCTGTACCGGAAACTCCGCGCGGAGATCGATCGGGACAGGCCGGACGCGGTGTCCCGCGCCCGCCTGCTGGACCTGGGCATCCGGCACGAAGAGGCCTATGTGGACTTCTGGTCGGCGATGGCGTCCACCCCGGCGAACAGGTCGTCCTCCACCAGGGAGACCGGTACGAACGAGCGCGCGAGCGAGTAGTCCTCGGTGGGCCACACCGCCCGTTCGACCTCGCGGGGATGGGCCATGAACCCGGTGGCCGGATCGACCTGGCTGGCGTGCGCGAGCAGCGCCCGGTCCCGGACGGCGAAGTACTCGTCGCAGCGGATCCGGGTGGTCACCGGCAGGGTCGGCGCGGGGAGTCCGGCCAGGACGGACCCCATCGCCGACTCGATTCCCCGCGCGGTCAGCGCGTCGTGCATCGCGTGGAACCAGTCCCTGGTGAACACCGAGAAGTAGTACAACTTGGCGATCTGCCACGGAGTTCCGGCGACCGCCTCGAAGGCGGCCAGTGCGACCTGGTGCGTCTTGATGTGGTCGGGATGCGGGTAGCCCCCCGTCTCGTCGTAGGTGATCACCACCTGCGGCCGGAACTCCTTGATCACCTCGACCAACGACCCGGTGGCCTTCGCCAGCGGCTCCCTGGCGAAGCTTCCCTCGGGTGGTTCACCATCCATTCCGGAGTCGACGAAACCGAGAAACCGCTGCTGTACGCCGAGAATCTCGCGGGCCGCCGCCATCTCCCGTAGGCGGATCGCGGCCAGGTCCGCGCGGATCTCCGGCCGGTCGAGACTCGGGTTGAGCACACTGCCGCGCTCGCCACCGGTACAGGTGACCACGAGCACCTCGGCGCCCTCGGCCACGTACCGGGCCGTTGTCGCGGCACCCTTGCTGGATTCGTCGTCGGGATGGGCGTGTACGGCCATCAGGCGGCGCATCGGGACCTCCTCGGGAACAGTGCGGCGGGCACGAGGCTCAGTGCGGACAGGCCGAGTGCCCACCAGAACGTGGTGGTGAATCCCTGGTTTTCCAGGACGGTGACGAGAATCGCGGTGCCGAGCGAGCCGCCGGCGCGGTTCACCACGTTGACCACGGCCGCCGCCCGGTGGACCTCGTCCCGTTCCACGGCGGCGTAGACCGCCGCCATCCCCGGCGCCGTGGTGGCACCGAGGCCGATTCCGCGTACCAGCAGGGAAACCGTGAGCAGCCAGGCCGGAGCCTGCTGGGTGAACGGGAAGGTACCGGCGAGCGCCAGTACGACTCCGGTCAGCAGCACGGCGCGTGGGCCGAACCGTTCGGCGATGCGCCCCGCGAAGTACAGCGCGACGGCGCTGCCGAGAGCCTGCGGAACGAGCAGCAGTCCGGCGTCGAACACGCTCGCGTGCCAAACCTGTTGGTAGTACAGGGGAAGCAGCAGCATCGAGCTGTACAGCGAGGCGCCGAGCAGGAAGGAGTTGCCGGTCGCGACCGCGAAGCCCCGCCGGGCGAACAGGCGGAGATCGATCAGCGGCTGCCGGGCCCGCGAACTGTGCCACCCGTAGGCGGCCAGTGCCAGGGCGCCTGCTCCGAGCGCGACCGCGTTCCGGGCGCCAAGGCCGTAGACCAGGGCGGCGAGCCCGGGTGACAGGAGAGCGAGGCCGGTGACGTCGAGCCGGTGGCCGGGACGGTGCGTTTCGTCGGCGGGCACGACGCGGACGGCCGCGACGATCGTGGCGATGCCGATCGGGACGTTGATCGTGAACATCCAACGCCAGCCGAGATGCTGGACGAGAACGCCGCCGAGGACGGGACCGAGCACCGGGGCGAACGTCGCGGGCAGGGTGACGATGCCGATGAGGCGGCCGAGCCGGGGGCCCGCGGCCCTGGCGAACAGCGCCTGCCCGATCGGCTGCATCATCCCGCCGCCGAGCCCCTGGAGGATCCGGAACGCGATCAGCGACCGGGCCGACCAGGCCAGTCCGCACAGCGCGGACCCGGCGGTGAACAGCGCGACCGAAACCAGCCACATCCTCCGGCCGCCGAAGCGTTCGCTCGCCCAGCCGGACAGGGGGATGACCACGGCCACCGCCAGCAGATAACCCGTGGACACCCAGCCCGTGGCCGAGATCGGGCCGCCGAGGTCGTGGGCGATGGCGCCGAGCCCGACGTTGACGATCGTCGTGTCGAGGGTCGCCAGTACCGCGCCGAAGACCAGTACGCCCGCCAGGCGCAGGACCTCGCGGTCGGAGGCGGTTCGAGAGGCTTTGATCAGCACGATGGCCAAGATTAGGTTGAACCTAAAATTAGGTCAAGTCTATTTTCTGCTAGGCTGGCGGAGTGCTCAGGGAGCTGAAGAAACAGCGGACGCGCCAGGCGATCTCGGACGTGGCGACGCGGCTGTTCGTCGAGCGCGGTTTCGACGAGGTGACCATCGCGCAGATCGCGCAGGCGGCGGGGGTCGCCAAGATGACGGTGACGAACTACTTCCCCCGCAAGGAGGATCTCGTCTTCGACGTGCACGAGGAGTTCGCCGGATTCCTCGCCGGGGCGATGAGCGGCGAGGAGCCGGTCCTGGCGGCCGCGCGCCGCGCCTATTTCGAGGCGCTGTCCCGCCGGGACGCACTGATCGGGTTCTCCAGTGCGGACTTCGCCCGCATGATCCGGACCAGCCCGCCGCTGCTGGCCCGGCTCCGGGAACTCCACGAGGAACGCGAGGTGGCACTGGCGGCGGCACTCGCCGAGTCATACGACGAGATGACCGCGCGGATCGTCGCCGCGCAGCTCACCGGCGTGTACCGGCTGCTGTTCGAGGAGGTGCAGTGGCGCGCGGCCGAAGGCCAGCGTCCCGAGACGATCGCGAGGGCGGCCGGGAAGTACGCACGCCGGGCCTTCGACGTCCTGGCGGCGGGACTGGCCTGAGCGGGGGTTCCGGCTAGGGTTGCCTCGTGCGTGAACTGGTTGTGCTGGGAACCGCGAGTCAGGTGCCCGGGCGCACCCGGAACCACAACGGGTATCTGCTGCGCTGGGACGGCGAAGGCTTCCTGTTCGACCCGGGTGAGGGCACGCAGCGCCAGATGCTGCTGGCCGGTGTGCCCGCGTCCGCGATCACCCACCTGTGCGTGACCCATTTCCACGGCGATCACTGCCTGGGACTGCCCGGTGTCGTGCAGCGGTTGTCCCTCGACGGCGTCGCGGGCCCCGTGCGCGCCCTCTACCCGGCCTCGGGGCAGGAGTACTACGACCGGCTGCGGCACGCGAGCGTGTTCCACGAGGTGACGACGATCCTGCCCGCCCCGGTCACCGGTGACGGTCCGGTTCGCGAGGGGCCGTTCGGCACGCTGGTCGCCCGCAGGCTGAGTCATCCGGTGGAATCCTTCGGGTACCGCCTGGTCGAACCGGACGGGCGCCGGATGCGCCCGGACCTGCTGGCCCGGTTCGGCATCGGCGGTCCGGACGTCGGCCGCCTGCAGCGCGACGGTTCCTTCGCCACCGGGGACGGCACGGTCACCCTGGACGAGGTCAGCGAGGCGCGGCCCGGGCAGCGGTTCGCCTTCGTGATGGACACCAGGCTGTGCGACGGGGTGTACGCCCTCGCCGAGGGCGTGGACCTGCTGGTGATCGAATCGACCTTCCTGTCCGCCGAGGCGGCGCTCGCCGAGCGGTACGGCCACCTCACCGTTGCCCAGGCCGCCCGAGTCGCGGCGGAAAGCGGGGTCCGGCGGCTGGTGCTGACCCACTTTTCCCAGCGCTACGACGATCCCGCGCGCTTCCACGACGAGGCCGCGGAAATCTTCGACGGCGAGATCGTGGTGGCCGCCGACCTGACCAGGGTCGGGATGCCGCCGCGCCGCTGACCGACCCCGGTTCGACGGGCGCCGAAGCGGCTTGGTCTGATTCAGCCGTGACCGTGGCCGAGAAAACGCCATCCCAAGCCCGCGCGGACCGCCGCGGCGTCGTCAGCTGGGCCTTGTGGGACTGGGGATCCTCGGCGTTCCACGCGATCATCCTCACCTTCGTGTTCTCGGTGTACCTCACCAAGGCGGTCGCGCCGGACCCGGACAGCGGCTCGGCGGCGCTCGGCGTGGGACTGACCATCGCGGGGGTCTTCATCGCGCTGCTGGCGCCGGTCACCGGGCAGCGCGGCGACGCGGGCGGCCGCCGGAAGCGGTGGCTGGCCGTGCACACCGGGATCGTGGTGGCCGCGATGGCCGCGCTGTTCTTCGTCCGGAACACCCCGGCGTACCTGACCCTGGGCGTCGTGCTGATCTCCGCCGCGAGCGTGTTCGCGGAGTTCGCACAGGTCAACTACAACGCGCTGCTGCTGCGCGTGTCCACGCCCCGGACCATCGGCAAGGTTTCCGGTTTCGGCTGGGGAATGGGCTATTTCGGGGGTCTGGTCGCGCTGACCGTCGTGCTGTTCGCGTTCGTGCAGCCCAAGGTGGGCCTGTTCGGGGTCACCTCGCAGGACGGGCTCAACATCCGCGTGGTGGCGCTGTTCTGCGCGCTCTGGTTCGGGCTCTTCGCGCTGCCCGTGCTGTTCTTCGTGCCCGAGCCGCCGGCCTCCGCCGGGGCCTCCCGGGCCGGGTTCTTCGCCAGTTACGGGGTGCTCGCGCGCCGAGTGGCCGGGATGTGGCGGAGCGAGCGGCGCACGGTGTGGTTCCTCATCGCCAGTGCGGTCTACCGCGACGGCCTGGCCGCGATCTTCACCTTCGGCGGGGTGGTCGCCGCGGGCACCTTCGGGTTCTCCTCCAGCGAAGTGGTGATCTTCGCGATCGGCGCGAACCTGACCGCCGGGCTCGGCGCCGTGTTCGGCGGCAGGCTCGACGACCGGCTGGGCCCGAAGACGATCATCGCCGGTTCGCTGGCCGCACTGGTGGTGCTGGGCGGCTGCCTGGTGGTGCTGCCCGGCAAGGCGACCTTCTGGGTGTGCGGCCTCGCACTGGCCGCCTTCGTCGGGCCCGCCCAGTCCGCGAGCCGCACCTTCCTCGCCCGCATCGTCGCGCCGGAACGGGAAGGGGAGGCCTTCGGCCTCTACGCGACCACCGGCCGTGCGGTGAGTTTCCTGGGACCGCTGGCGTTCAGCGGGTTCCTCGCATTGTTCGGCACACAACGCGCCGGCATGGCCGGGATCGTGCTGGTACTGGTGGCCGGGCTGCTCGCGTTGCTCCCGGTCCGGGCGCCGGAAGGGGCGAAGTGAAGGTCAGGTGGCTGCCGGTGCTGGCGGCGTTCGTGGTGGCGTGCACGACGGGCTGTCAGGCGGGGACCGGCCCGTCCGCGGGGGGTGCCGCCGCGGCGACGGGCTCCCCGGCGCAGGCCAGGGCGCAGCTCGCCGAGCTGGTGATCCAGCCGCGCAACGGGATGGGCGGGTATTCGCGGGAGAAGTTCCCGCACTGGGCCACGGTGGCGGGCGAGTGCGACACCCGGGAGACGGTGCTCAAGCGGGACGGGAAGGACGTGCGCACGGACGACCAGTGCCGCGCCGTCTCCGGCACCTGGTACAGCCCCTACGACGGTGGAACCTGGACCAAGGCGTCCGATGTGGACATCGACCACACCGTGCCGCTCGCGCAGGCGTGGCGCAGCGGTGCCGCCTCGTGGACCACCGACCGGCGCAAGGAGTTCGCCAACGACCTGACCCGCCCGCAACTGCGGGCGGTGACCGACAACGTCAACCAGGCCAAGGGCGACAAGGCCCCGGACGAGTGGCGGCCGCCGCTGCAGTCGGACTGGTGCGACTACGCCGCGGAC
>NZ_VJWX01000414.1 GCF_007713715.1 Amycolatopsis rhizosphaerae
CCGTCGTCGATCACCGCGAGTTCACCGCCGACGTCGACGGTCTCGTCTTCCTTGGCGACGATCCGCTGCAGCACGCCGGCCACCGGCGAGGGCACCTCGGTGTCGACCTTGTCGGTCGAGATCTCCAGCAGCGGCTCGTCCACCGCTACCTGGTCACCCTCCTGCTTCAGCCACCGGGTGACGGTGCCCTCCGTGACGCTCTCCCCGAGCTCCGGCAATGTGACGGAGTAGGCCATCGTTCGCTGACTCCCTTGAATCTTGTTGCTGTGGTCTTCTTGGACTGGCGGTTTCGTCAGCTGTGCACGTGCAGTGGCTTTCCGGCCAGGGCAAGGTGCGCTTCGCCGAGGGCCTCGGTCTGGGTCGGGTGGGCGTGGATCAGCGGAGCCACGTCCTCCGGGAAGGCCTCCCAGTTGTAGATCAACTGGGCTTCGCCGATCAGCTCGCCGACGCGATCCCCGACCAGGTGCAGGCCGACGACCGGCCCGTCCGGCGCCTTGATCAGCTTGACCGCGCCCGAGGTCTTGAGGATCTGGCTCTTGCCGTTGCCGGCGAGATCGTAGGTGAAGGTGGTGACGCCGGTGCCGTACTTCTCCTTGGCCGCGCTCTCGGTCAGGCCGACCGAAGCCACCTCGGGATGCGAGTAGGTCACGCGGGGGATGCCCGCCTCCTCGATCACCCGCGGCTCGAGTCCGGCGAGCTCTTCGGCGACGAAGATGCCCTGGGCGAACCCGCGGTGCGCCAGCTGCAGGCCGGGGACGATGTCGCCGACCGCGTAGACGTTCGGCAGGTTCGTCCGCAGGCGTTCGTCGGTGAGCACGAAACCGCGCTCCATCCGCACGCCGGCTTCCTCGTAGCCGTGGCCGGCCGTGTTGGGGCCGCGACCCACCGCGACGAGCAGGAGGTCGGCCTCGAGGGTCTCGCCGGATTCCAGCGAAACGCTCACGCCGTTCTCGTCCTGCTTGGCGCCGGTGAACTTCACCCCGGTCTTGAAGGCGATCTTGCGGCGACGGAAGGCCCGCTCGAGCTGCTTGGAGGCGAACTCGTCCTCGTTGGGCACGAGCCTCGGAAGCGCTTCCACGATCGTCACGTCCACCCCGAAGGAGGCCCAGACGCTGGCGAATTCGACGCCGATGACGCCGCCGCCGAGCACGACCACCTTTTCCGGGATGTAGTCCAGGGTCAGCGCGTCGTCACTGGCGATGATCCGGCCGCCCAGCTCCAGCCCCGGCAGGGTGCGGGAGTAGGAGCCGGTGGCCAGGATGACGTTCTTGCCGGTGTAGCGCTGCCCCTCCACCTCGACGGTGGTGCCGCCGACGAAGGTGCCGGTGCCCTCCACGATGGTCACCTTGTGGGCCTTGGCCAGGCCCTGCAGTCCCTTGTAGAGCCGCGAGACGACGGCGTCCTTGTACTTGTGGACACCGGCGATGTCGATGCCCTCGAGCGTGGTCTTGACCCCGAACTGCTCGCCCTCGCGCGCGGTGTCGGCGACTTCCGCGGCGTGCAGCAGCGCCTTCGTGGGGATGCACCCGCGATGCAGGCAGGTCCCGCCCAGTTTGTCCTTCTCCACCAGAACCACGGAAAGGCCCAGCTCGGCGGCGCGGAAAGCGGCGGCATAGCCGCCCGATCCGCCACCGAGTATCACTAGGTCGGGGCCAGCGTCGGTCACGTCAGTTCTCCTCGAAGAGCTCGGTTGGCGATGCTCGTCTCGTATCGCCTCAACGTTGTATTACGTCTCGACGCTCATCATCTTGTCACTAGGGACTTCGCTGGTGCGACCGAGGCGGTAGTGCCGGTGACCACACGTCCGGCCGCGCCCTGATCACCGGAATAATGGCGGGCGAAGTCGATCGGAGATGGGGGTGGTCCGGGTGGGCCTGTTCGACTCGCTGCGCAGGAAACGCAGGCCAGGGACGCTGCGTGGGCCCAGTCAGGGCGATACACGTCATCTCGGGGAATGGGCGGACAGCCGTCGCGGTGTCGAGGCCTATGTGGAACCGAAGACGACGGTCACCGACACCACTGTCGTGCTCGTCGCCCACGACGGGGAGTGGACCCGGCGCCGCATCGGCAGCCTCGACGCGGCGCAGCAATTCGGCCGCAAGCGCGGTATTCCGGTTTATGAAGTGACGAAGGTCGGTTACCCCAGGCGCATGCGCGAATACACCCAGCGCCAGAAACGCGCCCAGGGCTGACCCGCGTGGGCCGTGAGGGACCCCCTCACGGCCCACGCGGCGCCGGTCAGCCGTTGGCGGCGATGTCGGCGAGCACGGCGGCGATGGTCCGCACCGGGACGCCGGTGCCACCCTTGGCCGTGTAGCCGTACGGCCCACCCGTGTTGAAGGACGGGCCCGCGATGTCGATGTGCGCCCAGGGAAGGCCGTCGGCGACGAACTCGCGCAGGAAGATCCCGGCGGCGAGCATGCCGCCCCACCGGTGCCCGGTGACGTTGGCCAGGTCGGCCAGGCGCGAGTCGAGGTCGCCGCGCAGCTCCTCCGGCAGCGGCATCGGCCAGCCGCCTTCGCCGGTGGCCTGCGCGATCGCCGCGACCCGGTCGCGGAACTCGTCGGAGCCCATGATCCCGGCGGTGCGGTTGCCCAGCGCCACCACCTGCGCACCGGTCAGGGTGGAGGTTTCGACGAGGTAGTCGGGGGAGTCTTCGGCCGCGCGCACGATCGCGTCCGCGAGCACGAGGCGGCCCTCGGCGTCGGTGTTGAGCACCTCGACGGTCTTGCCGCCGTACATGCTCAGCACGTCCCCCGGACGGTAGGAAGTGCCCGACGGGAGGTTCTCGGCGAGCGGGATGGTGGCGGTGACCTCCAGCGGGTACTTGAGTTTCGCCGCGAGCACGACCGACGCCAGCACCGCGGCCGCCCCCGACATGTCGGAGGTCATCTGGTCCATGTTGGCCGCGGGCTTGATCGAAATGCCGCCCGAGTCGAAGGTGATGCCCTTGCCCACCAGGGCGATCTTCTTGGCGGGCTTGGCCGCGCGGTAGCTCACGCGCACCAGCCGCGGCGGCCGGGCGGAGCCGCCCCCGACGCCGAGGATGCCGCCGAATCCCTTGCGCTTCAACGTCTTTTCGTCCAGCACCTCGAAGTCGAGACCATGGGCCTCGGCGAGTTTGCGTGCCTGGTCGGCGAAGGAGGCGGGGAACAGGTCGTTGGGCGGGGTGTTGATCAGGTCCCGCGCGATGATCACCGATTCGGCGATCGAGGTGGCGGCCTTCAGCGATGCCTTGTGCGCCCGCGACGTGCCCTCGGCGGGCTGGACGAAGTCCACCGCGGCGAGCGGCGAGTCGCCGGGCTCGGACTTGTACTGGGTGAACTTGTACGCGCCCAGCGCGGTCCCTTCGACGGCCGCGTTCAGGTCCAGCTGGGAGAGGAGGAACAGGGCGCGCGCGGTGCCGGACAGTGCGCGCGCGGCGGCACCGGCGGCGCGGCGGACCTGCTCGGCGGTGACCGAACCGTCCGCGCCGGCCTTGCCGAGACCGACGGCCAGCACGAGACCGGCGGTGAGCTTGCCCAGCGAGGGCAGCTTCACGGTCTCCTCGGCCTTGCCACTGGCACCCAGCGTGGACAGCGTGCTCGCCAGCTGACCGTCGAACGCCGCGTCCACCGCTTCCGTCCCCGGCGCGAGGAGCGGACCCTCCTCGCCCTGCAGCGTGCCGATCACCACCACATCGGCCCGGCTCTTGCTCAGCCCGGCCTCGGTGCTTTCGTACAGGGCAAACTTCGGCACGGTCACTTTTGGCTCCTCGCGCGCTCGTCGTGGTGATTGTGAGCCATGCTAATGACCGGGGCCGGAACGGAGAAAGGCAGGTGGCGGGCGTGCGGCTGGGTGCCGGGTTGCTGATCGCGCTGGCCGCGGGTGCCGCCGCCGGCGGTTGGTGGCTGCTCGCCGGAGCGGTGCTGGCCGGAGCGCTCGCGGCCTGCGTTCCCGAGCCCGCGGCGGAACTGGAACGCGCGCGGAAGATCCCGCTGGCCCGGGCTACGGGCCTGGCCGCGAGAGTGGGCCTGCTGCCGGTCTTCGGCTCGGTGTTCGGCGCCTATCTGGTGCCGGAACACCGGGCTCCGGCCGCCGCGGCGATGGTGCTGGTGGTCACCGCGGCCGCCCTGCCGGGCAGGTCGCTGCCGCGGTTCGTGCGGGCCTGGCTGCTGGGCATCGTGCTGGTCGCCGGGGCCGGGCTGGTCGCGTTGTGCGCCGCCATCGCGCCGGAACGCGGGGCCGGTACCGGGCCGGGGCCGCTCGGCATGTTCGCCGCCGCGGCGGTGCTGTTCCCGCTGCTGTCCCGGCGCGGCGCGAAACCTTCCTGGTGGGAGGCCGGTGCGGTGGCCGCCACGCTCGCCGTGTGCGCCGGGGCGTTGTACCAGCTCGGCCCGGTGCGCCTCGGCCTGTCCCCGGTCCCCGTCCGGGACCTGCTGGCCGCGGTGGACGGTCGTCCGCTCGAACCGCTGCTGGCCGCGGTGGTCGTGATCGCGACGGTGCCCGCGGCCTTCGGCGAGCTCGCCGCGATCCGCACCCGGCTCCCTGGCTGGCAGGAGACGCTCGCGTGTGGGGCGGCCGGTGCCGCCGGGGCCGCGCTGCTGGCACCGGTGCCCGCGCTGCTGCTCGCGGCCGCGCTGGCGCTGGCCGAGGTGCTGGTGAGGGCCCTGCTCACGCTGTCGGTGCGCAGGCGGGACCTCCGCGCGGTGGTGAGCGCGGCGCTGGCCGTCACGCTGCTGGCCTGCCTCCCGGCGTGGTACCTGCTGCCTGCCCTCGTCGTGATCGCGCTGGCGCTGGTCGCTAGTCGGCCAGCAGGAACGACAAAACGGTGAACGCCGCCGCCGCGACGGTGAGGACGACCAGGCCCTTGACCGGTACCTGCCGGGGCACCATCCGGCCGCCGAGCACATGCCGCCACCAGACCAGGCCGAGGGCGACCGCGATCAGGCCGAGCACGATGCCGAGGGCGTTGCCCAGCAGGAGGTAGACCAGCAGCACCAGTACCCCGGCGGAGTAGGTGAGCAACGCGGGGACCAAAAAGGTCCGCAGATCGGCGGCCTTCGCGCGTGAGACGCTTTTTCCGGTCACCCTCGGCATCCTAGGGGAGGAGGGATTCTCGGACGTCCAACTAAGGGATATCCTGCTCAAATGACAATCTCGACGCCGTTCACCAGTATCCCGCACCCGTCCCCCGCGTCCGCGGAGCGTGTAGCCGAGGTACTGGCGAACCCGGGCTTCGGGAAGTTCTTCACCGACCACATGGTGACCCTCCGTTTCGACACCGAGCGCGGCTGGCACGACGGGCAGGTCCGCCCCTACGAACCGCTCGTGCTCGATCCGGCGACCTCGGTGCTGCACTACGCCCAGGCGATTTTCGAGGGGCTGAAGGCCTACCGCCAGCCGGACGGTTCGATCGCGGCGTTCCGTCCCGATGCCAACGCGAAGCGGTTCCGTGACTCGGCGCGCCGCATCGCCATGGCGGACCTGCCGGAGGAGCTGTTCATCGAGTCGCTGCGCCGGCTCATCGCCGTCGACGAACGCTGGGTGCCCACCACCCCGGGCGAAACCCTGTACCTGCGGCCGTTCATGATCTCCACCTCGGTGGGGCTCGGCGTGAACGCGCCCGCCAGCGAGTACCTGTACACCGTCATCGCCTCGCCCGCGGGCAGCTACTTCAGCGGCGGTGTCAAGCCGGTGAGCGTGTGGCTGTCCACCGAGTACGTGCGTGCCGCCCCGGGCGGCACGGGTGCGGCCAAGTTCGCGGGCAACTACGCCGCCTCGTTCCTCGCCCAGGCCCAGGCCGTCGAGCAGGGCTGCGACCAGGTGGTCTGGCTCGACGCGGTGGAGCGCCAGTGGGTCGAGGAAATGGGTGGTATGAACCTGTTCTTCGTGTTCGGCTCCGGTGCCGACGCCCGGGTGGTCACGCCCGAGCTGAGCGGCTCCCTGCTGCCGGGCGTGACCCGGAGCTCGCTGCTGGAGCTGGCACGGGACTTCGGGCACCAGGTCGAGGAGCGGCGCATCTCCACCGACGAGTGGGAGAAGGCCGCCCTTTCCGGCGAGCTGACCGAGGTGTTCGCCTGCGGGACCGCCGCGGTGATCACGCCGGTGGGCCGGGTCAAGCACAACGACGGTGAGTTCACCATCGGCGGTGGCGAGCCCGGCGAGCTGACCATGAAGCTGCGGGCCGAACTCACCGGCATCCAGGAGGGCACCCGCCCCGACCCCCACCACTGGATGCGCACGCTGTCCTGACCGGGCCACGATTTCGGAACGGCCGTGAGGGGTCCCCTCGCGGCCGTTTCGACCAGGGCCCCGGCAAAGTCGGTCCTTGCATGGGCGAGTCCCACCCTCCGGCG
>NZ_VJWX01000415.1 GCF_007713715.1 Amycolatopsis rhizosphaerae
GGCTTCTTGGTGCTCGACCGGCCCAATCCGCTGGGGGGCCGGGCGGCGGGGCCGATGCTCGACCCCGCGTTCGCCTCGGGCGTCGGCCTGAAGCCGATCGTCCAGCAGCACGGCATGACCGTCGGCGAGCTGGCCCGGTTCTTCGCGGGAGAGTTTCTCCCACCGGCCCGGATCGAACTCGACGTGATCCGGGTGCGCGGCTGGCGCCGGGACAAGGAGTTCGCCCAGACGGCACTGACCTGGACACCGCCCAGTCCGAACATGCCGACCCCGGACACCGCGCGGGTCTACCCGGGGCTGGGCATGTTCGAGGGCACGGTGTTCTCCGAGGGCCGGGGCACCACCAGACCGTTCGAGATCATCGGTGCTCCCGGGCTCGACTGGCGCTGGCGGGACGCGCTGACCGCGCTGGACCTGCCCGGCGTCCGTTTCCGCGAGACCTACTTCGCGCCCACCTTCGGCAAGTTCGTGAACCAGGCATGCGGCGGGGTGGAGCTGACCGTCACCGACTCCCGGTCCTTCGACGCCATCCGCACGGCGGTGGCGATGTTCGTGACCGCCAAGCGCCTCCACCCGGATCTGTTCGCCTGGCGGCCCGATCTGGCCATCGACAGGCTGTCCGGCTCCAGCCGGCTGCGCACGATGGTGGACGCGGGCGCCGGGGTGGACGAAATCACCGCCTCGTGGCAGGCGGAGCTGGCCGGTTTTGTGGCCAGGCGGGCACCGTACTTGCTCTACTGGTGAGGTTCTCATGCCCGTGAAAAGGCTTCTGGCCGTGATCACGATCGCGGCCCTGACGGTTTCTGGAGCGAGTGCCATCTCGAGTGCCACCGCCGAGTCGCCGGGAGCCGTGGCGGGCCGGTTCGACCGGCCCTGGCACGGTTTCGCGGCGGCGGACACGGTCCTGCGCCGCGGCAGCCCGGGCGAGGCCGGGCTCGATCCGGGGCCGATCCGGGATGCCGAGCGGTTCCTGTCGGACTGGAGCACGAACGATCCGGTGACCGGGCATCCGCACTTCGCCGGGGCGGTCGGCCTGCTCGCGCACGACGGTGTGATCGTGGACGAGTTCGCCACCGGTCAGGCGCTGCGGTACGCCGACGCCGCGGGCACCGAACTGCCCACCGACCGCCAGGTGCCCATGCGTCCGGACACGATCTTCGACCTCGCCTCGGTCACGAAGCTGTTCACCTCGATCGCCGTGCTGCAACTGGTCGAACGGCATCAGGTCGGTCTCGACGAGCCGGTCGCCACGTACCTCCCGGAGTTCGCCACGCACGGCAAGGAGAACGTGACGGTCCGCCAGCTGCTTACGCACACATCGGGTCTGGACGCCGACCCGGTGCCGTCGTTGTGGCAGGGCTATCCGGATGTTCCGGCCCGGCGTAAGGCGGTGCTCGACAGTCCGCTGGTGAACCCGCCGGGGAGCACCTACCGGTACTCCGACATCAACCTGATGACGCTGGGTTTCCTGGTGGAACGGCTGACGGGGCGTCCACTGGACGCCGTGGTGCGCGACCGCATCACCGCACCGCTGGGAATGGCCGACACCGGGTTCAACCCGCCGAGCGCGAAGCTGGACCGCATCGCGGCGACGGAGTACGAGGCGCAACCGCCGCGCGGCCTGGTCCGCGGCCAGGTGCACGACGAGAACGCCTGGGCCCTCGGTGGTGTCTCCGGGCACGCCGGCGTCTTCTCCACGGCGGCAGATCTGGCGGTCCTCGCGCAGATGATCCTCAACGGCGGCAGCTATCACGGCGTCCGAATCCTGCGCGCGGACACGGTCCGCATCATGCTCACGAACTACAACCAGGCGTTCCCCGGCGACGAACACGGCCTGGGTTTCGAGCTCGACCGGATGTTCTACATGGGTGCGCTCTCGTCCCCGGTGACGGCGGGCCACACCGGCTTCACCGGGACGAGCCTGGTGATCGACCCGGAATCACGCTCGATCGCGATCCTGCTCACCAACCGCGTCCACCCGACCCGAAACTGGGGTTCCATCAATCCGGCAAGGGAGACCTGGGCCACGGCACTGGCCCGCGCGATGTCCGTCCGCCCCGCGGTGGGGAAGGACGCCTGGTTCAGCGATCCGGGGAACCTGAGCACGGCCACCCTCACCACACCGGTCCTGTCCGGGGTTAGCTCGTTGCGTGTGAACTTCGTCGCCTTCGTCGACACCGAATCGACCGATCCCCTGGTTCTGGAAGCGAGCCGAGACGGCGTTTCCTGGCAGCCGGTCGAGCTTCGGGCCGACGGTCCAGGCGCACCGCCAGGCCCGGTCAGCGCCCTGGCCGGCCACGGACACCGGTCCTGGTGGCGCGTGTCGGCGGAATTACCCGCAGCCGATCCGGTGATCCTTCGCTGGCGCTATACGACTGATGCGCACTACACGGGCCGAGGCGTATACGTGGACGGTGTCCGAATAACCAGCAACAACGGCATTGTGTTGGATGCTGAACACACCCCTTGGTCACTGAGCGCAACCGGTTGGACGCTGACTTCCCACTGAAGGGGAGCAAAATTTCCTTCTCCGCGCGTCATAGCCGAGACGGGATCCGCTCTCTAGCACGGAAGTACGGCGCGAACCACCGACGATCGTTGGCTGTTTCGGGAACCGCAGTAAGTTGCCAAGTCGTTAACAAGTAGAGGTTAACGACTCCGACCTGGTTGGCGACTTTCTGGGCAACTGAGTCAGCGCAGCTCGGACGTGCAGGGGCGTCCCCGTTGCGATCATCCCGAAGGATGTGGATAGTGTTGTCGCAAACGCCTACGGTTAGTAACTTTCCCACGGCAACCGAGGGTGAAATGGTGTCTGGTTCGACACATTCCGGCGGCAGCCCGGCGAGCCGTGAGACCGAAGCGAGCCCTCTGGTCCGCATTCGCTCGCTTCTTCCCGGCCTGGCCAGAGCGGAACAGAGAGTAGCCAAGGTAGTACTGGAAGACCCGTCCGCGGTAGCCCGTCGCAGCATCACCGAGGTCGCACTGGCGGCGAACACGAGCGAAACGACGGTCACCCGGTTCTGCAAGGCGGTCGGCGTCGGCGGCTACCCGCAGCTGCGCATCGCGCTCGCGGCGGACACCGCCCGCAGCGAAGCCCGCTCGACCCGCAACCTGGGCGGCGAGATCAGCGTGAACGACGACCTGGCCGCCGTGGTCGGGAAGGTCAGCTTCGCCGACGCGCGGGCCGTCGAGGAGACCGCCGACCAGCTCGACATCGCCACCCTCGAGCGGGTCATCGGCCTGCTCTCCGAGGCCGGCCGCGTCGACGTGTACGGCGTGGGCGCCAGCGCGTTCGTCGCCGCCGACCTGCAGCAGAAGCTGCACCGGATCGGCCGCGTGTGCTTCGCGTGGTCGGACACGCACATCATGCTCACCTCGGCCGCGGTACTTCGCACCGGCGACGTGGCGATCGGCGTCTCGCACACCGGCGCGACCACCGACACCGTCGAAGCCCTGCGCGTGGCGCGGGAGCACGGCGCCACCACCGTCGCACTGACGAACTTCCCGCGTTCCCCGATCACCGAGGTTGCCGACTACGTGCTCACCACGGCAGCGCGGGAGACGACGTTCCGATCGGGCGCGACCGCGAGCCGGATCGCCCAGCTCACGGTGATCGACTGCCTGTTCATCGGCGTCGCGCAGCGGCACATGGAGGCCGCTTCCCAGGCACTGGACGCCACGAGGGAGGCCGTCGGCAGCCACCGGCTCGGGGTGCGGCCCGACGGCCGGAGGCGGCCCCGTGAGACAGGTAAGTAAGCAAGAAGTGAAATGAGGCCGACGATGAGGGTGCCGAGTCAGGTAGTGCACGTTGATTCCCCGACCGAGCAACGCAATCCCCGCACGACCGAGATCGACCGCCTGCCGACGCTCGGCATCCTCGGCCTGATCAACACCGAAGACCGCCGGGTGCCCGAGGCCGTCGGCGAGGTCCTGCCGCAGTTGGCGACCGCGGTGGATCTCGCGGTCGAGGCGTTACGGGCCGGGCACCGGGTGCACTACGTCGGCGCCGGCACCTCCGGCAGGCTCGCCGTGCTGGACGCGGCCGAGCTGGTGCCGACCTACAACGTGCCGCCGGACTGGTTCGTGGCACACCATGCCGGCGGCACGAAGGCGCTGCGCGAAGCGGTGGAAAACGCCGAGGACGACGCGCAGGGCGGGGCGGACGAGCTGGCTGCGGCCGTGGAACCGGGCGACTTCGTGCTGGGTCTGACGGCCTCCGGACGCACCCCCTACGTGCTCGGCGCACTGAAGGCGGCGAACCAGCACGGCGCCGCGACGGCACTCGTCTCCGGTAATCCGCGGGCCGCCCGGCCTGCCGGGGTCGACGTGCTGATCGCGGTCGACACCGGGCCCGAGGTGATCGCAGGCTCCACCCGGATGAAGGCGGGTACCGCCCAGAAGATGGTCCTCACCGCCTTCTCCACGGCGACGATGATCAAGCTCGGCCGGACGTACTCCAACCTCATGGTCAGCATGCGCGCGACGAACGCGAAGTTGCGCGGGCGGATGCTGCGCATCCTCCGCGAAGCGACCGGAGCGTCCGATCAGGAGTGCGCGGACGCGCTCGCCGAGTCCGATGGCGACCTGAAGGTGGCGCTGGTGCACCTGTTGTGCGGAGTGGACGGTGCCACCGCCACCGCGCTGCTGGCGGCCAGCGGCGGACACGTCCGCAAGGCGGTCAGCACCTGCGCGGCGCGGACCGCCTGACGGAAACCGGGTTTCAGCCCGCGGCCTCAGCGATGCCGCGGGCTTCCCGCGCGCCCTTCTCGATGGCCTCGCAGACGAACAGGATCCAGCCTCGGACGCCCTCGGGCTCGCCGGAGGCGAAACCCTGTGCCGCCTCCTGGTAACGGACCACCCGCCGGAAGCACGCCACCTCCGGCACGCTCAGCGACTTCGGGTCCACACCGGTCGCCACCATGGTGAGCCGGGCCGCCGCCCTGGCGACCACCCCGTCCGCGCTGCCGAAGGGCCGCAGCGCGAGCAACTCCCCGTGCACCACCGCGGCCAGCAGCGGACCGGGCACCGAGGTCGCGCCCGTGACCAGCGGCGAGAGCAGTTCGAGGCGCGCTCCGCCCCCGGCGCGGGGCCCAGGGTCTCGGGATCATCGACGAGATCGGCGGCGGCCAGGACGTGCAGGCGGGCCAGCGCCTGAGCCGGCGCGCGGCGCCAGGTCGGGAGCAGGGACTCGAGTGACTCGGCCACCCGCAAGGCACCGGCGAGGATCGGATCGGTCACGGCGGCGTCGGCGGGGATTTCCGGATCGGCGCCGTCGATGGCGGCCGAGGCCCGGGCGGCGCGGACGGAGGCTTCCGCCGCGGTCGCCGAACCGCCGCGCAGGTTCGCCGGGTGGCGGTGCACCGCGAAAACGGCGTCCTGAGCGGCCTTCACCGCGTCGGCGACGCCTTCCAGTTCCAGCAGTGGGGCCAGTGGGTCGCTCATGCGTCCAGCACCTGCCCCGACCGCCGCACCACGGGCGGCAGGCTCGACCACGGGAAGTTGATCCATTTGTCGGTATGCCGCCACACGTATTCGCAGCGGACCTCCGAACGCGGCTTCTCGTAGACCACCGCGCATCGGACCTCGGCGACGTGATCGGCACAGAAGTCGCGCACCAGCTTCAGGGTGGCCCCGGTGTCCGCGACGTCGTCGGCGATCAGGACCCTTGCTCCGGTCAGGTCGACGGCGTTGGGTACCGGCGGCAGCATCACGGGCAGGTCCAGCCGCTCATCCACGCCCGTGTAGAACTCGACGTTCATGACGTGCAGGTTCTTGACGTCCAGCGCGTAACCGAGCGCGCCCGCGACGAACAACCCGCCGCGCGCCACGGACAGGATCAGGTCCGGCTCGAAGCCGCTGTCGGCGATGGCCTCGGCCAGTTCCCTGCCGGCGGTACCGAACAACTCCCAGGTGAGCTCTTCCCGCTCAGCCATGCACCCTCCTCCGTGACACCGGTAGAGCGAGCATAGGAGGCGCCCCGGACCTCCCTCGCTTCGCCCGGATTCAGCCGGAACGAGCTACCGGCGAACGGTCTCGGCGTGTCACGATGAGGCCGGGTGCGCGAGCCGGCCTTCTCCTCGCCCCCGGCGGGGAGCGATTGCTGCACTCTTTCGCTGTGAGCACTAACGTCGCTAACGTGCTTCCGGCATCAGCCACAGGTAGGTAACTTCAGGAGGCCGTGCACCATGACCGAGCAGTCCCCGGCATTGGACAACCTGCTCACCGAGAACCGGACCTTCCCGCCGAGTGGGGTGTTTGCGGCGGGGGCGAATGCGGATGAGGGGTGGTATTCGCGGGCGGAGGCGGATCGGGATGCGTTCTGGGG
>NZ_VJWX01000416.1 GCF_007713715.1 Amycolatopsis rhizosphaerae
GCCGCACGGTCCTCTTCGTACTTGATCAGCGCACTCAGCGTGTGCCGCAACGCCGGTTCGTCCAGTGCCTCCACCCCCAGCGCGTGCAGCGCCGCGGCCCAGTCGATCGCCTCCGCCACGCCCGGCGGTTTGTACAGTTCGAGCCCCCGCAACCGCTGCACCGAGCGGGCGACCTGCCCGGCCAGCCAGTCCGCCACGCCCGGCACCCGGAGCCGGATGATCGCGGCCACCCTGGACGGACCGGGATGGGCGATCCACTGGTAGAGACACCGCCGCTTCAGCGCGTCATGCAGTTCGCGCGTCCGGTTCGAGGTGAGCACCGCGATCGGCGGCACCACCGCGTGCCGCGTGCCCAGTTCGGGAATCGTGACGCTGGCTTCGGCGAGCAGTTCGAGCAGGAAGGCCTCGAACTCGTCGTCGGCGCGGTCGACCTCGTCGATCAGCAGCACGGCCGGGCGCGGACCGGGATGTTCGATCGCGGCGAGCAGCGGCCGCGCCATCAGGTAGTCCTCGCCGAAAAGGTCCTCTTCGGACAGTGGATCGCCGCGTGACTCGGCGAGCCGGATCCCCAGCAGCTGCCGGGGATAGTTCCACTCGTACAGCGCATCCGAAGAGGACAGTCCTTCGTAGCACTGCAACCGGATCAGCCGGGTGTCCAGCGCCCGCGCCAGCGCCTTCGCCGCCTCGGTCTTGCCCACCCCCGGCTCGCCCTCGAGCAGGATCGGCTGGGTCAGGTGCACGGCGAGGAACAGCGCGGTGGCCAGCGCCTCGTCGGTGAGGTATCCCACCTCCTCCAGCCCGCGCGCGAACTCCTGGACCTGGTCACTCATCGGCATACCTCGCCGGGTCGGCCGCGAAGGCCTGGCGACAGCCCGGCCCGCAGAAGTGGTACTCGCGCCCGCCGTGCGTCAACCGGAGCGCGCCGGGCGTGACGGCGACGCCCATGCCGCACACCGGATCGACGGCCTCCGGATGCCCGGCCGCCTCCGGCACCGCGGGCCGCGCCGCGATGCCACCGGTACCCCGGCGGGAGGCGATCAGCTCCGCGTACACCGAGACCGCGATCTCCTCCGGGGTTCCGGCCCCGATGTCCAGCCCGGCGGGGGTGTGCACCCGGCCGGGGTCCAGCTCCAGCGCCGAGAGCACCGCCGCGCCCCGGCGGCGGCTCGCGATCAGCCCGACGTAGCCCGCGTCCGCGGCGAGCGCGGCCCGCAAAGCCGGTTCCTCGTCCCGCCCGTGCGAGGCGACGATCACCGCCGCGGCGTCGGGGAGCACCGCCTCCCCCGGCGCGGCGGCGCGCACGTCGTACCCGATCGCGCGGCCGAGGGAAACCAGCGCCCTGGCCACCGGCGCGTCCCCGAACACCACCACCAGCGCGGGCGGCAACTGCGCTTCGAGGAAGATCTCCAGCGTGCCACCGGACAGGCACGGGTTGCCGACGGTCACCACTCCCTCTTCGACCCGTTCCCGCGCGCCCGCCTCCGGCGTGATGCGCAGCAGGGTGGATCTTCCGGTGCCGAGCAGCCGGATCCCCTGCCGCCGCACCGTCGATTCGGCGCAGCTCCCGCCGACGAACCCGGACACCGTGCCGTCCGGCAGCACCAGTGCGCAGTCACCGGGCTTGGCGCTGGTCGGGCGCTGCGCCCGCACCACGGTGGCCAGGACGAACGGTTTCCGGTCCGCACGGAGGGAATCCGCCTGCGCGAGCAGTTCACGACTGGGCATCTCAGGTGATCGCCAGGTCCGGGCGCAGCGGACGGCCCTGCATCGCCCGCCACACCGCGGCGGGGGTCAGCGGCATGTCCGCGTGCCGTACGCCGTAGGGCTTCAGCGCGTCCAGCACCGCGTTGACCACCGCGGCGGGCGAGCCGACCGTGGCCGACTCCCCGATGCCCTTCGCGCCGATCGGGTGGTGCGGCGACGGCGTGACCGTCTCGCCCAGCTGCCAGGACGGGCATTCCATCGAGGTGGGCAGCAGGTAGTCCATGAAGGACCCGCCGAGGTGGTTGCCGTCCTCGTCGAAGGCCATCACCTGCATCAGCGCCATGCCGACCCCTTCGGCGAGCCCGCCGTGGATCTGGCCCTCCACGATCATCGGGTTGATCCGCACCCCGCAGTCGTCGACGGCGACGAACTGCCGCACCCTGACCTGTCCGGTGCCCGCATCCACCTCCACCACGCAGATGTAGGCGCCGAACGGGTAGGTCAGGTTCGGCGGGTTGTACACGCAGGTCGCGTCCAGATGCCCCTCCACACCTTCGGGCAGCTCCAGACTCGAATGCGCGGCCATCGCGATGTCCTGAATGGACCTGCCCGCTTCGGGATCGCCCTTGACGAACCAGCGGCCCTTCTCCCATTCCAGGTCGTCGGGGCTGACTTCGAGCATCGCCGAGGCGACCAGCCTGGCGCGCTCGCGCACCCGGCGCGCCACCACCGCGGTGGCCGCGCCGGACACCGGGGTCGAGCGTGATCCGTAGGTGCCCAGCCCGAACGGGGTCTGGTCGGTGTCGCCGTGCACCACGTCGATGTCGTCCGGCGGGATGCCCAGCTCCTCGGCCACGATCTGCGCGAACGTGGTCTCGTGCCCCTGCCCCTGGCTCTGGCAGGACAGGCGCAGCACCGCCTTGCCGGTGGGGTGCACGCGCAGTTCGGCCCCGTCGGCCATGCCGAGCCCGAGAATGTCCATGTGCTTGCGTGGCCCCGCGCCGACCGCTTCGGTGAAGAACGCCACCCCGATGCCGAGCAGGTCGCCGCTTTCGCCGTTGGCGTTCAGCTCCCGCCGCTGCGCCTGTTCGGCGCGCAGTTCGTCGTAGTCCACCATGTCCATCGCCATGCGCAGGGCACGCGGGTAGTCGCCCGAGTCGTACTCCCAGCCGGTCTTGGTGAGGTACGGGAACTGCTCGGCCCGCAGCAGGTTGCGCATCCGCAGGTGCGCCGGGTCCACGCCGAGGTCGTAGGCGAGCACGTCCACCATCCGTTCGACGAGGTAGACCGCCTCGGTGATGCGGAACGAGCAGGCGTAGGCGACCCCGCCGGGTGCCTTGTTCGTGTAGACCCCGGTGACCTCGCAGTGCGCGGCCTCGATGTCGTAGGAACCGGTGAACACGCCGAAGAACCCGGCGGGGAACTTCGACGGCTGCGCGGTGCCGTTGAAGGCGCCGTGGTCGGCGAGCACCTTCACCCGGATCCCGAGGATCTTTCCGTCCTTTGTCGACGCTATCTCGCCGTGCATGTGGTAGTCGCGGGCGAAGGAGGTGCTCATCAGGTTCTCCGAGCGGTCCTCCATCCACTTCACCGGTTTCCCGGTGAGGATCGACCCGACGATGGCGCACACGTAACCGGGGTAGATGCCGACCTTGTTGCCGAAGCCGCCGCCGATGTCCGGCGACACCACCCGGATTCTGTGCTCGGGCAGGCCCGCGACCAGCGCGTAGACGGTGCGGTGCGCGTGCGGCGCCTGCGTGGTGGTGTACATCGTGAGCTTGCCGGTGACCGGATCCAGGTCGGCCACCGCGCCGCAGGTCTCCATCGGCGCGGGATGCACCCGCGGATAGATCATGTCGGCCGCCGCGACCACGTCCGCGGCGGCGAACACCTCTTCGGTGCGGGCGCGGTCCCCGGCCTCCCAGTCGAAGATGTGGTTGTCGGTGCGGCCTTCGAGGTCGTCGCGGATCACCGGCGCGTCTTCGTCGAGCGCGTGCCGGGCGTCGACCACCGGGGGCAGCGGCTCGTACTCGACGTCGATCAGCTCCAGCGCGTCCCGCGCCGAGTACCGGTCCTCGGCCACGACGAAGGCCACCTCCTGGCCCTGGAAGCGGACCTTGTCGGTGGCCAGCACGGCCTGCACGTCGTGCGACAGCGTCGGCATCCACGCCAGGTCCAGCCCGGCCAGGGTCTCCCCGGTGATCACCGCGCGCACCTTCGGATGCGCCTGCGCCGCGCTGGTGTCCACCGAAAGGATCTTCGCGTGCGCGTGGGGGCTGCGCAGCACCGCGCCGTGCAGCATGCCGGGCAGCACGATGTCGTCGACGTAGTTGCCGTGCCCCCGCAGGAACCGCACGTCCTCCTTGCGGTGCATCCGCCCGAAACCCATCGGGGTCGGGTGCTTCTCGATGGCGGTCATGCCTGCACCTCCTTCCCGGTGTCCGCCGCGGTCTCCCTCACAGTGTCCACTGTGGTCTCTTCGGTTCTCGGCGCGGCGACCGTCACCGCCTCCTGCTCGGCGGCCCAGCGGATCGAACGCACGATGTTCTCGTAACCGGTGCAGCGGCACAGCTGCCCGGAGATGGCCTCCCGGATGTCCTCTTCGGACGGATCGGGGTTGTGGTCGATCAGCCACCGGGCGGTCATCATCATGCCGGGTGTGCAGAACCCGCACTGGAGGCCGTGGCAGGCGCGGAAGCCCTGCTGGACCGGATCGAGACCGTCCTTTCCGGCCAGCCCCTCCACGGTCCGCACGCGATGCCCGTCGGCCATCACCGCCAGCACCGTGCACGACTTCACCGGCACCTCGTCGAGCCACACCACGCACGCCCCGCAGTTGGACGTGTCGCATCCCCAGTGCGTCCCGGTCAGGCCGAGGGTGTCCCGCAGGAAGTGCACCAGCAGCAGGCGCGGTTCGACTTCGCGCCGGTGGACCTGCCCGTTGACCGTCACGCTGATTTCCATCGCCTCACGCCTCCGTTTCCCGGGCTTCCCCGGCGGCCGGGTGGCCGCCCCGCCAGCGGTGCAGCGCGGCCCTGAGCGCCCTCGCGGTGAGGGTCGCGGCGAGATGCCGCTTGTAGTCCACCGGGCCGCGCTGGTCGGCGACCGGCGCGCAGTGCTCCGCGGCGATCGCCCCGGCCTGCTCGAAGCGGGCCTGGGTGGCGGGCCCGCCGGTGAGGAACTCCTCTGCCTCGGGTGCGCAGAAGCTTCGCGCGCCGAGCGCGGTGAGACCGATGCCCGCCTCGGCCACCGTCTCGCCCTCCAGGCGCAGCTCGGCGCCGGCGGCGGCGACCGCCCAGTCACCCGCCCGCCGCTCGACCTTCCGGTAGGCCGAGGCCGAGGACCGGATCGGCACCCGGAGCCCCACCAGCAGTTCCCCATCGCCGACCACGGTTTCGTACGGGCCGCGGAAGAACTCCCGCACCGGCACGGTCCGCTGCCCGTAGATGCCCTGGATGACCGCCTCGCCGCGGACCGCGGCGAACGCCGCCGACAGGTCCTCGGACGGGTCGGCCTGGCACAGCGAACCGCCGACCGTGCCCCGGTTGCGCACGACCGGATCGGCGATGACGCGTTCCGCGTCGTGGAAGATCGGGAAATGCTCGCCCACCACCGCGGAGGCCAGCAGCTCGGCGTGCCGCACCATCGACCCGATGCAGAGCGTGTGCTCCTCGACGCTGATCCGGGCCAGCTCACCGATTTCGTTGATGTCGATGAGCGCCTGCGGCTGGGCCAGCCGCAGCTTCATCATGGGGATGAGGCTGTGCCCTCCGGCCAAGATCCGGCTCTCCGGCCCGTACTGGGCGAGCAGCCTGAGCGCCTCGTCGACGCTCGTCGCTTTCTCGTACTGGAACTGGGCGGGTACCTGCATGGCGGGCAGCTTCCGTCCCCGGATGGACGGCGGCAACGGCTCCATAAGCTTTCCCTTATCACCCAGGCGCAGGTCACGTAGAATGCCGGAGGTGACGCTCGGTCAGCTCAGCGCGTTCGTCCTGGTCGCCCGGCTCGGCTCGGTGACCGGCGCGGCGCGGGCCCTGGGCGTGAGCGAGCCCGCGGTGTCCCAGGCGCTGGCCGCCCTGCGGCAGCACCACGGCGACAAGCTCATCGTGCGGACCGCCGACGGGATGAAGCTGACCCCGGCCGGGGGCCGCCTCCTGCCCATCGCCTCGCAGATGGTGGCCCTCGGGGCCGATGCCGACGCGGCCGTCCGGGAGGCCAACGGCAGGGCCGAGCGGCTGCACGTCGCGGTCACCAGCACGCTCGCCGAGTTCGTGGCGAACCCGCTGCTCGAAACGTTCGCCGCGCGCTCCGGCCTGCCCGTGGACGCCTCGGCCGGGCTGGCGAGGACGGCCGAGATGCCGGTGCTGGTAGGCAGCAGACTCGCCGACGCCGCCCTCGGCCCCGCCTTCGAAAGCGGCCTCGACAGCACCCCTGTGTTCCGCTGCACCCTCGTCGCCGTGGCCGCGCCGCAGACCCGCTACCGCGGGAACCCGGCGAGCTGGCCGTGGCTGGTCGGCCCCTCCGGTGCCGATCCGGACAGCGACACCGCCAGGGCGCTCCAGCGGCTCGGGGTGGCCGACGACGCCATCCAGGTCTTCCCGAACC
>NZ_VJWX01000417.1 GCF_007713715.1 Amycolatopsis rhizosphaerae
GCTGTGAGGGGTCCCCTCACGGCACCACGCAGCCCTGCTTGCAGGCGGGTCACCGCGGAGAAAGGCGCCCTCGCACGGGCCGAACGTGGGACTCGGGCTGCCGGAAGGTGGGACACAAGCGTCGGAAGGTGGGACACAACCGCTGGAGGGTGGGACTCGCTGCTCGCTATGAGCGCAGTTTATCGCGGTGTTAGAAAACAGGACTTGGACTTATCGTGGCTGCTCGGAGAGGCTCGTGGGGTGGCCGCCTCGCCGGGGAGAAGCGGGGTGGCCGGCACATTTCCCTTTCTCCCCCTGGAACGGAGCGAGTCCCGATGGATCTTCAGCTGGCCGGAAGGGTCTTCCTGGTCACCGGCGCCTCCGCCGGCATAGGCGAGGCCACCGTCCGCGTCCTGGCCGCCGAGGGCGCCACCGTCGTCGGCGTGGCACGCGAGGCCGATGGTGTCGAGCGCCTCGGCGCCGCGGTGAGCGCGGTGGCCGCCGACGTCACCGACCCCGGCGCGGCGGCCCGCGTCGTGGCCGAGGTGCTGGACCGGCACGGGCGGCTGGACGGCCTGGTCAACAACGTCGGCGGCCTCACCGCCCGCGCCGGTTTCCTCGACGTGAGCGACGAGCAGTGGCACGACACCTTCGAACTCAACTTCCACTCGGTCGTGCGGATGACCCGTGCCGCGCTGCCCGCCCTGCTCGAGCGTGGCGGTTCCGTGGTGCACGTGACCAGCGAGGCCGCGCGGCTGCCCGATGTTCCCCTGATCGACTACGCCGCCGCCAAAACCGCCTTGCTGTCCCTGTCGAAGACGCTCGCCGGTGAGTTCGGCCCCCGGGGAGTGCGGTCCACCGTGGTCGCTCCCGGTCCGACCCGTACGCGTCTGTGGGACGCACCCGGCGGATTCGCCGACCAGCTCGCCGCGCGGTTCGGGCTGGAGCCCGAGGCCGCGATCGAGCACTTCGTGCGCGAAGTGCGGCGGCTGCCCAGCGCCCGGCTCGGCACCCCCGACGACGTCGCCCGCGTGGTCGCGTACCTGCTTTCCCCGCTCGCCCGGCAGGTCACCGGCGCGGAATGGGCCGTCGACGGCGGCGCGCTCCGCCAGATCTGACACCCCCCCACACCCCCCAAGGAGCATCGATGTCCTTCCGCAAGCCCGTCCTCGCCGCTGTCGCCGCCGCGCTGGCGCTCGCCGGTGTCGTCGCGGGCACCGCCGCCTACGCCTCCGCCGACGGCCATCGGCCCCCGGCGGAGGATCCGTGGCAGCTGGTCGACCGGTCCCCGGAACTGGTCCAGCCCAAGGCCCTCACCGTCGACCGGTCGATCGGTGAGAAGCGGGCCGCGCAGGAAGTCCGGTTGGCGCAACTGCTGTACACGTTCTGGAACACCGGACAGCAGAAGTACCTCGACGCCGCGGTCGGCCCGGACTTCACCGACAACACCCTGCCCGCCGGGCGGCCACAGGGACCGGCCGGGCCGGTCTTCGCCTCGAAGAACTTCCGCGCCGCCGTCCCGGACCTGACCTGCGAACTGTCGGACCTGCTCGTCACCGGGGACAAGATCACCGCACGGCTCGTCTTCCGCGGTCACTTCACCGGGGTCTTCGGCGGCGCAAGGGGCCACGGCCAGGCGGTCGAGTTCAACGCCATCGACATCCAGCACGCCGGTCCCGACAAGATCGTCGAGGACTGGCACAACGAGGACAACCAGACCCTGCTCGGGCAACTCGGCGTGGCGGGCTGACGGCGGGCGAGGAAGTGACCATCGGCCCGCCGACCGGGGGCCGTCGGGCCGCATCGGGACGTCCCATGCCCGGGGTCTACTGGGAACGCAGGTATTCCCGACGGAGGGAGCAGGGAGATGACCTCGATACTGCCGCGTCGCCGGGTGGTGTTCCCCGGGCTGATCGACTGGCTGGACAACCCCTGGCTGTTCGGTGAGCGCAACGCCATGCGGCTCGAGGAGAACGTCACGAAGGACGCCTACGTCCTCCGGGCGGAACTGCCCGGATTCGATCCAGACGAGCACATCCACATCACCGCCGAGGCGGGCATGCTCACCATCACCGCCGAACGCGAGGCGGGTCCGGAGGAACCCGAACACAGCGAGTTCCGCTACGGCACGTTCTGCCGTTCCGTCTCGCTGCCCGAACGGGCGGACACGGCGAAGATCACCGCGCGGTACGTGAACGGCATCCTCGAGGTCACCGTGCCGATCGAACAGCCGAGCAAGCCGGTCGAAATCAAGGTCGGCAAGGGGTGACCCGGCGGCTGGCGGCCCGCGGGCTCACCCCTTGACCACGCCGACGGGCACCAGCCGGGCGACCTTGCCGCACAGGCCCGCGCCGGTGCTCACCTCGACGACGGTGTCGATGTCCTTGTAGGCGGTGGGCGCTTCTTCGGCGAGCCCCTGCCACGAGGTGCCACGGACGAGGATCCCGTGGGCTTCCAGGTCGTCGCGCAGCGTCCTGCCCCGGATCGAACGAGCCGCCGCGTGACGGCTCTGGGTACGCCCCGCCCCGTGGCAGGTGGAGTGGAAGGCGGGATTGCCGGGCACCCCGGCCAGCACGTAGGAGGCGGTGCCCATCGTGCCGGGGATGAGCACCGGCTGGCCGGTCTCCGCGAGGCCGGGCGGGAGATCGGGATGCCAGGGCGGGAGTGCCTTGGTCGCTCCCTTGCGGTGGACGCACAACTGACGGCGCTCGCCGTCGAGGTCGTGCATTTCGAGGCCGGCCAGGTTGTGCGAGACGTCGTAGACCAGATCGACGGCCACACCGAGGTGGCTTTCGAAGGCCCGGCGGGTGGCTTCGGTGAGCAACTGCCGGTTGGCCCTGGCGTAGTTCGTCGCCGCCGCCATGGCCCCGAGATAGGCCCGCCCCTCCGGCGACTCGACGGGTACGCAGGCCAGTTGCCGGTCGGGGACGGCGATCCGGTAGCGGGGCATGGCTTCTTCCATCAGCCGGACGTGATCGGTGCACACCTGGTGGCCGAGCCCGCGCGAGCCGCAGTGGATCATGACGCACACCTGGTCGCGCCGGAGCCCGAACGCCTGCGCGGCCGGTTCGTGATAGATCTCCTCGACCACCTGCACCTCGAGGAAGTGGTTCCCGGAGCCGAGGCTGCCGACCTGGCCGAGCCCGCGTTCGAGCGCCCTGGCGCTGACGCGGGCGGGCTCGGCGCCGGTGACTATGCCGCCGTCCTCGCACCGGAGGAGGTCCCGGGGTACGCCGTGGCCGGCCTCCACGGCGTACTGCGCACCCCCGGTGAGGATGTCGTGGAGCCCTTCCCGCGTGGGCAGCCGCCAGACAGCCCCGCGGTGGAGACCGCGGGGAATCGCGTGGCCGAGGATGTCCATGAGCCCGCCGAGCCGGTTCCGGAGGCCGTCCCGGTCGAGATCGGCGGCCAGCAGCCGGACCCCGCAGGAGATGTCGAATCCGACCCCGCCCGGGGAGACCACCCCGCCGAGCGCGACGTCGGTGGCGGCCACGCCGCCGATCGGGAAGCCGTAGCCCCAGTGCACGTCCGGCATGGCGTAGGACGCCCGCGCGATACCGGGCAGCGTCGCGACATTGGCCACCTGCCGCAGCGCCTGGTCCGTGGACGGGTCCGGCAGCAGCGCACGGGAGGCGAACACGATACCGGGCACCCGCATGGCGCCCCGGCGTTCGATCCGGAAGCGGTACGGCGTTTCCCTGACGACCTCCAGTGCCGGTTCTTCGATGCCGGTGCGCACTTTTCGTCTCCTTACACGTCGATCGTCGCCGAGCACCACCAGCGATCCGGGCCCCGTTCGCAGCGGAGTTCGTGCAGTGACACGGCCTTCGGTATCGCGCCGACGGCGGGAAGGGCGCCCGCGTCGACGGTCCTGAACCGCAGCCGCAGGCCACCGGGGCGGGGGGAGACCTCGGTGACGGCGGGGATTTCCCCGGTGGTCTCGAGCCGGTAGATGACCTCGTCGAGGGCGGCCGCGAGCAGATCCGTGTCCTCCTCGCCGGTCACCTCGCACTCGGCGGTGGCCTCGGGCGCGGGCAGCCCGGCCCCGGCGAAGCTTTCGACCATGGCGGCGACGGCCTGGGCGATGCAGTCTTCGCGGGTCGGGCCCCAGGCCTCGACCCGGAGGTCCGCCGTGTGCGCGGCGGTGCGGTGACCCCGCGCGCCTGATCCGGTCACGATCACTCCCCGGACGTCTGGGGCAGAGCGAGAAACCGCAGCATGCCTCCGGCGCGGGGGTGCCCAGAAGAGGCGAAGGTCCCCCCGGCGGCACCCTCGCCCGTGCCTGGTGACCGGCGGACCGGACCGGCCTCCTTCCCCCGGGGGATCAGCGTGCCGCGCGGCGCCAGACCGACGGGCTCACGCCCCGGGCTCGCTTGAACGCGACGCTGAACGCGAAGGCATCCTCGTAGCCCACCTCGCGGGCCACCGTGGCGACGGTCGCCTCCGTGTCCCGCAGCAGATCCGCCCCGAGGGTCATCCGCCAGCCCGTCAAGTAGGTCAGCGGCGGTTCGCCGACCAGGGCGGTGAACCGCGCGGCGAAGGCGGCACGGGACAGCCCGGCTTCGCGGGCCAGTGCGGCGACGGTCCACCGGTGGGCGGGATCGGCGTGCAGCAGCCGGAGCGCTTCGCCGACGGCGGGATCGGCCAGCGCCCGGTACCAGCCGGGAAGCGCCGCTCCCGGCCGGGCGCACCAGGCCCGCAAGGCCAGCACGAGCACGAGATCCAGGATCCGGGTCAGTACCGCCTCCTGACCGGGTTCGTCGCGGGTGACTTCGGCGGCGAGCAGGTCCAGCGCCGCCCGGGTCCGCGGCCCGGCGGGCACGACCGCCAGCGGCGGCAGCAGGGACAGCAGGCGGGCGCCCACGTCGCCGTGGAGTTCGCAGGCGCCGCGGAGCAGGATCGTGGCCCCGGGCAGGCCGTCCCCGTAGGTGCGGGGGGCGAGGTTCCGCTGCACTCCCGGGGCTTCCCCGGCTCCGGCCGTGACGTGTTTCCTGCCGCCGCGGATCACGGCCTGGGGCGGGGTCGCCGGATCGTCGGCGACGGTGTACGAGCCGGTCGCGGTGATGAGGGCGAGGTCGCCGGGGGAAAGCGGCACCGGTGCCGAGTCGTCCGAGTCGTCCCCGAGCCGGACCGAGGCGCCGCCGCCGAGCGTGGCCACGATCGTGAGCGGGGGAGCGTCGGCGAAGGCCAGCGACCACGGCGGCCGCTGGATCAGCTGCCGGACCAGAACGTTCCTCGGGCGGGCCCGGCGCAGCAGATCGCTCAGCACGTCCACGTCGGTCACCTTAGACGATCACAAAGCTTTGCCGGACACTTTCCCATGGATCGTCTTGGAGTCGCGGTGTTGCCTGAAGGGCATGAACACCATCCTCATTCTGGGCGGCACCGGCAAGACCGGCCGCCGGATCGCCCGGCGCCTGGCCGGTGACGGCCTTCCGGTCCGGACGGCCTCCCGCAACGGCGGCGACATCCCGTTCGACCTGGGCGACCCGGCGACCTGGGCACCCGCGCTGGAGGGCGTCACCGCCGCCTACGTCATGGAACCCAACCTGCTCGCGAGTTCGGACGACCGCGTCCCCGCCTTCGTGCGCCGGGCAGCCGCCGCCGGAGTGCGGCGGCTGGTGCTGTTGTCGGCTCCCCGCGCAGGCGAAGAGGGACACCCGCTCCACGCCGCCGAGCAGGCCGCGCGCGGTTCCGGTATGGACTGGACCATTCTGCGCCCGGACTGGTTCGCGCAGAACTTCACCGAGGGCCCCTGGCGGGCGGGGATCCTCGGCGGCACCCTGGCCCTGCCCACCGGTGACGGGCGCACACCGTTCATCGACGCCGAAGACATCGCCGAGGTCGCCGCGTCGGCGCTGACCGAAGACCGCCACCGCGGCCGGATCTACCACCTGACCGGGCCACGGGCGATCAGCTTCGGTGAGGCGGCCGACCTCATCGCCGCGGCCACCGGTCGCACCGTCCGCTACGTCGACACCGACCCCGAAGTCCACGTCGGGCGACTGGTCGCCAACGGGGTCCCGTCCGTCGTCGCCCGGCTGCTCACCGGGCTGCTCGTGGACATCCGCGAGGGGCGGGGCAGGGCGCCTTCCGATGACGTGGAACGGGCTCTCGGCAGGCCCGCCCGGCGATTGGAGGACTTCGTCGCGGGCGCCGCCGCCGCGGGCCACTGGTCCTGACCCCTTTGCGCGCGGGTGCCGTGAGGCCAGGGGAATCGGTGCCAGGGCGCAGGTCCCCCGCGCGGAGGATTCCCGCCTCCGGCGCCTCGTCTCGCGTGATCCCACGGTGGGTCCGGCAGTCCTCTCCGTCGAAC
>NZ_VJWX01000418.1 GCF_007713715.1 Amycolatopsis rhizosphaerae
AAACAAGGGGACCCCCGCACCCGTCAGAGCCTGCTTATCCTTGCTGCCTTCCGGCCCTGGGGAGGTTCACAGGATGGACGCCGCGGGGGTCCGAGTTCAGTGTATCAAGGGCCGTACTACGAGCGGGACAGCGGCTTCGTCAGGTCGTACACGGTCGTGCCACCGACGGTGGCCGAGGTGTAGTTGTCCTGGACCCAGCTCGCGATCGAGCCGCTGCCGCCGCGGCCGCCGCCGAAGCCGCCCATGCCGCCGGAGACGTAGTAGGTGATCTCCCCCTTGGCGACGTGCTGCTTGAACTGCTCCAGGGTGGGCGCCGGGTCGCCGCCGTTGAACCCGCCGATGGCCATCACGGACTTGTCGGAGTTCAGCGCCAGGCCCGCGGCCTCCTGCGATCCGTTGGTCGCGGCGGCCCACTTGGTGGTGGTGGCCTTCAGCAGGGCGATCACCGCGCTGCTGGTCCGGCCCCGGCCGTCGCCGGGTACGACACCGGCGCCGCCGGGTCCGCCGCCCATCCCGCCGAATCCGCCTCGGGTTCCGGGGCCCGAGGTCGGCGTCGACCCGGTGTGGCCCGTGCTCGCGGTGGTGATCGCGTACGCGGTCGAGCCGAGCATCCCGGAGACGATGGCGGCGGCGGCGAGCACCACACCGGCCCGGCGCAGCCGGTCGGCCCCGAAGAGCAGCGCGCCGGTCACGAGCGCGGCCAGCACCAGCACCAGGTACCGCAGCCAGGGCAGCCACGAGGACTCGCGGTCCAGCAGGATGAAGTCCCAGATCCCGGTGGCCGCGACCATCAGGGCGAGCACGATCCTGGCCGGGAAGTTGTGCCTTCCCCGCCACAGTTCCACCGAGCCGACGCCGATCAGCCCGGCGACCCCGGGCGCCAGCGCGACCGAGTAGTACGGGTGGATGATCCCGTTCATGAAGCTGAACACCAGGCCGGTGACCACGGTCCAGCCGCCCCAGAGCAGGAGCGATGCCCGGCCCGGGTTCGTGCGCGGTGCGTAGCGCGTGAACCACAGCCCGGCGACGAGCGCGATCAGCGCGGCGGGCAGCAGCCAGGAGATCTCGGTTCCGAAGGACTGGCCGAACATCCGGCCGAGCCCGGAGCCGCCGCCGAACATGGCGTTCCCGCCGCCCATGCCGCCACCGCCCGCGTGGTTGCCGTCACCGCCGAAGATCCGGCCGAGACCGTTGTAGCCCAGGGCCAGTTCGAGCGCGCTGTTGTTCGTCGAACCGCCGATGTACGGGCGGCTCGACGCGGGCCACAGTGCCACCGCGGCGAGCCACCACCCGGCGGAGACCACGACGGCCACCGCCGCCCCGAGCAGCTGCCACAGCCGCTTGCCCAGCGACGCGGGCGCGGCCACCAGGTACACCAGCGCGAACGCGGGCAGCACCAGGAAGGCCTGCAGCATCTTGGTCAGGAAGCCGAAACCGATCGCCACTCCGGCCAGCAACAGCCATCCGGTGCTCGCGCGCTCCAGCGCACGCACGGTGCAGTAGGCCCCGACGACCATGAGGAGCACGAGCAGGGCGTCGGGGTTGTTGAACTTGAACATCAGGGCCGCGACCGGGGTCAGCGCCAGCACGGCACCCGCCAGCAGGCCGGCCGCCGGGCCGGACAGCCGCCGCACGGTGGCGTACACCAGGGCCACCGATCCCACCCCGCACAGCGCGTCCGGCATGAGCATGCTCCAGCTGGAGAACCCGAAGATCCGGCCCGAGAGCGCCATCAGCCACAAGGAGGCCGGGGGCTTGTCGACGGTGATGGTGTTGCCCGGGTCCAGCGACCCGAAGAACAGCGAAACCCAGTTCTTCGTGCCGGCCTGCACGGCCATGGCGTAGAAGTCGTTCGCGTAGCCGGATGCGCTCAGGTTCCACAGGTACAGCGCCGCCGTCGCGAGCAGCAGGACACCCACGGCGGGGCGAACCCACCGTGGCCGGTCCGCCTGCCAGGCGGCTGCGACGGGGCCGGCCCCGGCGGTACGGGGCGGTGCGGCGGACGCAGTCGTCATCTGCGTGATTCTCCTATCGGTTCTTTCGGAAGACCCAGTTGCGGAACAGCAGGAAACGCAGCACGGTCGCGGTCAGGTTGGCCAGCACCAGCACCACGAGCTCGGCGAGCCTGCCCGGTTCCGCGGCGGAATGCAGCAGGGCGAGGGACCCGCTGGTCAGCGCCAGCCCGAGACCGAACACGATCAGCCCCTCGAACTGGTGCCGCCCGGCCCCGGCCGTACCGCGCACGCCGAAGGTGAACCGGCGGTTGGCCGCGGTGTTGGCCACGGCGGTGAGCAGCAGCGAGATCAGGTTGGCCACCTGCGCCCCCACGCCGAGGCGCAGCAGCAGGAACAGGACCAGGTACGCCAGCGTGCTGCCCACCCCGATGGCGGCGAAACGCACCAGCTGGGTGGCCAGCCTGGGCGGAACCCCGGGAGTGGACACCCCGATCGGCGCGCGGCCGAGCTGGGCGCGGATCTCGCTGATCGGCAGCGTTCCCCTGGCGAAGGCCCGGATCATGCGCGCCACCCCCTTGAGGTCCGCGGTGGCCGTGGACACGATGTGCACCGAGGAGTTCGGGTCGTCGACCCAGTCCACCGGCACCTCGTGGGTCCGCAGTCCGGCCCGCTGGGCGAGCACGAGCAGTTCCGTGTCGAAGAACCAGCCGGTGTCCTCCACCAGCGGCAGCAGCCGCCGGGCGACGTCGGCGCGGATGGCCTTGAACCCGCACTGCGCGTCGGAGAACTTCGCGGCGAGCGTGCCGCGCAGGATCAGGTTGTAGCAGCGGGAGATCAACTCGCGCTTGGGTCCGCGCACCACGCGGGCGCCGCGGGCCAGCCGCGACCCGATGGCCAGGTCCGAGTGCCCGGAGATGAGCGGGGCGATCAGCGGCAGCAGTGCGGCGAGATCGGTGGACAGGTCCACGTCCATATAGGCCAGCACCCGCGCGTCCGAAGCGGACCAGACGGCCTTGAGCGCGCGCCCCCGGCCCTTCTCGTCCAGGTGGACGACCTCGACCTCGTCCCGTTCGACGGCGAGGCGGTTCGCGATGGCGAGGGTTTCGTCGGTGCTGGCGTTGTCCGCGACCGTGATGCGAAAGGGATAGGGAAGCGACTCACGAAGGTAGCGGTGCAACCGGTCTACACATTGAGCGAGATCCTTTTCCTCGTTGTACACGGGGATGACCACGTCCAGTACGGGGGGTGCCGTGCCATCGGCGGAGCGGGCCCGCGGCGCTGCGGGGGAAGCGTCTGCGGAGGTCGTCATGCCACTACCGTCGCGGCACGCGTTGTGTCAGTGATGTGGTGAAGCTGTGCGCGCGCTGTGAGCCCTTCACCACGGAGCGGAAGATTTGGTGACACACCGCTCATCGGGCGACGAACAGCGAAAACCGGCTAGGGCACGGTGGGGCGCGCCGGTTCCTCCGCGTCCATCGCCCGGGGCAGCCGGACCACGAACTCGGTGGCGCCGGGGCGGCTGCGGACGCTCACCTCGCCGTGGTGCGCCGCCACGACGGCGGCCACGATGGCCAGCCCGAGCCCGGTGCTCCCGGCCGCGCGGGAACGCGAGGTGTCGCCGCGGGCGAAGCGTTCGAACACCTCGGGCAGCACATCCCGGGGGATGCCGGGGCCGTTGTCCACCACGGTCAGCCGAACCCGGTCATCCACAATGGACAAAGCGGTGGTGACCTCGGTGCCCGCCGGGGTGTGCGTCCTGGCGTTGTTCAGCAGGTTGATCACGACCTGGTGCAGCTGGTCGGCGTCCCCGATCACGGTGATCGGCTCCGGCGGCACCTCCAGTAGCCAGCGGTGCCCGGGGCCCGCGGCCTGCGCGTCGGCGACCGCGTCCATCACCAGCCGGGTCAGGTCCACCGGCTCGTGCGCCCGCTGCCGCCCGGAATCCAGGCGCGCCAGCAGCAGCAACTCTTCGACGAGGGTGGTCATCCGGGTGGATTCGGACTCCACGCGGCTCATCGCGAACTCGATGTCGGACGGCACCTGCTCGCCGCTGCGGCGGGTGAGTTCGGCGTAGCCCCGGATGGCCGCCAGCGGCGTGCGCAGCTCATGACTGGCGTCCGCGACGAACTGCCGGACCCGGCTCTCGCTTTCCTGCCGTGCCTTCAACGCGCTCGCGACGTGTTCGAGCATGCGGTTGAGCGCGGCGCCGACCTTGCCGACCTCGGTGCCGGGATCGGTGTCCACTTCGGGCACCCGCACCGACAGCGCGACTTCGCCCCGGTCCAGCGGCAGCTCCGAGACCTGCGCGGCGGTCCGCGCGAGGCGGTCCAGCGGGCGCATGGTGCGCCGGATGGTCGCCGCGCCGACCGCGCCCGCGAGCAGCAGCCCGCCGAGCGCGACCCCGCCGAAGATCAGCCCCAGCTGCCACAGCGTCGCGGTGACGTCGGCCAGTGGCAGCCCGGTGATCAGGATCCCGCCGTCGCGGGCGTGGACGGACATGACGCGGTACTCGCCGAGCGGACCGAGGTCGACACTGCGGCTGCGGCCGTCGGTGGGCAGGTTCACCAGAAGGTGCAGCTGCGCTTGGGGCACCGCGTCGCTCGGGAACCGGTCACCCTCGCCTTCGGCCCCGTGCTCCCCCTGGGCCGGGACACCCTTCAGGACGCCGGCGTGCACGCCACCGGCAGGATCCACGGCCACGTTCAGCGTGCCGATGCCCTGACCGGGCACGCGGAGGGCCTCCGGCGGATGTTCCTTTCCCGGCTGGGGTGACAAGCCGTTGGGGAGCGGGCGGGTACCGCGCTCGCTCGCCGCGGAAAGCCGGTTGTCGAGCTGGTGGAGCAGAAAGCCGTGCAGGGCCAGTTCGGTGACCGCACCGACCACCAGGCAGACCACCGCGAGCAGCACGATGACCTGCGCGATCAGCTTCCCGCGCAGCGAGGAGGGGAGGAAACGGGCGGAGCGCTGAAGGCTAGGTTGCTGGTTTGAGGACATACCCCGCGCCGCGCATGGTGTGGATCATCGGTTCCCTGCCCGCGTCTATTTTCTTCCGCAGGTACGAAATATAGAGCTCGACGATGTTCGCCTGACCGCCGAAGTCGTAGCTCCACACCCGGTCCAGGATCTGCGCCTTCGACAGGACCCGCCTCGGATTGCGCATCAGGAACCGCAGCAACTCGAACTCCGTCGCGGTGAGGGAGATCGGCTCGTTGCCGCGGAACACCTCGCGACTGTCCTCGTCGAGGGTCAGATCGCCCACCACCAGTGAGGAACCCTCGTTCGCCGAGACCACGCGCGAGCGCCGGAGCAGTGCCCGGAGCCGCAGCACCACCTCTTCGAGACTGAACGGCTTGGTGACGTAGTCGTCGCCGCCGGCGGTGAGACCGGCGATGCGGTCCTCCACCGCATCGCGTGCGGTGAGGAACAACACGGGCAACTGCGACGCCTCGGCCCGCAGTTTGCCGAGCACTTCGAGCCCGCTGAAGTCGGGCAGCATCACGTCCAGCACGACCGCGTCGGGGCGGAAGTCGCGCGCGATCCGGATGGCTTCGCTCCCGGTTCCCGCGCTGCGGATGTCCCAGCCTTCCATGCGCAACGCCATGGACACCAGTTCGGCGAGCGTCACCTCGTCGTCGACGACGAGGACGCGGACCGGGGAACCGTCGGCGTGCTGCAGATCGGCCTTGCTCTGGCCGGCGTTCATGCTGGTCATGGTGCCATCCTCGGTCAGGCGGGTAGGCCCCGCCTGAAAGAACGCTGTGCGTTTCCTGTGCGGCGCCAGTGCACAGGCCGCGCCCATCGGGTGCACAGCCTGCACACAGGCAGCGTCAACAACCTGGTCGTGGCAGGGCGCCGAACACTTCTGGAGAGGAAACCATGAGCAGCGAGCCGACGACCACACCGCAGGCTCCCCCGGCGTGGGGCGACCCGCAACCCCCCACGCCGAAGTGGTCCGGCAGGAAGACCGCGATCGCGGCGGGCGTCGCGGTGGCCATCGTCGCCGTCGGCGGGGTGGCGATCTACGCCGGCGCCTCGGCGAACAGCGCCAACGGGCAGGGCGGCATGGGCAGGACGGGCGGCCCCGGCGGCTTCGGCGGCCAGATGGGCGGCCGCAACGGTGGCGCGGCGTCCACCCTGCTGTCGGCGCTGCACGGCGACTTCACCCTTTCACAGAACGGCGGCTACGTCACCGAACGGCTGCAGACCGGTGAGGTGAGCGCGCTCAGCGCCACTTCGATCACCGTGAAGAGCAAGGACGACTACACCCAGACCTACACGATCGACTCCGGCACCG
>NZ_VJWX01000419.1 GCF_007713715.1 Amycolatopsis rhizosphaerae
ACTCTGGCTCGGGCCGGGTGTGCCGCTCCCGCTCGAACGAGGCGCGCCCTACCGGACCGACGACGGAATCACCGGGGAGATCCGGAGTTTCCACCCGCTGGACCGGGTGCGGCTGACCTGGCGCCCGTCCGGCTGGGGGCACGACTCCACGGTGCAGGTGACGGTCCGGTCGTCGGGCCCGAAGACCGCGCTGCGATTCCACCAGGAACGGCTTTCGGGTCCGGAAGAACGTGCCGCGCAGCACGAGTACTGGCAGGCGAAGATGGACCGCGTGGCGGAGGCGCTGGCGGCAGCCACCCGCTGAGCACGGGCACGATTTCCCCCGGTGAGCCGTTGTCGGGACACGAGGACGGTCACTGGTGGGAGGAAAAGGACATGCTGCTCGACGAGCCGGTCCAGCTCGATCACGACTTCATCCACGATCCGCACGCCGTCTATGCCGCTCTGCGTGCCGAAGCACCGGTCCGCCCGGCGATCATGCCGAGAGGTCTGCGGGTCTGGCTGGTCACCCGCTACGCCGAGGCCAGGGAGCTGCTCGCCGATCCCCGGCTGAGCAAGGACAACCAGCGGGCGGCGGAGCTGTTCCGGCAGAGGATCACCGCGACGGGCCAGGCCGCCTTCTCCTCGTCGCTGGCCGCGCACATGCTCAACACGGACCCACCGGATCACACCCGGCTGCGCAAGCTGGTGAACAAGGCGTTCACCGCGCGCACCGTGTCCCGCTTGCGGCCCCGGATCGAGGAGATCGCGGACGAGTTGCTCGACGAGGTGGCCGCGGCGGGCACGGTGGACCTGCTCGAGGCCTTCGCCTTCCCGCTGCCGATCACGGTCATCTGCGAACTCCTCGGGGTGCCCAGCACGGATCGCGACCGGTTCCGGGCCTGGTCCAACACCATCGTCTCGGCCTCAACCCCCGAGCGGCTGCACGAGGATTCCACCGCGCTGGCCGCCTACCTCGCCGAACTGATCGCGGCCAAGCGCGGGAAACCGACCGAGGATCTGCTCTCCGACCTGGTCCACGTGTCGGACGCGGACGATCAGCTCTCGGAGGTCGAACTCGTCTCGATGGCCTTCCTGCTGCTGGTCGCGGGCCACGAGACCACGGTCAACCTGATCGGCAACGGTGTACTGGCCCTGCTGCGCCACCCCGATCAGCTCGCGATGCTGCGGTCGGATCCCTCGCTGGTGCCCAACGCGGTCGAGGAGTTCCTGAGGTTCGACGGTCCGATCAATGTCGCCACCGTGCGCTTCACGACCGAGCCGGTCCTCGTCGGTGAGGTCGAAATCCCGGAGGGCGAGTTCGTCATGGTGTCGCTGATGGCCGCGAACCGGGACGCGGAACGGTTCCCCGAACCCGACCGGCTCGACGTGACCCGTGCGGCCGGGGGCCATCTCGCCTTCGGGCACGGGATCCACTACTGCGTCGGCGCGCCGCTGGCCCGCCTCGAAGCCGGGATCGCACTGGGCAAGCTGGTGAGCCGGTTCCCGAAGCTGGAACTCGACGGAGAGGCGGGGGCGTTGCGGTGGCGGGACAGCACGCTGATCCGGGCACTGGAAACCCTGCCGGTCCGCGTCGGCTGAGTCCCGCGGGAGCACCGGGGTAGGGTGCCGGCTGTGCGCCCGGAGGAACTGCTCGCTCTCGACGCCCGGCACGTGTGGCATCCCTACGCCCCGATGCCGGGGCAGGTGCCGCCGCTGCTGGTGACCGAGGCCTCCGGGGTGCGGTTGCGGCTGGCGGACGGCCGGGAGCTGGTGGACGGCATGTCCTCGTGGTGGGCGGCCATCCACGGCTACCGGAACCCGGTGCTCGACGCGGCCCTGACCACGCAGGCGGGCCGGATGAGCCATGTCATGTTCGGCGGGCTGACGCACGAACCGGCGATCCGGCTCGCCACGCGGCTGGCGGAGCTGACCCCGGACGGGCTGGAGCACGTTTTCCTCTGCGATTCGGGGTCGGTGGCCGTCGAAGTGGCGGTCAAGATGTGCCTGCAGTACTGGCGGTCGGCGGGGCGCGGGGAGAAGCGCCGTCTGCTGACCTGGCGCGGGGGCTACCACGGAGACACCTTCCACCCGATGAGCGTGTGCGATCCGGAGGGCGGAATGCACGCGCTGTGGCGGGGTGTGCTGCCGGAGCAGGTCTTCGTGCCCGAACCGCCCGCGGGCTTCGGTGCACCGGTGGAACAGTCCTATGTGGATGTTCTCGAGGCGTCGATCGCGCGGCACGCCGGGGAACTGGCCGCCGTCATCGTCGAACCCGTGGTCCAGGGCGCCGGGGGCATGCGATTCCACCACCCCGGATATCTCCGGGTGCTGCGCGAGCTGACCGAGGCCCATGACGTGCTGCTGGTCTTCGACGAGATCGCCACCGGCTTCGGGCGCACCGGCGCGCTGTTCGCCGCGGAGCACGCGGGGGTGACCCCCGACGTCCTGTGCCTCGGCAAGGCGCTGACCGGCGGCTACCTGAGCCTGGCCGCCGCGCTGTGCACGCCGGAGGTGGCCGCCGGGATCTCGCGGGGCGAGGTGCCGGTGCTGGCACACGGTCCCACGTTCATGGGCAACCCGCTGGCCTCGGCGGTCGCCAACGCCTCGCTCGACCTGCTGGCCGAGCGGGACTGGCGGGCGGAGGTCCGGCGGATCGAGGCCGGCCTGAGCGCGGGTCTCGCCGCCGCCTCCGGGCTCGGCACGGTGGTGGACGTGCGGGTGCTCGGGGCGATCGGGGTGGTGCAGCTCGATCATCCGGTGGACCTGGCGAAGGCGACGGTGGCCGCCACGGAGCGCGGGGTGTGGCTGCGGCCGTTCCGCGACCTGGTGTACACCATGCCGCCGTACCTGTGTGGCGACGACGAGATCGCCTCGATCGCGGAGGCGATGGTGGCCGCCGCGCGCGTGGCCTGAGGCGGCTTCCACGGAGCACTGGCGGCAGTGTCCTGAGTGGACGGAGCCAAGGTTCACCCGATTTGGTGTGAGCGCGGTGACTGCGGGAAAAGTGATCACGCGGTGTCGTCAACGTCCGATGTCGCCACTCGTGAGAGTGACGCTTTCCTGCTCCGGGTTGCGTGGTTTGGTCCGGAATCTCCCGGAATGTCGCTCGCGGTTCATTGTGAACAAGACGTGAGGATCTCTTTACATAACGGACATTCCGCCCGGTTTTCGGTATCACTGGATTGCCGGCTGTCATCGCGGATGCCGGATTCCCCTGCCACCCCCCGTATCGGGGCCCTCATGACGGAGGCACGAATGATCGACCTGTCCGCTCGTGAACGCGAGCACGAGCACGCACCACCCGGCCCGCGCTGGCGGTCGGCGCTGCACACCCTGCGCCACGACCTCCCGGCTTCGCTGGTGGTGTTCCTGGTGGCGGTTCCCCTCTCGCTGGGCATCGCGCTCGCCTCGGGGGCCCCGGTGGTCGCCGGGCTGATCGCGGCGATCGTCGGCGGCATAGTGGCCGGAGCGCTCGGCGGATCGGCCCTGCAGGTCAGCGGTCCGGCGGCGGGGCTCACCGTGATCATGGCCGAGACCATCGCCGAGTTCGGCTGGGCCGCCACCTGTGCGATCACCATGCTGGCCGGAATGCTGCAGATCCTCTTCGGGCTCAGCCGCGTGGCCCGCGCCGCGCTCGCCATCTCCCCGGCCATCGTGCACGGCATGCTCGCCGGCATCGGCGTGACCATCGTGCTGGCCCAGCTGCACGTCGTACTGGGCGGCAGCGCACAGAGCTCCCCCGTGGACAACCTGCTCCAGCTCCCGCGCCAACTGGTGGCCCTGCACGGCCAGGCCACTCTGCTCGGCCTGCTCACCATCGCCGTGCTGCTGATCTGGGGCAGGCTGCCCGCGGCCGTCCGCAAGGTGCCAGGCCCCTTGGTCGCCATCGCCGGGGTCACGGTCCTGTCCGTGGCCGCCGGTATGAACGTGCCCCGCGTGGACGTGCCGTCGAACGTGCTCGAAATCCGCTTCGTGCCGATGCTTCCCGACGGCGGCTGGTTCGACTTCGGCCTCGCCGCCGTGACCGTGGCGCTGGTCGCGAGTGTCGAGAGCCTGCTCTCCGCCGTGGCCACCGACAAGATGCACACCGGGCCGAGAGCCGATCTCAACCGTGAACTCGTGGGGCAGGGGGCCGCGAACCTAGCGTCCGGGGCGCTCGGCGGCCTGCCCGTTACCGGTGTGATCGTCCGCAGCTCCACCAACGTCCAGTCCGGCGCGCGCTCCCGCGCCTCCGCGGTGCTGCACGGGCTGTGGGTCCTGCTGTTCGTGGCGGTGCTGGCCGGGCTCGTCCGCAACATCCCGCTCGCCGCGCTGGCGGGGCTCCTGGTGCACGTGGGTGCCCGGCTGGTGAACGTCGAGCACATCAAGGACGTGCTCCGGCACGGGGATCTGCCGGTCTACCTGATCACGCTGGGCGGGGTGGTCGCGTTCGATCTGCTCACCGGGGTGCTGGTCGGGCTCGGCACCGCCGCGGTGATCATGCTGCGGCGGCTGCTCTGGGCCGGCATCCACGCCGAACGCGACGGCGAGGAATGGCGTGTCGTGGTCGAAGGCGCGCTGTCGGCCCTGTCGATCCCCCGGCTTTCGGCCGTCCTCGGCGGCATCCCACGGGGCACGCGCGTCACCCTCGAACTCGTCGTCGACTACCTCGACCACGCCGCCTTCGACCTCCTTTCGAGCTGGCAGCAGGCCCACGAGCGGGCCGGGGGCCGGGTACTGGTGGACGAGATCGGGCACCCGTGGTTCGAGCGCGGCAAGGCGGGGGAACCGACCGTGCACCGGGCGCGGGCCAAGCCGGTCGTGCCCCGCTGGTTCGCCCCGTGGTCGCAGTGGCAGCGCGGGCAGGAGGACACGGCGGTGGAGGTCCCCGCCCAGCGCTCGCCGGAAAGCTCGATGCGCCGGGGAATGGTGGAGTTCGAGCGCCGCACCGCGGAACTGGTCCGGCCGATCCTGAGCAGGCTGGCGAACGTGCATGAACCGCAGACGTTGTTCCTCACCTGCGGCGACGCGCGGATCGTGCCGAACCTGATCACCAGCAGCGGGCCGGGCGACCTGTTCACCATCCGCAACATCGGCAACCTGGTGCCGGACCACGCCCTCTGCGAGGACGGGGCCGACGCCTCGATCGGGGCCTCACTGGAGTTCGCCGTGGACGTGCTTAAGGTGCGCGAGATCGTGGTGTGCGGGCATTCCTCGTGCGGGGCGATGAAGGCCCTCATCGACGGGGCCCCGGCGGACAGCCCCGCCCTGCGCACGTGGCTGCGGCATGCCGCGCCGAGCCTGGAGCGGGCCCGGCGGCACTCGCCGGTCACGATCGAGGGCGAGGTGCCCGGATCGGAAACCGACCGACTGGCGCTGCACAACGTGCTGCAACAGCTCGACCGGCTCCGGGAGTACCCGACCATCGCCCGTGCCCAGGCGCGCGGGGACATCGAACTGGTGGGCATGTACTTCGACGTGGGTGCAGCCAGGGTGCACCTCTACGACGCCGGAAGCGGCACGTTCACCTCGGCGGGCCGCCGGAGCGTCACCGGTTAGGAGGCGATCGGCGGTGAATTGAAGCGGGGAAGGGCCACTGCGCCGACGCCGGTACTACGGTGAACTGCCGTGAGCATCCTGGTAGTGACCGGAACGGGTACCGGCGTCGGCAAGACGGCCGTGACCGCCGCGATCGCCGCACTCGGCAGGGCGGACGGCAGGCGGGTCGCGGTGCTCAAACCGGCGCAGACGGGCGTGGCTCCGGGCGAGCCGGGTGACCTCGCCGAGGTGGTGCGGCTGGCGGGCGAAGTCACCACGCGCGAGCTGCGGCGCTACCCGGACCCGCTGTCGCCGGAGGCGGCCGCCCGGCGCAGCGGCATCCCGGTGGTCGGGCCTGCCGAGATCGCCGCGGCGGCGACCGAACTCGGCACCGGACACGATCTGGTGCTGGTCGAGGGGGCGGGGGGCCTGCTGGTCCGGTTCGGCCCCGATGGCAGCACCCTCGCCGACGTCGCGTGGGCGCTCGGCGCCGCCGTCCTGGTGGTGGCCGAGGCGGGCCTCGGCACGCTCAACGCCACGGCGCTCACCGCGGAGGTCGCCACCGCTCGCGGCCTGCACGTGCCCGGTGTGGTGATCGGCTCGTGGCCTGCCGAGCCCGATCTGGCCATGCTCTGCAATGTGGTGGACCTGCCGGTCGCCGCCGGCGCACCGCTGCTCGGCGCCCTGCCCGCCGGGATCGGCGGGCAGGACCGGGCCGGGTTCCTCGCCAGGGCCCGGGC
>NZ_VJWX01000041.1 GCF_007713715.1 Amycolatopsis rhizosphaerae
GCCCGCAACACGAGCGGACGAGAACCGGACATGTCGGGCGAAAAGACGTGGGCGCCCGTCCGCCGCGAGTGCTGCGGCGGGCGGACGCCCACTGGCTGGTGTGGATCGCTTACTTGCCGGTCCTCACCGGATGGCGCGTCGGAAACGCGTCACATGATGTCCGGGCAGTTGCGGCTGCCGTAGACGGTGTTCCCCGTTCCGGTGGCCGTGCCGAGGTTGCCACCGCAGGTGAGGCTGCCGTAGATGATGTTGTTGAAGACCCTGATCGGGCCGGTGTTGCCGGTCAGGCTCAGCGGGCCGTAGATCTGGTTGCCCGCACACCCGGCGGTCGGGTCACCGATGGTGATGGCCCCGGACACACCGCTGAGGCTCATCGGCCCGGACACCGTGGTGCCGCAGAGCGTCACCCCGGCCCCACCGCTGGCGGTCACGCCGCCACCGATGTACGCGCCCGCGGCCGTGGTCAGCGAACCACTGCCGCTGATGGTGATGCTGCCCTGGATGCGGGCGTTCGGGCCCAGGCAGATCGGGGTGGTCACGCTGAGGCCGGTGTTGACGGTGTAGTTGATCGTCCGGCAGACCGCCGCGCCGACCACCACCATGGTCGAATTGGACCCGGGCAGACACGTGCTGCCGTTACCGCTGTAGTCCGCACGAACGGTGTGGTTGCCCTGCGTCAGGCCGTTCGGCAGGTCCAGGAAGGCCGTTCCGCTGTTCACCGGCTGCGGCAAACCGACCGGCACGGTGTTGTCGTAGAACTGGACGGTGCCCGTCGGCGTGCCACCGGTGCAGGTGACCTGGGCCACCAGCCGGACCGGCGCACCGGCGGTCGGGTTCGCCGGCACGGTCGAGACCATGACGTTACTGGTGCCGCCCACCACGATCACGGTGCTCTGCGTCGTGTCGGGGCAGTTACCGTTGGTGTAGTCCGCGCGAATGGTGTGGCTGCCCACCGGCAGTCCGGTCAGCAGATACAGGTTCGCGGTGCCGGTGGAGTCCAGCGCCAGGGGGCCGTCGATGGGGCTGTTGTTGTCGTAGAACTGGACGAAACCGGTAGCCGTGGTGACTCCGGTGCAGGAGACCTTGGCGGTGACGGTGATCGGGGCGCCCGGCGCGACGGGCGAGGGCGGGTTGGTGGTCAGGCTCAGCGTCGACGTCGAGACCAGCAGCGGCGTGGACGACGACGTGTTGCCGGCACAGCTACCCGCCGAGTTGTCGGAGACGTACACCGTCGAGATCTGGTGAGTTCCGGACGTCGTCGGGTTGTAGAAGGCAATGACACTCGTGGACTGGCTTGTCGTGGGGGCAATGGGAACGTTGCCATCGATCTGCGTCCCACCGTCGAGGAACTGAACGTAACCCGATGGATGTTCGGTGGGGATTGTGCAGATGATGCTCGCCTGGAGTTGAACCGTCTGCCCCGGGCTGACCGTGGTGGGGAAGACGGAGGCACCCACGCTGCTGGGTCCCCCCACCGCCTGCGCCGCCGGTGCCGTGAGCACGAACGTGCCGAGCCCGAGGATGAGGGCCGTCAGGAGCCCGAAAACGCGGCCCGCGTGTCCTCGCAAACTGGTCAGGACCACACGCGGCCCGCGTGTGGACTGTTCCCCCTCGTGCGGGGACGAAGTGTTCCGCCGCCCGACGCGTAGATCCAAGTTCATCTGGTTCCTATCGATAGTGACAACATTGGCGTGATCACGCCGAGCCTCGCCCTCTGATCCACGGTCCTCGAGTAGGGGTCGCGTTCCGCGTATCGCCTCCTGTGGCGGTGCTCGCCGTTTGTCGATGACTCGACGCTGGGGCTCATCGGCACGATCCGGGGGGCGCATGAAGACCCACCGGAAAAATTCGCCCGATCGAGGTGAGGCGAAAATCGCCGTTCATTGTCTCGATCTCGGCGCCACCCTCGGGAAATGATCAAGGCGCCGTACGACGGCCCATTGCCGGGATCATCCGATCGTCCACTTTGCCGTCGTCCCGACTTGCTTTCTCAAGCGTTTCAAGGCATTCGACTGACTCGATCTCCTGTCCTCGGGCCCAAATGCGCCAACAAACCCGGGAGGAAATCGCCCCATTATGGCGGCCAATCGACCTTGTTACTTTCTGTGTTGGAGATCAAGTTCGGTACGCCCGGCAGTGGGCCGCCGAGCACCGGATCGAGCGCACGCCACCATCCGTTATCCGTTACCCGTTGGCCTGGGGAGGACGACATGCTCATCGCCACCACCACGACGTTGACGATCTCACCGGATTCCGTTCCGGCCGGCTGGCCGGTGACGTTCACCGTCACCGTCACTCCCGCCAGTAGTGCCCCCCAGCCCGTCAGCGGCGGGGTCCGCCTTGAGAGCGGGACCACTCATCTGGCTTCCCTCCTGCTTCCGCCTGACGGCAGCGGCGTCGTGACGTGGACGACCACCCACCTCGCACCGGGTTCGTACAACGTCACCGCCTTCTTCGAGTTCGGCGGCATTTACGACCGCTCCACCTCGGCGGCGGTACCCCTGACGGTCGCCCCGACCACACCCACTTCGACCGCGTCGAGCAGCCTTGCCGCCACACGCGCGGCATCGGGCGGGTTCCCTCAGGCCACGGCGACCACCCCGCCCGGCTACGAACTGGCCTGGGGCGACAACGTGTACGGCGAACTGGGTGACGGCAGCACCGTCAACCGAAATGTGCCGGTGTTCTCCTCACTGCCCCCGAACGTCCTGGTGACCGGAACCGACGGTGGATATTCCTTCAGCCTGGCGGTGACCTCCACCGGGCAGGCACTGGCGTGGGGCTACAACTCCTACGGCCAACTGGGCAACGACTCGACCACCAACAGCGACGTACCGGTGCCGGTGTTGCTACCGTCGGACACCACTGTCACCGCTGTCTCCGCAGGCGCCTATCACGCTTTGGCCTTGACCTCGACCGGGACCGTGCTGGCGTGGGGCGCCAACTGGTACGGCCAACTGGGCAACGGCACGTTCGACAGCAGTTTGGTACCGGTGCCGGTATCGCTGTCGCTACCTGTCGGAGTCACCATCACCGCCATCGCCGCCGGGGCTTATCACAGTCTGGCCCTGGCCTCGAACGGGACCATGCTGGCCTGGGGCGCCAACTGGTACGGCCAACTGGGCAACGGCGACACCAGCGGCACGAACCAGCCGACGCCGGTGCCGGTATCGCTGTCGCTACCCACGGGAGTCACCGTCACCGCCATCGCCGCCGGGGGCGTTTACAGCTTGGCCCTGACCTCGGACGGGGCGGTGCTGGCCTGGGGCGCCAACTGGAGTGGCCAACTGGGCAACGGCGACACCAGCGGCGCGAACCAGCCGACGCCGGTGCCGGTATCGCTACCTCCTGGCACCATCGTCAAGACCATCGACGCTGGTGGGGCGCACAGCTTGGCGGTGACCTCGAACAACGGGCTACTCACCTGGGGCGACAACTCGTCCGGTCAACTGGGCGACGGCACGCACACCTCGAGCTATGTCCCGGTGCCCATATCGCTGCCGGGCACGACGATCACCGAGGTGGCAGGCGGCGACTACCACAGCCTGGCGATGACCTCCACCGGTCACGCTCTGGGGTGGGGCGACAATTCTTACGGACAGGTGGGCGAGGGAACCTTCACCGAACGGACGAGCCCCGTCGCGGTGTCGTTGCCGGGGGACACCACTGTCGCCACCATCGCCGCCGGCAGCGTTCACAGCCTGGCGATCAACGCACTGACGCCCACCACGACCCTGCTCACCCAGTCACTGGAATCGACGACGCTGGGGCAGCCGGTGACCTTCACCGCGACCGTCACCCCGGACACCGAACGTGCCGAGGCGCCGACCGGGACGGTCTACTTCTACGACGACAACGGCAGCACGCTGCTGGGCAGCGCGCCGGTGGCCCCGAACGGGCGAGGGGGCGGGATAGCGCGATTCACCACGACGAATCTCGGCGTGGGTACGCACCACATCAGCGCCCACTACAGTGGCGATGTCAACTTCGAGGGCTCCGACTCGAACACGGTCGACCATGTGGTCGGACAGGCCTATGCCGCGGTCGTGCTCAACGAATCGCCGTCCTCCGTGACGCCCGGCCAACCGGTGACCTTCTTCGTGGACGTCATCCCGCCCGCCGGAGCCGGCGGCTTCGTTCCCACCGGGACGGTGCGGTTCAACGACGGAACCGCGGTGCTGGGCAGCGCGACGCTGAACAACGGGACAGCCGTCTTCACCACCACTCTTCCCAGCGGGACCCACGTCGTCACCGCCACATACCTCGGTGACACGAACTACCTGGGTGGTCTGGTCTCCTCCCCGGTGCTGGTGGCCGTCAACGCTCCCAAGGCCAGCACCAACACCGCGCTCACCGTGGTACCCCTGAGCCCGCGGTCCGGGCAGACGGTGACCATGACCGCCACCGTCACCGCCGTCGCACCGGCGACCGGCACCCCCACCGGCACGGTCAGCTTCTACGACGGCACCACCCTGCTCAACACCGCCACTCTCGACCCCAGCGGAGTCGCCACCTACAGCACCTCAACCCTCTCGATCGGCACTCATTCCATCAAGGCCGTCTACAACGGCGACAGCAACTTCCTGGGCTCCACCTCGAGCACACTGCCGGTGACCGTCACGCCGTAGCGACCGGGTGATCCCCGCTCGCAATGCCGGGCCCGTCCCTCCTGGACGGGCCCGGCACTCCTTTTCGGATCGCTCCACTATGGATGGTCGACGGATCGTGCGAGGTGCGAGTCGTCCCCCTCGGACGACTCGCTCCCCGGGCGCCGGGCCGGCCTCCCCGCCGCGGTTCAGGCTCCCGGCCGGTTCGCGGTGGGAATCGTGATGGGCGTGCTCGTCGGTGAGGTGCCTTTGTTGAGGAACAGCATCGCGATCGCGCGCACGAACTGGTCGAACAGGTAGAACTCGGCGGGCGCGACCGGGATCAGCCCCTCACGGAAGGCGATGTAGGCGGGCCACACGGTGCGGATCAGGGTGGCCGCCGCGTAGTCGCGCGGCAGGCCGAGCCAGTCGCCTATCGCGTCGCTGAGCACGTAGCGCACGAACTCGTTGAGGAAACCGCGGGTGACGCCCAGGTCGATCTGCGCGGTCAGCCCGAGCAGGTCCTGGGCCAGCTCCCTGCCCTCGGGGGTCGGGGCCAGGATCGGCGTGAGCACCTGCGCCGACTGCGCGTCCGCGTCGGCCCATGTCTTGGGGATGAACTCGTCGCGCACGCCGAGCAGGTGGATGGCGACCTGCCACATGTGCAGGAAGGCATCCTCGTCCGCGGCCGACATCGGGACCTTCCATTCGAGCAGCTTCCGGTGCACGAAGGTGCCGAGGCTGTGGAAGGTGACCAGGATGTCGCCGTTGCTGATCGGGATCTGCTCGTTGGTGACCGCCTCCCAGTGCGACGACTGCGGGAGCAGATGACGCACCGCCGCGTGCACCAGTCGCGTCTTGTTGGCCGTGACCAGGAACTGACCCGTGGGTTCGAAGGCGGTCAGCTCGCTCAGGTCGTAGCCGAAGGTGAACGTCTTGGCCGCGCGGTCCTGCATGTTGGCGCCGCCCGCGGACCAGTAGACCGACCTGGCTTCACGCGGGATGACCGTGCTCATGATGCCGCTGCCGAGGCCGTACAGCATGAACAGGTAGGTGTCCTTGCGGCGGTTGAAGTCGGCGGCGAGACGCAGTTTGTCGCGGTCGGCCCAGGAGGGCAGCTGGTTGACCTGCTGGAGGTAGGCGGTGAGGTCGGCGGGCAGGCCGCCGGGCAACGGGTCGCCATTGTTCACCCACGACTTCAGCGCGGTGTTGACCGCGGGGACCTGGCCGGTGTCGATGAGCCCCGCCACCAGCGCGTCCACTTCGTCGTCCCAGACCCACCACGGGTCGGTGCCCGTGCCGGTTCCGGCCATCGAGCCCGCGGGCGACCACGCCCAGGCCGGGGCGGTGCCCGCCACGCTCACCAAGCCCAACGCGGCGCCGAGGGACAGGACGCTTCTTCTGCTGAGATTGCTCATTTACTTACCTAGCTTCCTTGGTAGGTGTGGTCGGCAACTGTCCTTGAGGCAATGGCAGATCAGGCAGGTTTCCACTCGGTCGATGACGAGATTTCTCATTAACATATCGAGGTCGGCCGTCGGTCGGCAAGGGGCATCTCCGAGCTGAATCGGTCCGCCGGGCGGCCTGCCGGGCGGCCGCGCCCCGCTGGTGTCGGGGACTTGGTTGGGTTCGTGGTTGACTGGCGCGTATGGCCCTGTTCCCGCGCACTTCCGCCCGGGTGCCGCGGTGACCGCCGAGTCCGCCGCGGCCCTTCGACCGCGCAACCGCAAGCAGCTCATCGTCGAAGCGGCCGGCCGGGTGTTCAGCAGGCGCGGCTACCACGGGGCGTCCATGGAAGAGATCGCGGCCGGCGTCGGCATCACCGCGGCGGCACTGTACCGGCATTTCCCGAACAAGTACGCGCTGTTCGCCGAGTGCGCGAACGGCATGGTGGACGGGCTCGTCGCCGCGCTCGACGAGGTGCCACCCGAAGCGGCCTTGGCGGACGTGCTCGCCGCCGCCACCCGGGTCACCGTCGCCCATCGCGCGTCGGGTGGCTTGTACCGGTGGGAGGCGCGGTACCTCAACCGCGAGGATCGCCGGGTGCTCCGGGCGAAGTTCGCCCACGTCGTCGAGCGCGTGACCGACGTGGTGCGCCGCGAGCATCCGCTACCCGGCGAACACCTGCGAGCCGCCGCGGCCCTCGGTGCGATCGGGTCCATCACGATGCATCGCACCTCGATCGCCCAACGGCGGGCCGAAGACCTGCTGCTGGCCTCCGCCCTGCGTGTGGTCGCGACCGACCCCACGGCGGGCATCGGGAGTGCCCACCTCGTCGAACTGCCCGCCCAGCCCGTGCCGCGCACCCGGCGCTCGGAGATTCTCGCGGCCGCCGTCCCGCTGTTCGAACGGGACGGGTTCGCCAACGTCACGAACGGCAGGATCGCCGAGGCCGTGGGGCTGGTCCCGTCCGCGATCTACCGGTACTTCCCCGGCAAGGCCGACATCCTGGCCGCGGCCTGCCTGCAGGCGGCGGACCTGTTGACCCAGGCGGTGGAACAGAACCTTCGCGGGGTGACCGACCCGCAGGACGCCGTGGTCGCGCTGGCGGCGACCTACGTGGCCTACAGCTTCGAGCACACCGCGCTCACCAGCGTTGCCCACGCCGAACTCGTCGGCCTGCCCGCCGAGCTGCAGCGGCCCTTGGTCGTCGCGCAGCGTGAGCACATCGCCGTCTGGGAGCAGCAACTGCGGCTGGCACGCCCGGACCTCGATTCGCGCCAGGCCCGAGTGCTGGTGCACGCCGGGTTCGGCGTGGTGGTCGAGGCCGGACGCAGACTGCGGTGGCGGGACACCCCCGACCACCGCGAGGCCGTCGCCGCTTTGGTCCTGGGCGCCCTTGGCGTGTGATTTCCGCCCTCCGGCGCCCCGGCTCACACGCCGGTCGGCACGTCGGCGTCCAGCGAGAGGGCGTTCTTGGCCCGCTCCACCGACTCCTCGGCCGCCGGACCGGCCGGGTTCTCGGTGGCCAGCGCCTGGTTGAGCGTGACGAACGGGCGCAACCGCTGTTCGTAGGCCTCGAACGCGGCGGCGTGGTCTTCCGACCGGCCCAGTTCGTCGGCGAGCACGTAGGCACCGGCCAGGGCCAGGCTGGTGCCCTGCCCGGACAGTGGCGAGGCGCAGTAGCCCGCGTCGCCGACCAGCGCCACCCTGCCCGCGGTCCAGTGATCCATGCGGATCTGGGCCATGGCGTCGAAATAGAAGTCGGTTGCGGTGTCCATCGCGGACAGCAGAGTCGGGACGCACCAGCCGAGACCCGCCAGTCGTTCGGTGAGGAACCGCTTCTGCTGCCGGACGTTCCGGTGGTCGTAGGTCAGCGGCTCGGAACCGAAGCCGAGCGTGACGCGCAGCTCGGTGTTGTCGCGCACGGGGTAGATGGCGCCGCCCGAACCGGACGCTTCGTCGCGGAACCACAGCTGCCAGTTGTCCAGGCCAAGCACGTTGGGCATCGGGAAGATCCCCAGGTACTGGCCGAGGTGGTGGCTGTAGCGCTGTTCCGGGCCGAAGGCGAGCCCTCGTACGGCCGAGTGCGCGCCGTCCGCGCCGATCACGAGGTCGAAATCGCGCGTGCCGCTGCCCTCGAACTCGACCCGCACCCCGCGCGCCTGCTGCACCAGGGCGCTGATCGAGTCGCCGAAGACGTACTCGACCTGATTCCCGGTCGTCTGGTGCAGCATCGCGATGAGGTCCTCGCGCAGCAGCTCGACATCGTCGCCGTCCAGGCGGCCGCTGCTGAAGGTGCGCTCCTCGGACCGGAACACTTCGTTGCCTTCACCATCCATCATGGACATCCCGCGCATCCGCGTACGGGCCGCTCGCACGCGGTCCGTGAGGCCCATCCGGCCTACCACGTCGAGCGCGACGCCGCGGATGTCGACCGCCTGCCCGCCCGTGCGCGGCGCCGGGGCCCGCTCCACCACGGTCACCGAAAAGCCCTTGCGCCGCAGCCAGTAGGCAAGAGCCGATCCGGCGACGCCTGCCCCGGACACGAGGACGTTCCGCATCATCCACCTCCAGTGAGAATACGCTGTACACGTCTTGCGATTACGCGGCACACAATGCCTCTGCCACGGCCGGGCAGCCAAAACTGACCTAGGACAGTGGGCCAACTGTGCTAGCACAGAAGGGAGGAGCCGATGCCTGCCGAACGGCGATACCTGCGCATCGCGGCGGAGCTGCGGCGCCAGATCACGCGAGGGGAACTGGCACCGGGCGCCAAGGTGCCCTCCGTCCGCCGGATCGCCGCCGACTGGGGCGTCGCGACGGCCACCGCGGCGAAGGCACTCGCCACGTTGAGCCAGGAGGGACTGGTCCGCGCCGAACCCCGGTCCGGCACCGTGGTCGCCGGTCCGGGCCGCCCGCAGACGGGAAAGCACCGGCCGGTGCACCCGCCCGCGCCCGGCGACCCGCGGCGGGACCTCACTCGTGAGCGGATCGTGCGGACCGCCATCGCGATCGCCGACGCCGAAGGGCTTGCCGCGGTGTCCATGCGCGGCGTCGCGGCCCGGCTCGGGGTCGCGGCGATGGCCCCGTATCGACATGTCGCCGGCAAACCCGAACTGATCATGCTGATGGCCGACGCGGCATACGGTGAACGGGGCTATCCGGCGCGGCCGCCCGCCGGCTGGCGTTCCCGTCTCGAACTCTGCGCACGCACGATGTGGTCGCTGTACCAACGCCATCCGTGGCTGGCCCAGCTCGCCCCGGTCACCCGGCCGCTGCCACTGCCCAACCTCGCGGTGCACGCGGACTGGGCGCTCACCGCGCTGGACGACTTCGGCCTCGGCGCGGCCGAGATGTGCGACCTGCACGTGTTGCTCTTCAGCTACATCCAGGGCATCGCGATCCACCTCGAGCGCGAACAGCATGCGCTCGGCTCCTCCGGGATGACCGAAGACGACTGGATGGACAACCAGGCGGCAGCGCTGGGGACGATCATCGACTCCGGTCGCCACCCCACCTTCGCCAGGATGCTCACCGCGCTGTCCGAGGATGGCTACGACCTGGTCCTGGACAACCTGTTCGAACTGGGTCTGCGCTCGTTGCTGGACGGCTTGGCCGTGCGGCTCGACCCGTCGAGCCGAAGGGCTTGAGCTTCTTGATCCGGCACGACGGCCTCGACGATCTGCCGGTCGATCATGGCAAAATCGGCCGGGTGCAGATCGGGATGCTGGGCCCCTTCGAGGTTCGCACGGGCGACGGCTCCTTCGCCGACGTGCCGGGCGCGCGGCTGCGCGGGCTGCTGATCGCCCTCGCGCTCAACCCGGGCCGGGTGGTCCCGAAGGCGACGCTGGTCGACTGGATCTGGGGTGAGAACCCGCCGGCCGACGCGGCAAACGCTCTGCAGCGCCTGGTTTCCCGGCTGCGGAAGGCGCTTCCGGAAGGGTCGGTCGACGGGCAGACGGACGGCTACCGGTTGCGGCTGGATCCCGACGCGGTCGATGCCGTGCGCTTCGAGAACCTCGTCGCCCAGGCCCGCGGTGACGAGGGCCCTGGCCGGATACGGCTGCTGCGCGAGGCCCTCGCCTCGTGGCGCGGTGCGGCGATGCAGGACGTCGGTCTGCAGGACAGTGCGGCGTTCGACGCGGCGGTCACCCGGCTCGAAGGGCTGCGCCTGACCGCCTTGGAGGACCGGTTCGACGCGGAGGTCAGCCTCGGCCACGGCGCGGAACTGGTCACGGAACTGACCGACCTGGTGGCCGCGCATCCGGTGCGAGAACGGCTTGTCGCCGCGCTGATGCGTGCCCTCGTCGCGACCGGTCGCGACACCGAGGCACTGCTCGTGTACCAGCGCACGAGGGAAACACTGGCCGACACGCTGGGCGTCGACCCCTCCCCGGAGCTGTCCGCACTGCACGTCGCGCTGCTGCGGGGCGAGTTGGGGCGGCGGGAGGAAGACCGGAAGACCAACCTGCGTGCCGAGCTGACCAGCTTCGTCGGCAAGGACGCCGACGTCGCCACGGTCCGCGGACTGCTCGCCGACCACCGGCTCACCACCCTGATCGGCCCGGGCGGCTCGGGGAAGACCAGGCTCGCCACGGAAACCGCGCGCACCCTGCTCGGCGACCTGCCCGACGGGACCTGGCTGGTGGAGCTCGCGGCCATCGGCGGCGACGGTGACAACACGGGGGGCGGGAACAGCGCCGCGCGGGCGACGCTCGCCGCGCTCGGCCTTCGGGACGCGCTGCTCGGCGACGCGACGGACGCGGAGTTGGCGGACCGGGTCGTCGCCGCGCTCCGCGAGCGGGACATGCTGCTGGTACTGGACAACTGCGAGCACGTGATCGACTCCGCGGCGGTGTTCGCCCACCGGGTGCTCGGGGAGTGCCGGCGGCTGCGGATCCTCGCGACGAGCCGGGAACCGCTCGGCATCACCGGTGAGGCGCTGTGGCCGGTCGCGCCGCTGGTCCTGCCCGCGGAGGACGCCGACCCGGCCGGGATCAAGTCCGCTCCGGCCGTCCGGCTGCTGCGGGACCGCGCACTGGCGGTGCGCAAGGATCTCACCACCGACGCACGGACGTGGTCGACCATGGCGCGCGTCTGCCGGGCGCTGGACGGGATGCCGCTGGCGATCGAACTGGCCGCGGCAAGGCTGCGCACCATGTCCCTCGACCAGCTCGCCACGCGGCTCGATGACCGGTTCCGGCTGCTGACCGGCGGCAGCCGTACCGCGCTGCCGCGCCACCGGACGCTGCGCGCGGTGATCGACTGGAGCTGGGAGCTGCTCACCGACCCCGAACGGATGGTCCTGCGCAGGCTCTCGGTGTTCTCCGGTGGCGCGAGCCTGGAAGCGGCCGAGCGGGTCTGCGCGGGCGAAACCGTCGAGGGGTGGCAGGTGCTCGAACTGCTGACCGCGCTGACCGAGAAATCGCTCGTGGTCACCAACGGCGAAGGGGCGCCGCGCTACCGGATGCTCGGCACGATCAGGGAGTACGCCGAGCAGCGTCTCGCGGAGGCCGGGGAATCGGATCCGACGCGACGCGCGCACCTCGCGTACTTCACCGAACTCGCCGAAACCGCGGAGCCACATCTCCGCCGCGCCGAGCAACTGGTGTGGCTCGCCAAGCTCGAAGCCGAGCACGACAACATCGGTGCCGCGATGCGGGGGGCGCTCGCGGCGGGCGACGCGCACGGAGCGATGCGGCTGGCGGCGGCCGCGGGCTGGTACTGGTGGCTCGGCGGGCACAAGTCCGAGGCCAACGAGCTGATCATGGCGGCCGCCGCCCTGCCCGGCGAGGTGCCCGACGAGATCCGGGGTCTGGTGTACGTGTTCGTCACGGGATTCATGACCTCCGGGCGGGCGAGTGACCAATACCAGGCGGAGGAGTGGATCCGCAAGGCTGACGAGATCAGCCGACGTGTGCCGAGCCGGCACCCCGTGCTGAGGATGACCTCCGCGCTGGCGCGCCTGCTGGAGGGGCCGGACGCCTACCTGTCCGCGTTCGAACCGCAGACCGCCGACGAGGATCCCTGGGTACGCGCACTGGCCAGGCTGCAGCTCGGCAAGATGCGGGTCCAGCTCGGCCACGGCGGCCGGGATGCGGACGAGTACCTGGAGGCGGCGCTCGCCGAGTTCCGCGCGATCGGCGAACGGTGGGGGATTTCGTTCGCCTTGACCGAACTGGCGGAGCGGATCGCCGTGCGCGGCGCGTTCGCCGGGGCGTCCGAGCACTACCAGCAGGCGATCGCGATCGTCACCGAGGTCGGCGCCATCGAGGATGTCGTGCGCATGCGGTCGCGGCAGGCCCAGTTCTACTGGCTCGCGGGCGATGAGGAGTCGAGCGCGGCGGCCATGGCGGAGGCGCAGCGGTACGCGGACCGGATCGCCTGGCCGGAGGCGCTGGCCGAACTGGCGCTGGCGAAGGCCGAACTCGCCCGCTGGAGCGGTGACGTCGAGCAGGCGCGCCGTCAGCTCGACGCCGCCACCGCGATGCTGAGCGACTTGGGCGGGCGGGCCTACGTCCGCGCGGTGAGACACGACCTGCTCGGCTACCTCGCCGAGGATCTCGACGGGGCCCTTGAACACCGCGTAGCCGCCTTCGAGGCAGCCTCCGAGGCGGGGCATCCACTCATGATCGCCCAGGTGCTCGTCGGGATCGCGGACTTCGCGCTGCGCCGTGAACAGTACGAGCAGGCCGCACGGCTGCTCGCGGCGAGCGCCGGAGTGAGCGGGCTCCCGGATCGTTCGCTTCCTGACGTGGCCCGGATCGAGCAGGCCACGCGGCGCCGCCTCGGTGACACGCGGTTCACCGAGGCGACGCGGGAGGGAGCGCGGACGGACTGGCGCGAACTGGCCGGGATCACGCTCGCTTCGTGAACGTGGAGCGCGCCCACAGGTACCCGACCAGCGCGATGCCGACGCACCAGGCGACGGCGACGACCGCGTCGCTTGTGGACGGTGTGCCGTTGAGCAGCCCGCGCATGGTTTCGATGATCGGTGTGAAGGGCTGGTACTCCGCGAACTGCCGGACGCCCGCCCCCATCTTCTCCGCCGGGACGATCGCGCTGCTGAAGAACGGCAGCATGACCAGCGGCACGGCGGCCATACCCGCCGTCTCCGGAGACTTCGCCGCCAGTCCCAGTGCCACCGTGAGCCAACCGGCCGCGAAACCGAGCAGCACGACCATGCCGGCCACGCCCAGCCAGTCGAGGAAACCCGCCGACGGGCTGAATCCCAGCAGGAAGGCCACCCCGACCAGCGCCCCGATGGCGATCACGTTGGTCAACACACTGGCGACGACGTGGCCGGTCAACACCGCACCGCGGGAAACGTCCATGACCTTGAACCGGTTGATGATGCCCTTCGTCATGTCGGAGTTCACCGACGTCGCGGTGGCCCCCAGCCCGTAGCAGACGGCCAGCAGCATCAGTCCCGGCGTCGCGTAATCGATGTACCTGGTGCCGACGCTGAAAGCGCCTCCGAGCATGTACACGAACATGAACATGACGACTATCGGCATCAGGATCGCGTTGAACACCGAGGTCGGGTTGCGGGCGATGTGTTTGAAGTTGCGGCGCAACATGACCATCGAAGGGGATTTGGCGTTCATTTCGCGACTACCTCCGTGGTGTGGCCCGTCAGGGCGAGGAATACGTCATCGAGGTCCGGCGTGTGCACGGAGAAACCTTCGGCGCTGATCGAGTACTCGTCGAGCCGGTCCAGCAGGGACCGCAGCGATTTCGTCCCACCGTCGCCGGGGACCCGCAGGGTCAGCGCGTCGTCGTCCCGGGTGGAGTCGGTGATGATCCGCGCGGCCGTGTCGAGTTCGGCGGCGGTGCCGAAGCGGAGCCGGACGTGGGTCCCGGGGATCCGGCGCTTGAGCTCGTCGGGAGTGCCCTGGGCGACCAGGCGGCCCTGATCGAGCACCGCGATCCGGTCGGCGAGCTGGTCGGCTTCCTCGAGGTACTGGGTGGTGAGGAAGATGGTCGCCCCCTCGGCCACCAGCTCACGGACGATCGTCCACATCGTACGGCGGCTGCGCGGGTCCAGCCCCGTCGTCGGCTCGTCCAGGAAGATGATCCGCGGGTTGCCGACGAGCGTCATCGCCAGATCCAGTTTCCGGCGCATCCCCCCGGAATAGGTCGACACCGGCTTCCGCGCCGACTCCACCAGATCGAACCGCTCCAGCAGTGCGGTGACGACGCGGTTTCCCCCGCCCTTCAGATCCACCATCAACTGCAGGTTTTCCTGCCCAGTCAGCAACTCGTCCACCGCCGCGAACTGGCCGGTGACCCCGATGGCCGCGCGCACCGCCTTGGCCTCGGTCGCGATGTCGTGTCCGGCGACGCGGACCGTCCCGCCGTCGGCCTTCATCAACGTGGTCAGCACGTTCACCGTCGTCGTCTTGCCCGCCCCGTTCGGGCCGAGCAGGGAAAAGATCGTGCCCGCCCCGACATCAAGATCGATGCCGTCGAGCACGGTCTTGTCCCCGTATGCCTTCCGCAGGCCTGAAACCGCAATCGCCGAAGTTGTCATGCGACCACCATCGGCGCCGCCCCTGTCACGCTCCTGACGCGCTCCTGACACGGCCATCGGCACGGCGTGGTCGATGTCAGGGCCGTGTCAGTCGCATGTCAGGACCTTCCGCGATCGTGGCCACACCAACCGCCGCGAAAGGAAATCCGATGAGTGAAGCGATTCCGATCCCGCACGGCCTCTCCGTCGAGCGCGACGCGGGCCCCTTCAACCCGCCCAGCCAGATCACCCGGCTTCGCGAGGCCCGTCCGGTCTGCCCGATGGTTTTCCCCGATGGGCACGAGGGCTGGCTCGTCACCGGCTACGAGGCGCTCCGTCTGCTCATGGCCGACACCCGGTTCAGCTCCCGCCAGGACCTCGGCGTGATCCACCTGCCGTACGAGACCCCCGGCATGCCCGTCGTCACCGAACCGTCCCCGCAGGTGCCGGGCCTGTTCATCGCCATGGACCCGCCGGACCACACCCGGCTGCGGCGCAAGCTCACCGGCGCCTTCACCGTCAAACGCATGAAGCAGCTCGAAGAGCACATCGTCGACGTCGTCGAGCGGCAACTGGACGAGCTGGCACGCCTGACCCCGCCGGTCGACCTGGTCAAGGAGTTCGCGCTGCCGGTGCCCTCGCTGGTGATCTGCGAACTGCTCGGCGTCCCCTACGCGGACCGGGAGAACTTCCAGGTCAACTCCGCCAAGTTCCTGGTCAAGGACCAGGATCTCGACGAGAAGATGGCCGCGTACGGCGCGATAACGACGTACCTGGCCGAACTGGTCACGCGCAAGCGCGCCGAACCCGGCGAAGACATCCTGTCCGACCTGGCCCGCGATGACGACCTCGGCATCGAGGAACTGACCGGCATCGCCTTCCTGCTGCTGCTCGCGGGCCACGAGACCACCGCCAACATGCTGGGGCTGGGCACCTTCGCGCTCCTGGAGCACCCCGGGCAACTGGCCGAACTGCGCACCGACCCGAGTCTGATGCCCGGTGCCGTCGAGGAACTCATGCGCTATCTGTCCGTTGTGGACATCCTCTATCGCTACGCCGCGGAGGACATCGAACTCGGTGGCGAAACGATCCCCAAGGGATCGACCGTCGTCGTCTCGATGCTGGCCGCCAACCACGACCCGCAGCGCTTCGACAACCCCGACACCCTGGACATCCACCGCAAGGCCCGCGGGCACCTGTCCTTCGGCCACGGCGTCCACCAGTGCCTCGGCCAGCAACTGGCCCGCATCGAGATGCGCGCCGGTTTCGAGGGACTGCTGCGCCGCTTCCCGACCCTCAAACTCGCCATCCCCTCGGACGAGGTGAAACTCAGGACCGACATGAACATCTACGGCGTCCACGAACTGCCGGTCACCTGGACGGAAACGGCCGGGTAAGAGCCGGACGCTCCCGTGATGGCGCGTCCGCCGGGCGTGTCCCACCCTCGTGCGCACGTGTCCCACCCTCGTGCAGGTGAGTTGCCCGCTCAGGCGGGGATGGGTGCCCGTGAGGGGGTCCCTCACGGGCGATACGGCTGTGAGGGGGCCCCTCACGGCACCGCGCAGCCCTGCTTGCAGGCGGGTCACCGCGGAGAAAGGCGCCCTCGCACGGGCCGAACGTGGGACTCGGGCTGCCGGAAGGTGGGACACAAGCGCCGGAGGGTGGGACACAAGTGCCGGAAGGTGGGACTCGCCCATGCAAGGACCGACTTTGCCGGGGCCCCGGCTGTATCGGCCGTGAGGGGACCCCTCACGGGAAGGAACGCCGGGTGAGCGCGCTCGCCAACGAGCCGTCGAGGAGGTTCGCGACCTGCCCTGTCCCCATCTCGACACTCGCCGAGAGTGGCGCGGCCGTCGTGGTGAACTACCGGGTGGACGCGGAGGGCGCCGAGCGGGTCGTCGCGGACGTCACCGCCAAGGGCGGCCGGGCGGTCGCGGTCCAGGCGGACGTGGCGGGCAGCGACGACGTGCGCCGTCTCTTCGAGCGGGCGCGCGAGATGTACGGCCCGGTCGACGTGCTCGTGAACAACGCGGCGGTCGCCACGTTCGCGCCGCTGTCGGACATCACCGAGGACGAGTTCCAGCGCGAGATGACCACGAACCTGCTGGGCACGATCCTGACCACGCAGGCACTGGCCGCGCAGGACGACATCGGCACCGCGTCGATCATCAACGTCTCTACGGCCGGTACGGTCACCCACCCGCCGTACGGTTCGCTGTACGTCGCGTCCAAGAGCGCTGTCAACGCCTTCACCATCGTCGCGGCCAAGGAACTGGGCCCGCGCGGTATCCGGGTCGACGCGATCATGCCCGGGCCGTCGGACACCGAGGGCACCAGGGCCATGGGCTACGCCGGGTCGGATCTGCAGGCACAGGACATCGCCGCCACCCCACTCGGCCGCACGGGCACCCCCGACGACTACGGCCCGCTCGTGACCTTCCTTGCCTCCGACGACGCGCGCTGGATCACCGGCGATGTCATCCTCGCCTCCGGCGGCATGCGGTAAGGATCGTTTCGAAGTGGTTTGCGCCGGAGATCGCGGAGCCTCGTGAGGGAAACCCAGCGTGCTCTCCGGGAGCGGACCAGGTCTCGCCTGTGCGCGACCGCGGGCAGCGATCATGGAGGAGTCCAAGAGCGAGGGGAAGAACATGCCTCTGCTGACCAGACTCCGCGCCCGGCTCCGCACCGAGACCGACCTGGTGGCGGAGGAGATCGGTCATGCGCTGCTGGTCCACGGACGGGCGGGCGCCTCCGACGAGGCGCAGGCCCTGGCCGTCACGGTCGCCGAACCGGAGCTCGGGCTCGTGGTCGCGGACCTGCCGTCCGACTCGCAGGCCAACGCCTGGGAGGCACTGGCGGTCGCCATCCCCAAGGAGAAGCGCGGGATCCGGCTGGTGCTCGCCGGTCCCTTCCGCGAGTCGGGTTTCGAGGTGGGGCAGTGGCTTTCGGCCCGGCTGGACCGCACGGTGGTGGCGGCCGACGGCCGGGTGCTGCCCGCGGCGGGTGGCGGGCTGTTCGTGACGACCGGCCAGGACTCCCGGACCGGTTCCTGGGTGCGGTTCCAGCCCGGTCAGGCGCCCGAACGCGAAGGCAGCCGGTTTCCGCGACCGGCCTGGGAATCCGCGGCGGTGACCGGGACCAGTCCGCTGGGCTCCGGCACCACCGCCGAACAGCTGCCCGCGGGGATGTGGCTGCGGACCGACGGCGACGAGCGCTGGCTGGCCGTCAGCCGGACGCGGTTGATCCGCACGCTCGCCTGCCTGCCCGACGTACTCACCGTCGTGCTCGGCGGGCAGCACATCCCCGAGCTGCCCCTCGACGAGGTCAAGCGGTTCTGGGCCCTGCTCGCAGCGGAGGACCGGTCCCGCGTGCGGTTCGTCCACTATGGACCCGTCCGGCCGGAACCGGGGAACCGGCCGCTGGGTCACCTCCTCGCCGACACCCTCGGCGAGGAGGTGAACTGCTACGCGGGCATTCCGGTCGGCGGTGGCGTCATGCCGGACGTCTTCACGGTCCGCCCGGACGGTTCCCACGGTTGGAAGACCTTCGCACAGGTCTACTCCTACCCCGGCGGCGCGGAACCGGCGGCGCCACGCCTGCGCGCGCACCGCGAACCACTGCCCGGGCTGCCCGAGATCACGCCGGGCGTCTACCGGTACGCGCCGGACGCCGTGGTGGAGGTCGTGGCCGCCGGGCTGTGGATCCGGCCGCCCGAGGAGCCCGCACACGCCGCGCACGTCCGGTCCGCTCCCGTCGACGTCGTGCGGCTCCGCCTGTTCCACGAGGCGGGCGAGGCGGCGGAACGGATGCGGACCGTGGCCGAGGAGGTTCGCGACCGCCTCGAATACTCCACCCGGCTGGCCGTCACGCTGGTACCGGTCACCGCTTCGTCCGCGTCCGGCCCGGAACCGACCGGCGAACCCGAGCCCGAACCCGGATCCGTGGCGCTGCCGTGGCTCGCCCGGCTGCTCGCCACCGGGGCCTTCCTCCTGCCCGAGCGCGAACCGGACGGGGAGCCGGTTCCGGAGCGCCGTGAAGGGTCCCTTCACGGTCGGATCGGCGGTGAAGGGACCCTTCACGGCACGGAGCCGGAGGCTGGAGCGAGGGTGACGGCCGACGTCACCGAGGACGACCGCGCCTGGCTGCGGGAGACGTGGCGGGAACGGTTCGAGGCCGAGGCCGGGCAGGTCCGCGAAGTGCTGGCCGCCAACCCGCGCCTGTCCGGCCGCTCCCCCGAGGGCACCCTGACCGAGGCGCTCGCGGTCCGGCTGTACCTGGCGGAAACCGCCGGGGACGACCTCGACGCCGCCCTGCGCTCGGGCCGGGCCGGTGAGCACGTGCGGTTCGGCCGCTGTGCGGCGGCCGGGCTGGCACGGCTGCCCGTGCTCCGTGGCCCCGCGGTGACCGCGCTCACCCCCACGGAACGGCAATGGGAGCTCTACGGGGAAAATCCGGTGCTGACCGAATGGGGCTTCCTCAACCTGCTGACCGCCCCCTGCGACACCCTGCACGGCGACACCGAACTGCTGGTCTGGTCGATGAGCGGGCGCCGGACGGCGCTGCTGGAACCGGTGGAGGACCCGGTGCCCGGCCGGGTCGTGTTCCCGCCGGGCACCCGGTTCAAGGTGCTGGACCGGACCGAGCCGGTCTCCGGCTCGCGTGGACGGATCGTGCTCCGCGAGTTGTCCCCCAGCGAGATCGACGGCGAAGGGCGCGTGGACCCCAACCGGGTCTCGCTGGACAAGTTCACCAAGGCATCGCTGGAAAAGGCCGCGGACCGATGGGCACGGTCCCAGGCGCGGGAGCGGGTGCCGTCCACCAGGGCAGCCCGGTTCCGGCACCTGCCCGGGCTGGTGGACGCGCGATGACCGGTGCACCGGCCCAGCGCGCCGACGAGGGCCTGCTGCTGGTCATCGATCCATTGTGGACGTCGAGTCCGGAGGAACCCGACCCTCCGGTGACCGCCATCGCGGGCGCCTGGGAGTACACCGCGGAGGGTCTTCGCGGCCGGTTCCAGCCGAACCCGGTCTACCGGCCCACCTCACCGGATTCGCCGCTCGATCCGGTGGACGAGGTGCTGCGCCGCCTCGCGCGGGACGGTGGCGGCGCGGACGACCTGCCCTCGGCGCTGCGCACCACGATGCTCGGCATCGCCGTCGACGAGCGGGGAGTGGCGCTGGTCCGCCCGGCTCCGGACGGCCTCGACGCGGTGCTGGTGACCACCGCGCCCGGACACCGGACACGGGTGCCTGCCCCCGCCTGGCGCGATGTGACGCTGGAGCGACTGGCCGCGGCCCTGCCCGCCAAGGGGGTCGACGTCCTGCTGAACCCGGGCGCCCCCGCCTCGATGCGTGTCCCGGCCGACGGGATCCGGGAAATCGCCGCGGGCGAACGCGGCTAAGGGCGGTACTCGCCGCCCCGGTGACGATTCGAGTGCCGTGAGGGGCCGTTGCTCAACGGCCGATTCACTCCGTAGGCAGTCACGTTCACTCCGTAGTCATTCGTGTACTCACTGTGATATTTGACATCCTCATCATGGTCTTGATCAGCAGTGAACAGAGATATGGAGATACTCATGCGAGCAGTAACCCCAAGAGCCGGCTCCCGATCCAGGCGATGGATCGCCGTCGTCGGCGCGGCCGTCGGCAGTGTCCTGGTGACGGCTCTCGTGGCCGCGCCGGCCTACGCCGATGCGACGCCGAATGTGTCCGGCACAGCGCGTACATCCACCGCTGCCGTGGCCCCCCGATCGGGAGGCTCGCAATGGGTCCAGACCGACCCGGTCGACTTCTCGCACAGCATCACCAGCGCCGACCGTGCCTACGAGCAGATCTCCGAGCTCCCGGCGCTCACGATCCCCAACCCCGGCGTGTGGCAGGTTTCCTATTCCGCCCGCACCAACATCGGTAATCCCGCGAGCGTCTCAGGGGCGTTTCTCCACACGGCATTGTTCAACAACGGCGCACTCATCCCGGGCAGTGAGGCACTGACCGGTAAGACCTACAACCCGGGTGAGTCGAGCCAGGACACCATCGGGCAAACGTTCCTGTACACCTTCAAGGCCGGGGACGTCGTGCGGCTCTACGGGTACCGCATCGGCCAGCCGGGCTTCGCCGCCGTCCTCAGCAACGGCGACGGGCGCACCGGAATCACGGCGCACTGGGTGAGTTTCTGAGGACCTGCGCCGCCAGGGCGACCAGGATGAGCCGCTGATCAGCCGGGCCTGTTCCTCAACGTCACCGACGAGGGGAAGCCAGACGGTCCGGCTGATCGGGTGTCGGAAAAGGGTGTCTCGTACACGCGGCGGCCGGTAACCGGTCGGGCCGAGCTGGGCCAGCTCTCCCCAGAAGATCCCAGGTCAGAAGCCTATCCAGCCAGTCCGCCAGCGCCGTCCCGCGACGGTACTCAGTCCCTTGAGGTTTCTCCGCTTGGGATGCTTCCTCTCTCCGCGCGCGATAGAGCCTTGCGGCGAAAGTGTCAGGAAGCGCTTTCCCAATTAGACGCAAGAGCAGCAGATCAGGCTCGCGCCGCCTTCACGCCGGACACCATCTGGCCAGAAGCAGGTTTCCGCCAGATTCATCCCAGGGTCGGATAAAACCCAGCACTGGAGGGCCGGGAATCCTCCATCTCCCACGCAGCACCGCTTCGAGAAGCTCTTCCTACATCAAGCCCCTCTCTGCGTTCGTGACACACTATCCGCCCGATTTTCGGCGAGTCGGCGACCCCTACTCACAAGGGATGTTGCGACGCCCCCAGAACCGGGGTCCCTAGGCGGTGTATCGAAGTCGAGCGTTGGTCAACGCAAGTCGGATTTCGCGTCTTGAAGCGGCGTCAGCCGCTTGCGCCACGCTGTCGGCTTGCACCGCCGCGGGTTCTCAGGCGGTTCCTGGCGAGGAAAGCTCCGACGTGGTGAATTTTGGCATTCATGAGGAGGAGATCCCACAGCCAGGGACCGTCTGAGGTTCCGCTACCCGCACCGCTACCCAAGCCACTTTGATACACGCCCTAAGAGCGTGTATCACGTGGTTGTGAGGTGATCTGCGGGATGATCTGAGACTGTGGCATCCGATCTGGCGTTGAGGTTGGTTCCGGACGAGTTGTGGGAACTGACCGCCTCGTTGATTCCGCAGTTCACCCCGCGCCGCCAGGGTGGCGGGACCAGGCCGGTCGAGGATCGGGCGGTGTTCACCGCGATCGTGTACGTGCTGACCAGCGGGTATGCCTGGCGGCACCTGCCGGCCGAGTTCGGTGTCTCACCGGCCACGGCGCATCGCCGGTTCACCGCCTGGACCCGGGCCGGGCTGTGGCCCCGGCTGCACCGGGCAGTGCTGGACGAGCTCGGAGCCAAGGGTCAGATCGACTGGGCTGCGGCGATCGTGGACGCCGCCGCCGTCCGGGCGAAAAAGGGGGATCGCTGACCGGCCCCAATCCGGTCGATCGGGCCAAGAGAGGCAGCAAACTCCACGTGCTGTCCGACGCCGCCGGGCTGCCGCTGGTGGTCGGTGTCTCGGCGGCCAACACCGCCGACATCGAGGCGTTCAAGCCTTTGTTCATGGCCTTGCCGCTGATCCGCTCCCGGCGCGGACCGCGCCGCCGCCGACCGGACAAGGCCCGCGCGGACAAGGGATACGACTCGGCTGAACTGCGCGCCTGGCTGCGCCGCCGCGGTGTCACGCCGCGCATCGCGCGCCGCGGCATCGAATCCAGCGAGCGGCTCGGCCGGCACCGTTGGAAGATCGAGCGCACGATCGCCTGGATCTTCGGCTACCGCCGGCTCACCGTCCGCTACGAACGCTCGGCCAACCTGTTCGCCGCGTTCCTCACCCTCGCCGCCACGCTCACCTGCTGGAAGAAGCTTGCCACGTGACGCTCTTGCGTAGGAAGGCCTCAAGCTGTTCGGCGAAGCCCGGTGCTGCGGCGACGAAGTGACCAGCGCCCGGATGCACGCTGCGCTCGCCACCGAGCACATCCGCCAGAGCGTCGCAGATCCGTTCGAGCGCGGCCGCGTGGTCTCCGGACGCGACGAGCACTGGGACGCCGGCGCCACGGATCGCGTCGAGCTGTGGGTGCGCCTCCCTGGTCGGCCGACCACCCTGCGCCCGCCGAACGCCGGCGACCACGTTCTCGGGGAGCGGGCCGTCACCGACGGGCGCGCCCGCGAGATGGAGGAACTCGCGCAACTCGGTCGGGTCCATGTCCATCCCGTGGGTGAGGACCGCATCGCCGATGCGCTCGAGCCGCGCCACCTCGGGATCGTCAGGGACAAGGTAGTGGAGCGGCGGCTCGATCAGGGTGAGCGAGCGCACGCTGCCCGGCGCAGCGGCGGCCGCGATCAACGCCCCGAGGGCGCCGTAGGAGTGGGCGACAACGTGCGGGCGGCCGACGAGCAGCGGCGCCAAGTCCAGGGCGTCCACCTCGAAGTCCTGACACTCCTGCGGTGGTGGACTCGGCGGATAGCCACGGCGATGGACATATGCCAGCGTCCACCGATCGGCCAGCGGAGCCAAAGCGCCCCACGTCGTCCGCGGGCCAGCACCGCCATGCACAAGCAGGACCTCGGGCCCAAAGCCATCACGCACCACCACGATCTCGCCCACGCGGCGAGCATAGCGACGCACCGTGAGACACGGCGCAAGGAGCAGCACCTTCACAGCACCACGTGAGACACGCTCTAAGGGCGGTACTCGCCGTTGAGCATCGCGGTGGACAGCTCGATCCGCGAGCGGTAGCCGGTGCGGGTGAAGAGCCTGCTCAACCGGCCTTCGATGCTCTTGTCGCTCGTGCACAGGGCCATCGCGAGCTGCTTGTTGGTGAGCCCGCCCGCCGCGAGCATGGCCAGCAGGTGCTCGTTCTCCGCCACCGTCTCCTTGCGCCCCCGCACCGAGACCCCGTGATCGCGCATCAGGTTCCGCAGCCACGCCCTGGCCAGCAGCGCATCGAGACCGCCCAGCAGTTCGTACGCCTCGTTGAGCAGCTCCGGCTCCGCCACGCCGTACTTGACGAGTCGTTCCAGCACCACCGCGAGTTCGAGCGGCTGGCCGCGTTCCCGCGCCTGCCGCAGGCACTCGGCGGCGGCGGCCCGGTCCCGCTTGACCGTGGCGCGGGCGAGCAGCAGGTACATGGTCGAGCGCGAGGTCGGCATGGTGGCGGTGACCTGGGTCAGCGCGTCGAGATCGCTCCGTGCGGCCTCGTGGTCGCCGGCGTCCAGCGCGAGGTCCACCAGTTCCGCCCGGCACACGTCGGCGCCGACCAGCAGGCCCCGCTCCTGTGCGTCCGCGAGCGCGCGCCGCAACCGGGACACGGCCTGCCCGGTCTCGCCCAGCGCCCGGTCCAGCCGCGCTTCCGCGGCGTCGAGCAGGTGAGCGAGCACCGGTTTCGCGGCCCGCGCCGTCTTGAGCAGCGCACGGGCGGTGGTCAGCCTGCCCTGCAGCACCAGGATCCAGATCGTGGTCTGGAGCATTCCGGCGTAACCGGGGTCGTAGCCGCGGCCGGTGGTGGCCATCGCCCGCCGGGTGAGGTCGAGCGCGAGCGCCGCGTCCCCGCGCAGTGCGGCCACCATCGCCTGGTCGTACCGCGGCAGCGCGGTCACCGGCAGGTCTTCGTCGATGAGGAGTTTCTCCGCCCTGCTCAGGTCCCCGGTCACCAGCAGCCCGGTCACGTGCGAGCCGACCTGGTCGAGCCGGTGCCGGGCGGTGGCCCGCAGTGTCCAGCGCTCGCGCGCGAGCAGGCTCTGTTCGAACCGGGCGCACCGCCCGCTCCACAGCTCGGCCGTGGTGCCGAGCAGCTCCCCCAGCATGGCGGAGGTCGGATTGCCGGCACGCCAGGCCGCGCGGCTGCCGTTGAGCAGTTCGTGCACGTCGGTCCAGCGGTCGAGCGCGGCGAGGGCGAAGGCACGGGTGACGACGGAGTGCTCGATCCCCCCGGCCCACCGGCGCCGCAGCTCCACCAGCTCGCGCAGGGCTTCCTCGTCGCCCACGCAGTGCAGTCCCTGCACGGCCATGAGCTGCACCTCCTGCGCGGCGTCCGGGGAGAGCTGGTCGGCGTAGGCGCCGAGCAGCGACTGAGCCCCGCGCAGGCTCCGCTCGTAGTCGCCGTGCAGGTGGCAGGTCGAGGTGTGCATCAGCAGCACCATCGCGCGCTGGGCGCGGTTCTCGGCCAGTTCGATGGCCGCGCCGAGCCAGCGCACCGCGCTCTCGGCCTTGTCCTGCTGGACCGCGGCGGAGCGGTTCAGCAACTCGCCCAGCGCCCGCTGCCGGTCCACCAGTGCGCCCGCGTTCGCGACCTGGTCGGCGAGGTAGTCGGTGTCGCCGCACGTCGCGCTCCCCGCCCAGACGGCGGTGACCACCGTCGCGGCGAGACGGCGCCGTTCGAACGGCCCCAGGCAGGCGGTGACCGCGGAGGCGACCAGCGGCACCGTGAACCGCCACGACCGGCCCGCCAGGCCCCGGTGCAGGACACCGGCCTGGCACAGGGAGTCCAGCAGCGCGACGGCCTCCGGTTCGGGCACGCCCAGCGCCTCCCCCACCAGGCGGGGCACCGCGGCACCGAGCGGGCAGAGCACGGCGACCGCCTTGGCCGCCGCCCACTCCGCCTGCCCGAGTGCCCGGATCGCCTGCACGAGCTGGTTGTGGGCGGGCGGATCGCCCGGGGAGGTGCGCTGCACAAGGTACGCCTGCCGGTCCACCACCTCGACGGAACCGTTGTGCCGCACCATGTCGATGCTGTCGCGCACCGCCGCGGCGACCCCCCGGCTGAGCTCGTGCACGCGGGTGACCAGTGCGGGCTCCGGGGTGGCCTGCAGCACCGCGGTCACCTGCCTCGTCAGCTCGCCGCGCGTCAGCGGGGCCAGCCGGACGGCGGTCGCGAGCCCCGCGCGGCGCAACTCGCGAACGGCGGCCCCCAGCTCGGGCGCCATGCGGGCGGCGGGCACGCGGGCAGTGCACACGCAGCGCACGGGAGTACCCGCGAGCTGACGGATCAGCGCGGCCAGCACGGCGAGCGAGTCGGGGTCGATCCAGTGCACGTCGTCGATCAGCAGCACGGTTTCCCGCCCGGCCCGCAGCAGCGGTGCGGCCGCGGCGGCGGCCGCCCGTCGCGCGATCGCCGGATCGTCGCGGGCCCCATCGGCGGGGCGGATCGGGGACCACGCCCACGGGGAGGCGTCCCCGCCCGGCAACTGGGTGACGGGCTCGGCGACGCCGTCCGGCGACGAACCCGGCCGCAGTGTGAAGCGGGCCGGAATCGCTTCCCCGTCACGGGTGAAACGCATCGCCCACACCGCGACGCCGCGCTCGGCGAGGCGCTCGCTCAGCTGGGCGAGCAGCGTGGTGCGGCCGACCCCGGCCGCACCGGTCACCGAGATCAGCGGGCCTGCCGCCGCGTCGATCGCGTCCAGCACAGCCCGACCTCCCCTGGCAGCGTTTCGTCCGGAAGCGGTTTCTCGGTCCCCATGATCTCGGCGGGGTCCCCCGCAGGCCAGTGACCTGCCCCTTCGCTCGCCGGAACTTGCACGAGACCGCAACAGGCGCTCGCCCGTCCGGGGGAACGACGCACTTGCCCCCCTCGCATGAGTGTTGCCGTGAAGGGTCCCTTCACAGTCGATTCGACTGTGAAGGGACCCTTCACGGCGCCCATTCCTGCCTGAGCGTGGGACTCAGGCGCCGGAGGGTGGGACTCGCGCTGTGATCGTGAAGGGGCGCGTTACGGCACTGCTTCCGCCGTGGGCTCCCACGGGACCACCCGCAGGCCCGAGGTGTCCTGGTTGTCGTTCGCGTGGAGCTCGGCGACCTGCTCGTCGTCCAGCAGCAGCGTCTCGCGCATGAAGTCGCCGGTCAGCCGCACCGCGGCCGGTCCACCCGGGTTGAACAGCACGTCCACCTCGTCGGCGAGCAGTTCGACCAGCTCGTCGAGGTCGATCCGCCGCCAGTCCGGCGCGGCGATCCGCCTGCGGTGTGGCTCCCCGGTCGCCACGACAACGCACAGGATGTCGTCCGGCGACTTCGTGATCAGCGGACGGCCGTCGCCGTTCATCGCGAGGTCGAACAGCGTGTCGCGCAGCATCAGCTGGATGTGCTCGGCCTCGGCGCGCCCCTGCAGGACCAGCCGCAGTACCGCGTCCAGCGGGTCCGACGGCGAGTTCTCGTCCTTCGGCACGTACTCCGGGTTGGCCCGGAACTTGCCGATCTTCCCCTCGTCCTCCACCGGCCACAGGCCGACGACGGCTTCGATCGGCGGCGGATCGTTCTCGGCGGCCGGGTGCCAGGCCGGGTCCATCAGCAGGAACCAGTTCTCCAGCGGACCTTCCGCCCGTGTGCCGTCGGTCGTCTCGGTCATGGTGCCCATGATGGTCCCCTTCTCATCGGGTCCGCTCCCTGCCCGCCTGCCGCCGCTCGGGCCGGATCAGCTCGGCCTGGTAGGTGAACTCACCCGGGTTCGCCGAGGCGGACGGCTGGTCGGCGAGGTGGAGCAGCTCGGCGGCCCCTGGCGGCAGCACGACCCGCCGCGGCACCCCGGCCTCGTCGACCTCCTGCACTGTCACAGTGTGCACCTGCGAGGCGAGCTCCGGCCGGGCCGCCAGCAAGGCGAGCACCATGGTCCAGACCTCATCGGCCTGGGGGAAGCCCTCCACCAGCGCGGCCACGGCGGCGAGGTTCAGGTTGCCGGGATGGGCGCGGAGCCCGTCCAGGAGTGCCTGGAGCACCTG
>NZ_VJWX01000420.1 GCF_007713715.1 Amycolatopsis rhizosphaerae
TTCCGGACCATTCCGGACCATTCCGGACAATGGCGGTCGTGGTGTCCCTACTTGCGGATCTCCAGGGTGCAGCACTTGGGGCCGCCGCCCCCCTTGCGCAGTTCGGACAGTTCCACCGGCACCGGTTCGTAACCGCGGTCGGCGAGACGCCCGGCCAGCGCCGCGGCCTCCGCGGGGAGCACGACGTGACGGTTGTCGGAGACCCCGTTCAGCCCGAAGCACTCCGCGTCGGCGTCGGTGGCGATGACCGCATCGGGGAACAACCGGGCCAGCACTCGCTGCGAACCTGGCGAGAACGCCGGGGGGTAGTAAGCGATTTCGCCCGGCGAGTCGCCGGTCGCCTCACTGAGCACGAACAGGGCCGTGTCCAGGTGGTAGAAGCGCGGGTCGACCAGCCGCAGCGACAGCACCGGCACGCCGAACACCTCCTGCGCTTCGGCGTGCGCCTCCGGCTCGGTGCGGAAGCCGGTTCCCGCCAGCAGCAGACGGCCGGTCCAGGCGAAGTCACCCTCCGCCTCGTTGATCCGTGACGGCATGGTGATGTCGTGGTAGCCGTGTCCGGTGAACCAGCGACGGTAGTGCTCGGCCTCGGGTCCCCGCTGCGGGGCGCGGAAGCGCGCGCCGAGCACCCGGCCACCGAGGACGAGACCCGAGTTGGCGGCGAAGACCATGTCGGGCAGGCCGGGCTGCGGCTCGATCTCTTCGACGGTGTGCCCGAGCCTGCGGTAGGTGTCGCGCAGCCCGGCCCACTGCGCCAGCGCGCGTTCCCGGTCGACCGGGGTGTCCGGATCCATCCAGGGGTTGATCGCGTAGTCGACGGCGAAGTAGCGGGGCGGGCACATGAGGTATCGGCGGGTCAGGGGTACCCGAGTGGTCATACATTCAAGGTATGGGGCGCCCAGACGGCTATCAATCGGTCTTTCTTGTGCGAATACCTGCTAAACATTGCGTGTGAACCCCATCGATCAGCGAATCGTTTCATGCCTGGTGGCCAACGCGCGATCCAGCTACGCCGAGATCGGCAAGGTCGTCGGCCTGTCCGCTCCCGCGGTGAAACGCCGGGTGGACCGCCTGCTGGAGACCGGGGTCCTGCGCGGGTTCACCGCGGTGGTCGATCCGGAGGCGCTCGGCTGGGGCACCGAGGCGTTCGTCGAGGTCCACTGCCGGGGCAACGTGTCCCCGGCGCGGATCCGGGCCCGGCTCGAACCGCTGCCCGAGGTGGTCGCGGCCTACACCGTCACCGGCGCGGCGGACGCGATCGTGCACCTGCGGGCGGCGGACATCGGCCAGTTGGAGACCGCGCTGGAACGGGTGCGCGGCCTGGAGATCGTCGACCGCACCGTTTCCACCGTGGTGCTGTCCCGTCTACTGGAACGACCGCCTACGCCGGGAGCCTGACCCCCGGGACATGATGGGGGTATGACGGAACGGATTCTCGCCGAGCGCAGGGGCAAGGTCGCGGTGATCACCGTCGACGCCCCGGACCGGCGCAACTCGCTCACCCTGGCGCTGTCCGGCGAACTCGCGGAGGCGGTGGCCGAGGCCGAGCGCGACACCGGGGTGCACGCGCTGATCGTCACCGGCACGCCGCCGGCGTTCTGCGCGGGAGCCGATCTCACCGCCCTCGGCGAAGCGCAGGAGGCGGGACTTCGCGCGGTCTACGCGGGGTTTCTCGCGGTCGCGCGCTGCTCGCTGCCGACGATCGCCGCGGTCGGCGGTGCGGCCGTCGGCGCCGGTCTGAACCTCGCACTGGCCGCGGACGTCCGGATCGCCGGTCCCCGGGCGAAGTTCATCCCGCGCTTTCTCGAACTCGGCATCCACCCCGGCGGCGGATTCACCTGGATGCTGCAGCGGGCGGTCGGCGTGCAGCAGGCGCGTGCCATGGCACTGTTCGGTCAAACGCTCGACGCGACAGCAGCCGAACGGGCCGGTCTCACCATGCGGACGGTCGAGGGCGATCACGAACAGTTACTCGAAGCGGCACTGGAACTGGCCGCTCCGGCGGCCGCGGCACCCCGTGAGCTGGTGCTCTCGACCAAGCGTTCCCTGCGCCTGACCTTGGCTCTTGCCGAGCACGCGGAGGCCGTGGAGACCGAGCTAGGTCCGCAGGTCGAGTCGCTGAATTCACCGGAGTTCGCCCTCCGTCTGGCGGCCATCCGGGCCGCCATCAACGACAGAAAGTAACTGTTACCATGAGTAGCAGGTAAGCCGGATCACAGGAAGAACCGCCGGATCAAAATCCCCAGTAAGGTGGAGGTATCGGCGGAAGTGCGCCCGGCGCAAGGTGTTCTTCGCGGACACGACTAGTCGGGAGAGAGGGATTCCCTGACCAATGAGCACGAGTGCCAACGGCAACGGTGCGTTGTCGGCCACCCGTCCGACCGAGATCTCCAAGCTGGACCGGGTCGTCATCCGGTTTGCGGGTGACTCCGGCGACGGTATGCAGCTGACGGGTGACCGGTTCACCTCCGAAGCCGCGGCCTTCGGCAACGACCTGGCGACCCTGCCCAACTACCCGGCCGAGATCCGGGCCCCCCAGGGCACCATCCCGGGTGTGTCGTCGTTCCAGGTGCATTTCGCCGACTACGACATCCTGACCCCCGGCGACCGGCCCGACGTCCTGGTCGCGATGAACCCGGCCGCGCTGAAGGCCAACCTCGGCGACCTGCCGCAGGGCGCGACCCTGATCGTCAACACCGACGAGTTCAGCAAGCGGAACCTGACCAAGGTCGGCTACGCGTCGAACCCGCTCGAGGACGACTCGCTGTCCGCCTTCCAGGTGCACCAGGTCGCCATGTCGACCCTGACGCAGGGTGCACTGGCAGGCACCGGTCTCGGCAAGAAGGACGCCGAGCGCTGCAAGAACATGTTCGCCCTCGGCCTGCTGTCGTGGATGTACCACCGGCCCACCGAGGGCACCGAGCAGTTCCTGCGGGAGAAGTTCGCGAAGAAGCCGGACATCGCCGAGGCGAACATCCTGGCCTTCCACGCGGGCTGGAACTACGGCGAGACCACCGAATCCTTCGCCACCACCTTCGAGGTGGCCCCGGCGAAGCTCGCCGCCGGCACCTACCGCCAGATCACCGGCAACACGGCGCTCGCGTACGGGATCGTCGCCGCAGGCCAGCGGTCCGGGCTCACCGTGCTGCTCGGCACGTACCCGATCACCCCGGCCTCGGACATCCTCCACGAGCTGTCCAAGCACAAGAACTTCGGCGTGATCACCTTCCAGGCCGAGGACGAGATCGCGGGCATCGGCGCCGCGCTGGGTGCCTCCTACGGCGGCGCGCTCGGGGTCACCAGCACCTCCGGCCCCGGCATCGCGCTCAAGTCCGAGACCATCGGACTCGGCGTGATGCTGGAACTGCCGCTGGTGGTGATCGACGTGCAGCGCGGCGGCCCGTCCACCGGGCTGCCCACCAAGACCGAGCAGGCCGACCTGCTGCAGGCGATGTTCGGCCGCAACGGCGAATCCCCGGTGCCGGTCATCGCGCCGCAGTCGCCCGCCGACTGCTTCGCCGCGGCCGTGGAAGCGACCGCGATCGCGCTCAAGTACCGCACCCCGGTGATGATCCTTTCCGACGGGGCCAACGCGAACGGCTCCGAGCCGTGGCTGATCCCGAACGTCGGGGACCTGCCGGACCTGCGCGTGGAATTCGCCACCGAGCCCAACGCCAAGGACGGCTCGGGCGAGTTCTGGCCGTACGTCCGCGACCCCGAGACGCTGGCCCGCGAATGGGCGATCCCCGGCACCGCGGGCCTGCAGCACCGCATCGGCGGACTGGAAAAGGCCGACGGCAAGGGCAACATCTCCTACGACCCGGACAACCACGACCACATGGTCCGGTTGCGCCAGGCCAAGGTCGACGGTGTCGCGGTGCCCGACCTCGTGGTCGACGACCCGAGCGGGAACGCCCGCGTGCTGGTGCTGGGCTGGGGCTCCACCTACGGCCCGATCGGCGCGGCCTGCCGCCGGGTGCGCAAGCGCGGGCTGGCCATCGCGCAGGCCCACCTGCGCCACCTCAACCCGTTCCCGGCCAACCTCGGCGAGGTGCTGGCCTCCTACGACAAGGTCGTGGTGCCGGAAATGAACCTCGGCCAGCTCGCGCTGCTGCTGCGCGCGAAGTACCTGGCCGACGTCCACTCCTACACCAAGGTCGCCGGCCTGCCGTTCAAGGCCGAGGAGCTCGAGGCCGTGTTCACCGACATCATGAAGGGGGTCGTGGCAGCATGACGGCCATCGATCTGGGTCTCCCGGCCGTCACCGGCCTGGACCTCGTCCCGCACACCGACGAGCCGCAGAAGGCCAAGGACTACAAGTCCGACCAGGAAGTGCGCTGGTGCCCCGGCTGCGGGGACTACGTCGTGCTCAACACGGTGCAGTCCTTCCTGCCCACGCTCGGCCTCAAGCGCGAGAACATCGTGTTCGTCTCGGGCATCGGCTGCTCGTCGCGATTCCCTTACTACCTCAACACCTACGGGATGCACTCGATCCACGGGCGCGCCCCCGCCATCGCCACCGGCCTGGCCACCACCCGCCCCGACCTGTCGGTGTGGGTCGTCACCGGTGACGGCGACGCGCTCTCCATCGGCGGCAACCACCTGATCCACGCCCTGCGGCGCAACGTCAACCTCAAGATCCTGCTGTTCAACAACCGGATCTACGGGCTGACCAAGGGCCAGTACTCGCCCACCAGCGAGCCGGGCAAGGTCACCAAGTCCACCCCGATGGGCTCGCTGGACACCCCGTTCAACCCGCTCTCGCTGGCTCTGGGCGCCGAGGCCACCTTCGTCGCCCGTGCACTGGACAGCGACAAGGCCGGGCTGACCGAGGTGCTCACCGCGGCCGCACAGCACCGCGGCTCGGCGCTGGTGGAGATCTACCAGAACTGCCCGATCTTCAACGACGGCGCCTTCGACGTCCTCAAGGACGCCGACCAGGCGGCGGAACGGATCATCCCGCTCAAGGCCGGGCAGCCCATCCGCTTCGGCGCGGAGGGCGAGTACGGCGTCACCAGCAGCGGGTGGGGCGGACTGGAGATCGGCAAGGTGAGCGAGCTCGGCGAGGAGAACCTCATCGTGCACGACCCGTCCATCGAGAGCACCTCGTACGCCTTCGCGCTCTCGCGGCTGGGCGACCAGCACCTCAACCACACGCCCACCGGGATCTTCCGGCAGGTCCAGCGCCCGACCTACGACGACCAGGCCCGCGCGCAGGTGGAACAGGCCCGCGAGGCCCGCCGGCCCGATCTGCAGGCCCTGCTCACCGGCAAGGACACCTGGACCGTCACAGCCTGACAGCGGGAACGAAAACGGGGTCGTGAGGAAACTGCCTCACGACCCCGTCGCTCTCGGGGCCGGGGACAGCCGTGAAGGGTCCTGGTCCCTCCACGGTCAAAGCCCGACCGACTTTGCCGGGGCCCTGACCCGTTGCGCGGCGGGCGGCCGCGTACTCGGGATCGGCGTACGACTCGGCCGTCGCCCGCCAAGCGGCGAGCAGATGCGCCACGGGAACGGGGTTGTCCAGCGAGTCAGCGCGTTCCAACTCCTCGACCAACTCCAGCACGAACACCCGCAGATCCTCCGCGGGCAGGTACCGCACCCAGGGGAAAGCCTGCGGTAGGACCTCGGTGACGAGGTCGCGCACCTTGTCGTTCTGTTGCATGAGAGCGACGAACATCCGAGTGGTGGCGGAACTGACCTCCGTGTTCATCGCGCCACCTTTGAAGTAGTTCAAACCTCGCTACTCAGGCGACCGTGGACCCCGACGACGCTCAAGGTCAGAGCGGGCGGAAGCCGACGCGCTCGGCGTCCGTAGGCGTGCGGAACCACACCTCGGCCACCATGCGGGCGAACTGCGGGGAATCCTCCGTGCAGTAGCGCAGCGCGGTGACACTCGCCTTGACCGCGAAATCGTCGGCGGGCTTGCCGCCGCCGGGCCGGGGCATCGCCGAACCGGGACCGAACGGGCCGGGCGGCACCGAACTCGTCGAAAGGGGGCGGGACTCGCCCGTGCCGCCGGCGGTGCTCACCGCAGGCTCGAACAGGGAGCCGCTGCGCCCTCTCCCCTCGGCGTCGAGCGGTTCGCGGCGCTCGATCGCGCGCATGGACGGCGGGCTCAGCTGCGGCATTTCGGTGCCCCTCGGCGGGGTCTTCGGCTGGCGCTTGGGCAGCAGGACCTGCGTCGACTCGACCGGCGTCTCCTCGTGGGCGACCGGAGCACTGTCCCCGCC
>NZ_VJWX01000421.1 GCF_007713715.1 Amycolatopsis rhizosphaerae
CCGCTGGTCCGGCCTGCACCTCGACGGCGGCCGGATCTCCATGACCACCCTCGACGAGGCCCTGCCAGGGCACCGGCACCGGGACGGGAGGCTCACCTTCCTCTCCAGCGACGGCGAGGGACCGGACGCCGAGGCGGTCGGGTCCGTTGTGGACGCTGCCCGCCGGGCGGGGCGGGTCGTCGTGTGCGACCTCTCCCGGCATCCCGGCGCCGCCACCGAGGCCGTGGTGCGGCGCGCGGATCTCCTGGTCGTGGTGGTGCCTGCGGAGCTACGTGCCTGCGTTTCCGCACAGCGGCTCGTTCGCAGTCTTGCCCCTTGTTCGGACTGTTTGCGACTGGTCGTGCGCGGGCCCGCGCCGGGCGGTCTCAATCCGCAGGAGGTTGCCGACAACATCGGGATTCCGCTGCTGGCCTCGATGGCTTCTGAACGTCATCTCGACCGTGCCCTGGAGTGCGGGAATTTCCTGCTACGGCGCCGAGGCCCGCTCGCGACGGCGGCACGGACGATCCTGGTGGCCGCCCGGCCCATCGCCGTGGAGGCCGCCGCATGACACCGGAACTGATCGAGCGGATCCGGCATCGCCTGGCCGGTAGCGGTTCCGGCACCGGTCCGATGGCTCTCGCGCAGGCGGTTCGCGCCGAGGCCGGTGGTCCGGTCGGGCATGCCGGAGTGCTTGACGCGCTGAAGGTGCTGGGGCACGAGTTCAGCGGCGCCGGCCCGTTGGAAGGCCTGTTGGCCGAGCCCGAGGTCACCGACGTCCTGGTGACGGCCCCGGACGAGGTGTGGGTGGACGGCGCCGCCGGGCTCCGCCGCACCGAGGTCCGGTTCCCCGACGACGAAGCGGTGCGGCGGCTGGCGCAACGGCTCGCCACGGCCTCCGGGCGCCGGCTCGACGACGCGCAGCCGTACGTGGACGGATGGCTGCCCGGGGTCGGCAGGTACGGAACCGTCCGTCTGCACGCGGTCCTGCCGCCGGTCGCCGCGGACGGCACCTGTATTTCCTTGCGAGTGCTCAGGCCCGCGGCGCACGACTTGGCCACTTTGGCCGATTCGGGCACGTTCGACGGGGACGGGCTCACCCTGATCGAAACGGTGATTTCGGCCAGGCTCGCCTTCCTGGTGACCGGCGGTACCGGTGCGGGAAAGAGCACTCTCCTGGCCGCGATGCTCGGAGCGGTGGACCGGACAGAGCGGATCCTCGCCGTCGAGGACGTCGGCGAACTGCGCCCGAGCCATCCCCAGTTCGTCCGGCTGGTCACCCGGGCTCCCAATGTGGAGGGGGCGGGGGAGGTCACGCTCGGGGAGCTGGTTCGCCAGGCGCTGCGCATGCGTCCCGACCGTCTCGTCGTGGGCGAAGTGCGCGGCCGGGAGGTCTGCGAACTGCTCACCGCGCTCAACACCGGACATGAGGGCGGCGCCTGCACGCTTCATGCGAATTCGCCCGCCGAGGTTCCCGCCCGGCTCGAAGCGCTGGCAGCCCTGGGTGGGCTGTCCAGGGCCGCGTTGCACAGTCAGCTGGCGGCGGCGGTCCAGGTGGTGCTGCACATGCGGCGGCTACCCGGCGGGCGCCGGCAGCTCGCGGAGGTCGGCGTGCTGAGCCGTGACGCAGCCGGAGAGATTCGGGTGGTGCCGGTATGGCAGGCCGGGGAATGGACTCGGCGGCGCCCACTGCTGTCCGCTCTCCTGGAACTGAGAGGGGTGCGGCCGCCGTGGTGATTCCTGCCCTGCTGTGTGGAATGGTGGCCCTGCTGACCTGGCCCGCCACTCGTCCTGCGCAGGCCCGGCTTGCTGCCTTGCGCGCACCGGCACCGAAACGCGGGTGGCGATTGCCTGCCTGGTTGCGCCCGCCTCGCCTGTGGTTGACGGCCCTGCCGGTGGCCATCCCCTTCCTCGGCTTGGCGGGCACGCTGTCCGTCGGGGCGCTGTGCGCCGCCGGATGGCAGCAGCGCCGGGTGCGACGACGGAGGAAGGCGGAGACGGAGCGAGCGACGGCGGTGGCGGAGGCGCTGCGGGTCATGGTCGCCGAGTTGCGTGGCGGTGCCAGTCCCACGGCCGCAAGGGAAGCCGCACTGGCCGTCGCACCCGGGCAGGTGTCGTCGTTGTTGGCGGGGTTCGACGAAGAAGGACCCGAATTCGTGGCGGGGATCCGGGGGCGGCTGGCCACCGCTGCCGCGTTGAGCCGTCGGCACGGTCTGCCGCTTGCGGACCTGCTCGACGCGGTCCGGCGCGATCTTGTCGCCGGGGCGCGGTTCCTGTCCCGGTCAGAGGCGGGTATGGCGGGGCCGCGGGCCAGTGCCACCGTGCTGGCCGCCCTCCCCGGGATCGGGCTCCTGCTGGGGGAGGCGATGGGCGCACATCCCGTGTACCTCCTCGTCACCACGCCGCCGGGGCAACTGCTGATGGCGCTGGGCTCCGCCCTGATACTCGCCGGGGTTGCGTGGAGCGCGCGGCTGACCGCGGTGCGGGTACTCCCGTGAGCGTCGCAGCCCTCGTGCTGGCGGGCGCGGCGGTTCTCACCGTGCCGCTTCCCACGGTGGCGAGCAGGCGGCTCGATCGGCTGGCCGGTGAGCTCCGCCACCGGCCGCACCGGACCCTCGGCCGAAAGAACCGCCAGATCGGCCAACTCCAGCTCGCGGCGTTGTGGGATCTGCTCGCCGCCTGTCTACGGGCCGGTCTGCCCGTCACCACGGCCCTGCGGTCGGTCACCGCAACCGTGGCCGGTCCGGAGACCGAGGCGCTGCGGGCGGCCGCGGGTCTGCTGGAACTCGGGGCGGACGCGGGCGAGGCGTGGGCGATGGCCCGGACCTGTCCCGGCACGGCCGAGTTCGCGAGGGCGGCGCAACGGACCGCGCGATCCGGGACCGCGCTGGCGGAGGTCGCCGAAGACCTGGCAGGCAGGCTTCGGGCCGATGTGGCCGAGAAGGCCGAAGCAAGGGCGCAGCGAGCGGGCGTGCTGATCGCCGGACCGCTGGCGCTGTGCTTCCTACCGGCGTTCCTGTGCCTCGGTGTGCTTCCCGTGGTGCTGGGGCTGGCCGGACGAGTCAACCTGCTGTGATCTGATCAGTCCACTATGGACACTGGAATGAGGAGAGTTCATGGTTCTGCTGGGACAAGGGCGGCACGTCCGCCGCAAGGCCCCGTGGTGGTGCCGCTGGTTCCGCCCGCTCCTGGGTTCGGACGAGGGAATGAGCACGGCGGAGTACGCCATCGGTACCGTCGCGGCCGCCGCTCTGGCAGCACTGCTGTACACGGTGATCACCGGCGACTCGGTGGTCTCCAAGCTGACGTCGCTGATCGAGCGGGCTCTGGTGGTGACGTTCTGATGCCCGCGGCGGTCCGGGCCGGCCCCGATCGCGGCGCGGTCACCGTCGAGGCGGCGGTCGGCCTGTGCGCGCTCACCGTTGTGTTCGGACTGCTGATCGCCGCGGTCACGGCGGTCACCGGCCAGCTCCGCTGTGTCGACGCGGCGCGCGAGGCCGCGAGGCTGATCGCCCGGGGCCAGCGCCCGCTCGCCGAGCAGACCGTGGCCGAGACCGCTCCGGCAGGTGCCCGGCTCACCGTTCGGATCGAAGGTGAAACCGCGATCGTCGAGGTGACCGCCGATCCGATGGGCGGCCTGCTGCCGGGTGTCCGGTTGCGCGGTCGTGCTTTCACAGTGCTCGAGGCGGTGCCCGAGCCGGGTGGAACGGGGACGGCACGTGCTCCGGGATGATCAGGGAACGGCCACCATCTGGGTGGCCGGGGCGGTGGCCGCCCTGGCCGCCGTCCTGGCCGCTCTGCTCGCCTTCGGCGCAGCGATCGTGAGCCGGCACCAGGCCGGCGCCGCCGCGGATCTGGCGGCACTGGCCGCCGCAGGCCACGCCGAGCGGGGCGCCGAGGCCGCCTGCGGCCAGGCCCGGCTGGTCACCGAAGAGATGGCGGTACGGCTGACCGCCTGCCGGCTCGAACAATGGGATGCCCTTGTGGAGGTCACCGCCGAAGGGCCTGCAGGCTTCGGTCCGGCCATGGCCCGGGCCCGCGCCGGTCCCGTGCAGCGACGAACGGTGTCCGGAGATCGGACGGACCACGGTGGATAGCGGATGGACGGTCGGTCACGCGCGCTGAACGGTCAGGCCCTTCTGCGCCCCCTCGCGTGGTCCACATCACTGGATTACTTGTGTCACAACAAAAAGGCGCACGAAGTGACAGGGGTGGGCACGGCTGGTCCCCACCGTGGAACGGCGACCGGCGATCGTCGGGCGGCATTCGGCCCGGGTTCGACGCACGTTCGCTCGTCGTTCCGTAACGGCCGGTTGTCGACCGCCTACTACCGGCCTTCTGCAAGTTGCCGTTTATTGACTGAGGGAAAGCCACCGGGCGGTGGGACGGACGAGGAGTTGTTGACGGATGTTGGACACGGATTGGTCGGATAGCTGGCGGAGCGCGTTCCGCATCGAGCTGCGTGCCGAGGCCATCGGCCTCGCCTGGCACGGCTGGCCGGTGCTGCCGGGCACCTTCCCCGAGATGGAGCCCGATGCCGAAAGCTGGTCCGGACCGGTTCCGGTGCACGAGGACTGGGCCGACCGGCTCGGTGCCCACCCCAACGAGGTCGCCGAATGGTGGACTGGACAGCCCTACAGCCTCCTCGTCGCCACCGGCAAGGTCGTGGACGCGATCGAGGTCGGTGTGGAGCTGGGCAAGTGCGCTGCTCGGCTGCTGCGGGCCACCGGTCACCCTGCGCCCATCGTCGCCACCCCGGACGGCCGCTGGCTGTTCCTGACCGCCGCCGCCGACGGCCTTCCCGAGCAGCTCGCCGCCAGCGGTGAGGTTCGCTGGCACGGCGAGGGAAGCTGGGTTCCGCTGCCGCCGACCCCGTACCAGCACGGTGTCGTGCACTGGCGGGTCAAGCCGGAAGTGTGCGGCTGGCGCCTGCCGGAGGCCACCGCGGTGCACTCCGTGCTGGCCCAGGCCCTCGACCAGACCGAGACCTCGACTCAGCTTGTGGCCGCGGCTCCGGTCGCTGCCTGAACACCCCCGTGGCCGTGCCGGGTGCCGTGACGACGCACCGCCCCCAACACGGTGTCCAGCACAGCCACCGCCCCCGCCTTGTCCAGTGGATCGTTGCCGTTCCCGCACTTCGGCGACTGAACACAGGACGGGCATCCCGCCGGGCACTCGCAGGAGACGATCGCCTCCCGCGTCGTGACCAGCCAAGGGACGAGAGCGGAAAAACCGCGATCGGCGAATCCCGCTCCACCGGGATGGCCATCGTGCACGAACACCGTCGCCTCCCCGGTGTCAGTGTGCAGCGCGGTCGAAACCCCGCCGATGTCCCAGCGGTCGCACGTAGCGAACAGCGGTAGCAGGCCGATCGCCGCGTGCTCGGCGGCATGCAGGGCGCCGGGGATGCGCGCGGGCTCCAGCCCAGCGCCCCCCGGCGCCCTGCCACCTTCCTCCAGCAGATCGGCCGAAATCGTGTACCAGACGGCGCGGGTTTCGAGCGTCTGCTCCGGCAGGTCCAGCGGCACGTGGTCGATGATCTCGCCCGAAGGGCGCCGGCGCAGATAACCCACCACCTGCGAGCTGACCGCCACGTCACCCAGGCAGACGCTGACCCCGCCATAGTCCACGCGTTCCTGAGTGGACAGCACGGTGATGTCGGCGACCTCGCGTGCCGAGGTCGTCCATTCGGGATCCTCCGCGTGCACGAGCGCGATCCCGGACTCCAGGTCCAGTTCGTCCACCACGTACGACGAGCCCTGATGCAGGTAGACGGCGCCGGGGTGCACGGTTGCGCACGCGGAACCCGGGTCGACCGTGCCGAGAAGACGCGAGGTGTCCGCTTCGACGACGGCGACCTGCTCGCCGCCCGACCCCCGGATGTCGACCTCGTACTGCGGCCGGTCCCGCGAAGTCCAGTACCAGCCGCTCGCCCTGCGCCGCAGCACCTTTTCCGCGACCAGCGACTCCAGTACCGCGCGGGCCGTCTCGCCGCCGAAGGCTTCCAGTTCGCCCGAGGTCAGGGGCAGCTCGGCCGCGGCGCACGCCAGTTGCGGTGCCAGGACATACGGGTTCGCCGGGTCGAGCACCGTCGTTTCCACCGGGCGGTCGAGGATCGCGGACGGGTGGTGCACGAGGTAGGTGTCGAGCGGATCGTCCCGCGCGACGAACACCACGAGGGCCTCGTCCCCGGCGCGGCCCGCCCGGCCCGCCTGCTGCCAGAACGAGGCGAGAG
>NZ_VJWX01000422.1 GCF_007713715.1 Amycolatopsis rhizosphaerae
GTGTTCGGCCAGGGCATGGTGGGCACGGTGCTGTTCGGGATGCTGCAGCTGGCCTCGGCGCTCATCCTCTACACCGGCGCCAACACCAGCTTCAACGGGTTCCCGTTCCTGGCGAGTTTCGTCGCCGAAGACCGGTTCCTGCCGCGGCAGCTGACCAAGCGCGGGCACCGGCTGGTGTTCTCCAACGGCATCCTGGTGCTCACCGCGCTGTCGGTGGTGCTGCTGGTGCTGACCGGTGGTTCGGTCAACGGCCTGGTGCCCTTCTACGCCATCGGCGTGTTCACCGGCTTCGCCATCGCCGGGTACGGCATGACGCGGCACCACCTCCGGGAGAAGGAGCCGGGCTGGCGGCACAAACTCGCGGTGAACCTCAGCGCCGGCGTGCTGGCCACGGTGGTGGTGGGGATCTTCGCGGTCGCCAAGTTCACCGAGGGGGCCTGGCTGGTGGTCGTGGTGTTCCCGCTGCTGGTGTTCGTGCTGATGCGCCTCAACCGCGAGTACCGGGCCGAGGCGGCCATCCTCGACCGCGTCCGCGAGCATCCCCTCGACGCGGCCAACTACGCCCACCACAAGGTGTTCGTGCTGGTCAACAGCGCGGACCTGGCAGTGCTGGAAGCGCTGCGCTACGGGCGCAACCTGCGGGGCACGGACCTGACCGCGGTGCACTTCATGATCGACCGGATGCACGCCGAGCGGCTCGAGCGGCGCTGGGACGAGCTGCGGATCCGGGTGCCCCTGCGGGTGATCGACTGCCCGGACCGCCGGGTCGCCCGCGCCGCGCAGAAGCTGATCGCGGAGGCGGCGAGCCGCCGGGGCACCGGGGTGACGGCCCTGCTGCCCAGGCGCAGCTACACGCCGTCCCTGGGCTGGCTGCTGCACGACCGCACGGCCGATCGCATGGCCCGCGCGATCAGCCAGGTGGAACACGCCGCCGCGACGATCGTGCCCTACGACGTGAAGTCGAAGATCCACGAGGTCTACCCGCTGCGGCCCGGCGAGGAGCGGATCACCGAGGCCTTCGAACGGTTCGCCGACCAGCTGGCCGGTGAATCCCCGGAGCAGAAGGCCTTCGAACAGCCGCGGCCGCCGGTGGACGCGGTTCCCATCACGGAGGTGCACGCCGGTACCCGCGTGACCGTGGTGGGTCGGCTGCACGAACTGCGCCTGAACCGGACCGACGCGCACACCGTCCTGGTCGGGGAGTTGACCGATGCCACCGGCAGCCTGCGGGTCGAGTTCCCCGAGCGGGCTCGCGCCGACATCGAGGTCGGCCAGCGGCTCCGGGTCACCGGCACGGCCGAGCGGGAGGACGGCGGGCTGCTGCTGCGTGAACCCCGCTACCGCGCGGTGGAAGAACAGGAAGGCGAGTAGCTTTCGGGAAAACGGGTAGGCCGCGCCGGAGAGTTTCCCGGTTTCCCTCTCCAGGGACAACGGAAAACGGAGCGAAAATGTCGGAGGTAATACGTAGACTCGGTGCCGTGAGGGTTGCTTTGTGGGGAGCATTGTGCGTCGTCGACATCGTCGTCGGCCACTGGCTCATGGGCACGATCGCGCTGGTCCTGCTGGCCGGCGCGGCGGCTCCGCATGCCCTGGGCGCGCCCCGGGGCCGCCGCGGCCGCCCGGGAACCACCCGTGATGATCAAAGCCATCGGGGCACGCCGGTTTTACCGAAAATATAGAGTCCGATGAAGAGATAGACCGCGGGCACGATCCAGCGTCCCCAGCGGTGAAGGATGGTCTGCACCCTCTTCCGGGAGACCAGCCAGGAGCCGGCCAGGCACCACAGGGCGATTCCGGCCGCGAACACGGCCACGGTGAGCGCGAGGTCCGTGGCGGTCACCGACTGCAGGAAGGGGATGTACCCGGCGAGGTTGTCGCCGCCGTTGGCGACGGTCACCCCGATCACCCCGGCGAGCCCGGTCACGGCGGGCGGCGGCTCCTGGCCGTTCGCCCGCACCGCGGAGACCAGTTTCGCCACGCCGAGCCCGAACGGGAGCAGGCCCAGCAGCCAAAGCCAGTTCCGCGGCAGCACGGCCAGCCCGCGGGCGGCCGCCAGCGAGAGGGCGAAGAGGAGGGCGATGCCCACGTACTGCCCGGCCCAGATCTCCCACCGCCGCGGCCGCCCTCCCGCCTGCGCCGAGGCGTTGAACACCGCGAGCACGACGAGGTCGTCGAGGTTCGTCGCGGCGAACAGCGCGGCGGCCGTGCCGAGGGTGGCGAAGATCCGTTCCACGGTCATCCACTATCCGGCAGGCGGGGGTGGCAGGCCGGGTGGGGTGCTGCTAAGCCTGATCCATGAACGGCACCGGCGGTGAGGCGCCCGTAACGGACATCGAGGCCACACGGGCGTTTTTCGGGCCCCGCGCGGCGGGCTGGGAGGACCGTTTCCCCGACGACGTGCCGGGCTACCGGCGCGCGGTCGCCGAACTCGGCCCGCCGCCCGGCGGCGCCGTCGCCGACGTCGCGTGCGGTACCGGGCGGGCACTGCCCGAACTGCGCGCCGCGGTCGGCGAGGGCGGCACCGTGCTGGGCATCGACCTGACCGCCGAGATGCTCGCCGAGGCCACCCGGCTCGGGCGGCGCGAGTCCGCCGTCCTGGTGCTGGCGGACGCGATGCGGCTGCCGCTGGCGACCGGCAGCCTGGACGCCGTGTTCGCGGCCGGCCTGCTGACCCACCTTCCGGACCCGCTGCGCGGACTGGCGGAGCTGGCCAGGGTGGCCCGCCCGGGTGCCCGCCTGGCCGTGTTCCACCCCATCGGCAGGGCCGCGCTCGCCGCGCGCCGGGGGCACGCGCTGCGGCCCGACGACCTCCGGGCCGAGCCGTACATCCGGTCCGCGCTGGCCTCGACCGGATGGCGGTGCGACTCGGTGGACGACGGGCCGGACCGCTACCTCACCCTCGCCACCCGCACCTGATCCACCCGAGGAGCGCCTGGCCCGTCCGCCGAGCGATTCCCACGCTCAGGCGCCTGTGTCCCACCCTCAGGCGCCTGTGTCCCACCCTCAGGCGCCTGTGTCCCACGCTCAGGCGCTTGAGTTCCACGCTTGGTCTGGGGGCCGGCGCCCTTCAAGGTGCCGGACTCTTGCCGGGACCCTGTCCGTATTGACCGTGAGGGGACTCCTCACGGTAGTGCGTGGCACCTAGCACTGCACGAGCGTGGGACACAGGCGCACGAGCGTGGGACACAGGCGCACGAGCGTGGGACTCGCCGGGCAGCGCAGAGCGGACCGGACTTTGCCGGGGCCCTGGTCGCATCGGCTGTGAAGGGACCCTTCACGGCCTGACGCCCGGGCTCACTGGCCGAGCACGGTTTCGACGATCTTGACCACGACCAGGACCATCGCCGCCAGCAGGTAGCCGCGCAGGAGGCCCAGGCCGATCTTGCGGCCGGTCGACAGGGCAGGCCGGGGCAGCTCGGTCAGTGGCGGCATGCGCCACGACACGCGCCCGGCGCGGTCCACCGGGACGGGCGCGGGACGGCCCCGGCCGCTCAGCACGGCGTAGACCGCGGCGAGCGCACCCACTCCGGCACAGCACGCCATGATCAGCAGGATCTGCCCGGCCGTGATCGACGGGAACAGCACGGCGGCCGTCAGCACGACCGACAGCGTGACCAGCACCCCGGCCACGATCGCGGTGAACACGGTGGTGGCGCGCCGGTTGACCCACGGGCCGAGCACGTCCCGGTCGGTGCACAGCAGCAGGAGGAACACGGTCGCCGACGGCAGCAGCACCCCGGCCAGGGTCTGCACCCCCTCGGTGAGCAGGCCCAGCGGCGAACCCGGGACGAGCACGATGACCGCGGCCACGGCGACCAGGCCCGCGTAGGCGGCGTAGAACCCCTTCGCGTGGCCCACCCCGCGGTGCAGCGAGTGGTTGACGCCCAGCACGTCTCCGAGGGCGTAGGCGCTCGACAGCGACACCGCGAACGCGCCGATGACCGAGGCGTCCAGCAACGCCACCGCGAACAGCGCGCCCGCCGTCCTGCCCGCCGCGGCGCGCAGGCCCTGGGCGATGCCGGCGGTGTCGGTGAAGTGACCCTCCCCGCCGGTCCCGGTGAACACGGCCGCGGTGAAGGCCATCACCGCCGCCGCGCCCACCACCACGATCAGGATGCCCAGCCACAGGTCCGCCTTCTCGTAGCGCAGGAACCGCGGCGTGATGCGCTTGTCGATCACGTACGACTGCTGGAAGAACAGCTGCCACGGGGCCACCGTGGTGCCCACGATGCCGATGATCAGCAGCATCAGCGTGGACATGCCCGAGGAGCCCGCGGGCAGCGACGGCACCACGAAATCGTGGGCCAGTTGCCCGGCGGGCGGGTGGGCGAGCAGCGCGATCGGGATCAGCACGAGCGAACCGGCGCAGAAGGTGATCGCGATCCGCTCGAACCGGCGGAACGAGCCGGTGAACGCGGCCGCGACGATCACGGCGGCGGCGAGCAGCACGGAAGGGACCTTGGGCAGGCCGAGGTAACCGGTCGCCAGTGTGATGCCGATGAACTCGGTCACCAGGGTCAGCGCGTTGAGCAGGAACAGGTCGAGCACGCTGAAGGCGCCCCAGAACCGGCCGAACCGTTCGAGGATCAGGCGGGCGTGGCCCACCCCGGTCACCGCGCCGAGGCGCAGCACCATCTCCTGGTTGACGTACAGCACCGGCACGAGCAGCAGCAGTGTCCACAGTAGATGCGTGCCGTAGTTCTGGCCCGCCTGGCCGTAGGTGGCGAACGCGCCCGCGTCGTTGTCCCCGACCATCACGATCAGGCCGGGACCGACGATCGCCAGCAGGGTCTTGAGTTTCGCCCCCGGGCCGCGGCGGACGCCGGTGTCGTCCACGCGGATGGTGCCGAGGGCGCCCCGGATGTCGCCGACGTGTGCTTCGTCGAGCACGGCGCCGGAGTTTTCGGTGATCGCGGACATGAGAAATCCACCTCCTGGACCCGAAAAGGGCCGCGAAAAGGGACATCCGGGCGCCGTCCGCGCACCCCGGAGCACCACCCGGCGAACGGGCGGGAAAGGGCGCGGATCAGTGCTGCCGCAAGGGTTACCGGATGCCCGGGAAAGATCGGGACGATCGGGGACAGCGACGAGGAAGGGGCCTACTTCGGCCCGGACTACTGCTCCGCACGGTCCTCACCTCCATCCCGGGCTGGGCGCCGGGACTCTCCGGCGCCGGATTTCCTGACCACGGACCATCGTCACCCTGAAGGGGACGATGCACCACTCACGTAAGAGCTTTGGCACTGCCCGGCGTGTCCCGCGGCGGGGCGGGAAGCCACTTCGGGTAACCCCTTAACCCGGGGATACCTGTCCTGGTCTTGGGCGTCTCTCGACGTCGTCAGATCAGTGGCCTGTGTCCGGACAGGAGCCTCACCTAACGAGGTGCCCGTCGAAACCTTGCCCAGTGTAGACCCCGCTCGCGCGGTCCTTCACTGTGAGGGCGGGCACGCCGGAACGCCCGCGCCGTTATGGGGCGAGTTGTTCCCTTTGGTCCGCCTGGGAAATCTCCGCCGGATGTCCGGTGTGGACCATCGAGCGGGACGCGTGGTGGGCCCAGCCGCCGAGCAGGGCCAGCAGGGCGAGTTCGAGCCCGGCCATGATCCGTTCGACCAGTCCGGTGGCCGGGGTGGGAAATCCCCGGGAAAACAGGACGTGCACCGCGAAGGGCACGATGAACGGCAGGAAGAACGGGACGGAGGCCAGCGCGAGCCACCGGGACCAGCGTGCGAAGCGGTGCCAGGACGGATGTGCCCGGTGCGTGCGGGCGAGGACGAGTCCGGCGACCGGAAGTGCCGCGCAGCTCACGCCGGTGGCGTAGAGGTGCAGTTTTCCGGTGAGGCTCACCGCACCGCCCTGCGGGTCCTTGCTGAACACCGCCACCAGTGCGATCGCCACGCACCACACCGCCAGCCAGGCGGGCGCGGCCGCGCCGGCCAGGACACCGGTGCGCCGCAACGACACCAGCACCGCCACCGACCCGGCGCTGGTCAGGGTCAGCGCCAGCGCCCATGCCCAGTGGCCGGGGGTGAGCGCGTACTCGCTGAGCATCGCGGTGACCGGATTCTCGCCACCGCCCCAGTCCGGATCCAGATGCAGGACCACGAGCAGGGTGGCGGCCACCGCGAACGCCCCGTGCCCGGCCCAGGCGAGCATCCGCGCGAGCGGATCGGTGCGGGCGGGGGAGGGCAGGAC
>NZ_VJWX01000423.1 GCF_007713715.1 Amycolatopsis rhizosphaerae
GGGTAGTGGCGTGCGAGCAGGTCCGGATTCCGCGCGAACCCTCCGCTCGCCACCACCACCGCGCCCGCCCGCACCTCGACGTCGTCGGCGACGACGCCCGCGACCCGGCCGCCCTCCTCGATGAGCCGTTGCACCCGCGTGCCGAGCACGATCTCCACGCCGAGCCCTCGCGCGGCCTTCGCCAGGACCTGCACCAGGCCGTACCCCTGGTCCTTGGGCACGTGCCCGCGCCACACGTCCTCCACCCCGGCGCGGCACAGGCCGGGGGTGTGCGCGTCACCGGACACCGCCGCCGGGATTTCCACCCCCAGCCCGATGAGCCATTCCAGCGTCGGCCCCGAGGCACGGCAGAACGCCGCCACCAGTGCCGGATTGAGCATCCACTGGTTGAGATCCATGTAGTGCTGGTAGAACCGCTCCGCCGAGTCCTCGACGCCCAGGCTCGCCTGCACGCTGGTGCCCGCCGCGGTGAACATCCCGGCCGACAGCCGGGTGGACCCGCCGAGTTCCCGCTCAGCCTCGAAGAGCAGGACCGACGCCCCCTCTTCGGCCGCGGTCACGGCGGCCGTGAGACCCGCTCCGCCACCGCCGACCACGACGACGTCCCACTCCTGGTTCACGACAGCTCCCCGGCGGTCTCGGCGATGATGCGGTGGTAGAGCCCGTTCGACACCAGCCCGCCGTCGACGGTGACCTCGCTGCCGGTGAGGTAGCTCGACCGGTCGGACAAGAGGAACAGCACCGTTTCGCTGATCTCTTCGGGCCGTGCCATGCGCCCCGCGGGCACACTCGCCACCGCGGAGGTGACGAACGCGTCCGCCCCGGCCAGCAGTTCGGTGGCGACCAGGCCCGGATGCACCGAGTTGACCCGGATGCCCCAGCGCGCGAAATTCCCCGCGGCCGCTTTCGACAGGCCGGTGAGACCCCATTTGCTCGACGAGTAAGCGGGCGAAAAGTAGCCGATCCGGCCCGCGATCGAGGAGATGTTGACGATCGAGCCGCCACCGGAGTCGCGCATCAGCCCGGCCACGGCCTTCATCCCGTAGAAGGGGCCGAACAGGTTGACCCGCAGGACCTGGTCCCAGATTTCGTCCGTAGTGTCGAGGAATCCGAGCCTGCGCGAGATCCCGGCGTTGTTCACCAGGCCGCCCAGTTCGCCCCGGCTCCCGCGGATCTCGTCCACCACCCGCGTCCAGGCGGCGGGTTCGGTCACGTCCAGCTCGTGCACCGAAGCCGATCCCCCGGAGGCGATGATTTCCCGTGCGAGCGGGGCGCTGTCGGCCACGTCGGCGAGGCAAACGTGTGTTCCCCGTGCCGCGAGCGCACGGGAGTGGGCCGCACCCATGCCCGCCGCGGCACCGGTGACGAGCACAGTGGACGGTAACCGCTCAGACATGCCGGGAACCGCCGTCCACCGCGATGCTGTGCCCGGTCACGTACCGCGCGCTGTCCGAGAGCAGGAACAGCAGCGGGCCGACGACCTCCTCCGGCGAACCGAGGCGGTGCAGCGGCACCACGTCGAGCGCGTGCCGGAGCGCGGCCGGATCCTCCTTGACCCACCGGGTCATTTCCGTGTCGATGTATCCGGGGGCGAGGGCGTTGACGCGGATGCCGCGGTCCCCGAACTCCACCGCGAGGGATTCGGTGAGGTGCGCGACCGCGGCCTTGGAGGTGCAGTAGGCACCCCGGCCGCGGCGGACCCGCAGCGCGGACACCGACGACATGTTCACGATCGCGCCGCCGGGTTCCATGTGCCGCGCCGCGGTCTGCGCCCCGTAGAGCACACCCTCCACGTTGACCGAAAGGGTCGCCCCGATCTGCTCGGGCGTGATCTCCTCCGCCGGTGCGAAGGGAAAGATGCCCGCGTTGTTGATCCAGAAGTCGATGCGGCCGAACCGCTGCACTGCCAACCGGGCCACCGCCTCGTGCTCTTCCGGCCGGGTGACGTCGATCCGGGTGCCGACGATCCGCCCCGGCTCGCCGTGCAACGACGTCGCGGCCAGTGCGGCGGTGATTTCCTCCGCGGTGGCCAGCATCGCCTCCTCGGCGATGTCCGCGCCCACGACGTGCACCCCGCGGCCGGCCAGCGCCGCCGTGAAGCGGGCGCCCATGCCTCGGGCCGCGCCGGTGACCACGGCGACCTTCCCCGGGAACTCGGGGTAAACGGCCGTCATCGGCTCGTGCAGCACGCCTGTCTCGCTCATGAATCTTCTCCTGTTGCTTCGGATCGTCGGTTCAGCGCCCGTGGGGCGGTCGCTGGTCGTCGCGGTGGACGGTGCGGCACCGGATGCGCCAGCGTCCGCCGTCGGCGACCAGTTCGTCGCTGATCGTGGTCTGGCGCACCAGCCGGGAGGGTCCGCCCGCCGGTGTCGCCACGATCTGCAGGTAGGCCTGCACCGTGAGGCATTCCGGCCCGGTCCGCGTCACGTAGGTGTTGGTGACCACGTGCCGCACCGTCTCCCCCGCGTCCCGCCCGGCCGCGAAGAACCGTTCGGCGAACGCGACGAGTTCGCTCGCCCCGTTCACCGGCGCGGGATAGCTCGGTGAGCGGAACTGCCCGTCGGCGGTGAAGGTGCCCGCCCACGCGCGGGCAAGACCGTTGTCGATGAAGTGGCTCTGCGCCCCGTAGAGCTGGTGGATCTCGGCCAGGGTGCCGGCGTCGACTTGTCCCACGGCGGCGGGATCCGCGCTGTTTTCGCTGTCCTTCGCGAGCGGCAAGGCTACCTCCGGGGCTGGCACACACCCTTGTGGCGTGCTATTATCGCACGCGCCGTGCGAACTACGGAAACAGTAGGTTGGCCTCGCGGGCCCGTCAAGAGGAGCGTCATGCCCGAAAATTCCGTCCGGCTCGACGCCGGGATGTCGAAAACGCTGCACAACGGGCTGCAGATCCTCGAACTGCTGACGGGGCACCCGCAGGGCATGACGCTGACCGAGATCGCCGACGGCATCGGCGTGCACCGCACCGTCGCGCACCGGCTCGTCCGGACCCTGGAGGCACACCACCTGTGCCGGCGCGACCGGTTCAAGCGGATTTCACTGGGCAACGGGCTCGTGCGGCTGGCGGAGCCCGTCGAACAGGACCTGCGGACGCTGGCACGCCCGATCCTCGAAGAACTCGGCGACCTCGCCCAGGCGACGGCACACCTCGTGGTGCGGGAAAACGAGCGCCAGGTACGGATGCTGATGATCGTCGAGCCGCGCCAGGGGCGGATGCACGTCAGCTTCCGGCCCGGACAGATCGATCCGATCGACCGCGGCTCGGCGGGGCTGGCCATGCTCGCCGCGGAGCCGCCGGTTCCCGGCGAACGCGAAGAGATCGCGCTCGCCCGCAAGCGCGGGTTCGCCGTGTCCTACGGCGAGATAGCGTCGTCGGTGATCGGCGTCTCGGCCATGGTGCCCGGGCGCGAGGTCAGCATCGGCCTGTCCCTGTTCGAAGCCCCCGACGAAGAAGCCCTCGGCCGGAACGTCATCGAGGCGGCGCAGCGCCTCGGCGCCCTGCTGCGCTGACCGGACACCCCGGCAAACAGGGTCGGGGCTTTGCTGTGAGGGGTCCCCTCACGGCAAACAAGGCCAGGGCCCCGGCAAAGTCGGGTCCGTCATCCCGGTCGAGGCTGCCGTGAAGGGTCCCTTCACAGTCGATTTGACCGTGAAGGGACCCTTCACGGCAATCCGCTTTGCCGGGGTCCCCTCACGGGAACCGGTGCTTCAGGACGTGAGGGTGGCGGCGATACCGCTGAGCAGGCAGGTGAGGCCGAACTCGAACCGCGTTTCCGCGTCCGGGTCCTCGGCCTCCAGGACCCTGCGCGCGAAATGCGGGTACCGGCCGGACTCGATGACCCGCGTGACGTAGCCGCCGACCGACTCACGCCACTCGTCCTCGGTCATGCCGGTGGTGCGCTGGGCCTGGAGCTCGGCGAGTTCCGCGGCGACCGAGCCGAGCACGTGGGTGGTGATCGCGCCGACGATCAGGGCGGCCCTGGTCGGGTCCGGGGTGGCTTCCGCGGCCAGGCCGAGGGCGTGGTCCGACCGGGCGATCACGTTCGGGCCGAGCGCCGGGCGCTGGGAGGCCTGCTGGGCCAGCCAGGGATGCCGCAGCAGCGAGTGGCGGAAGCGGCGGGCGAAGTCCGCCAGCGCCTCGCGCCAGTCCTGGCCGCCGCGCTCGGGGATCGGTTCCTCGCCGTACACCGCGTCCACCATCAGCTCGATCAGTTCGTCCTTGCCGCGGATGTGCCGGTACAGCGAGGTGGTGCCCGAGCCGAGTTCGGTGGCGATGCGGCGCATGGACAGTGCCTCGATGCCTTCGGCGTCGGCCAGGTCGATGGCCGCCCGCACGATCTTGTCCTCGGTGAGCACGACCCGGCTGCCGCGGGGGCGCTCCCGCATCCAGACGAGCGTGGCGGGCTGTGATCGAGGCGACAGCGAGGGGGACATGGGCACAGCGTACCTGTTGGGTACAGTGTGCCCATAGCGGGAACACTGTTCCCGATTACTGAGGGAGGTCCCCATGTCACCGATTCCCGTCGTGATCGCCGGAGGCGGCACCGTCGGCCTGGCCACCGCCGTGTTCCTGGGACACCACGGCGTGCCGTCGCTGGTGCTGGAACGCCGCGAGGAGCCGTCCGTGCATCCCCGCGCGCTCGGCATCAGCCCGCGCAGCCTGGAGTTCTTCCGGGAAGTCGGGCTGAGCGAGCGGATCGACGCGGCCGCCGTGCACTCGGCCGTCGCCTGGAAGGCCGACGCACGCACCGCCGCGGAGATCGACTGGAGCCGCCGCCCGGCGACGCCCACCCCGGCGGGCCCGGCCGGGCTCAGCCCGGTCGTCGCGCGCGGCCACTACCCCCAGGACCGCCTGGACGCCGTCCTCGCCCCCGCCGCACGCGAACTCGGCGCCGCGATCGAATACGGGGTCGCGGTGACCGGCGTCGAGCAGGACGACGAGGGCGTCTCGGTGACCCTGTCGGACGGGCGTGTCCTGCACACCCGGTACCTGGTCGGCGCCGACGGCGTGCGCAGCGCCGTGCGGGACGCGCTGGGCATTGCCACCACCGGTCCCGGCGAGATCGGCGCCCCCACCCTGAACATCCTGTTCCACGCCGATCTGGCGAGCCGGTTCGGTGCGATGCCTGCCATGACCGAGATCCGGCACCCGGACGCCCCCGGCATGCTGCTCGCGGTGGGGGAGAACCGCTGGGTGTTCCACACCGGCTACTCCACCGAGGAAGACCGGGAGCCCGAGCGCTGCGCACGGGTGATCCGCACAGCACTCGGCGCGGACCTGCCGGTGGAGATCGTCAGCGTCCTGCCGTGGCGGGCCACCGCGCGGCTGGCACGGCGATTCCGTGCCGGGCGGGCGTTCCTGGTGGGCGACGCGGCGCGCGCGGTGACCCCGCTGGGCGCCTTCGGGCTCAACACCGGACTCGCCGACGCGTACAACCTGGCGTGGAAACTGGCCATGGTGCTCGCCGGGCAGGCGGGGGAGCGGTTGCTGGAGAGCTACCACGAAGAGCGGCACGCGGTCGCCGAACTGGTCACCCGGCAGGCGCTGCTGCGCTGGGAAAACCCGCGCCTGCACTGGGATCCCGCGGCGGTGGCCGAGCGGGCCGCCGCCGGGGCCTGGCACGCCTCGCTGGTGATCCAGGGCTACCGGTACGACTCCTCCGCGATCGCCGGGCCCGTGGCGCCGCTTCCGTCCACGGAGGACCTCGCGGCGGTGCTGGACGGATCACCCGGCTCGCACCTGGCACACCGCTGGGTCGAGGCAAGCGGCGCCCGGGTGTCCACTGTGGATCTCAACGGCTCGCGCTTCGCCGTACTGGCCGGACCGGACGGCCAGGACTGGTGCGACGCCGCGGGCAAGGTCACCGTCGAGCGCGGACTCGAGGTGCGCGCGGTGCGGCTCGACGCGGCCTGGGCCGCGTCGGCCGGAATCGGGGCGGCCGGGGCGGTGCTGGTCCGCCCCGACGGTTTCGTGGCCTGGCGCTCGCCCGGACCGGTGGCGGACCCCGCCGCCGCGCTCGGCGGGGTCCTGGCCACCGTCACCGGGAAGCCGTGAGGCTCACCCGGCGAGCCGCGGGTGCGCCGCGAGGTAGCGCGAGAACCGCTCGTCCACCTGCTCCGCGACCAGACCGAAGTCGCCCAGGGTGTAGCGG
>NZ_VJWX01000424.1 GCF_007713715.1 Amycolatopsis rhizosphaerae
CTTCCAGGCCTGGCACGAAAGGCCAAGAGGAGACATAGCCGGCGTCGCCGCGCCGGGCCATGACGTCGATGAAGTTGATGCCCGCGCGGGCGACATCAATGGCGATCTCGCGCGGACCGGGCTTCGGCTCGTCGAGATCGACCAGGGTCGTCGTGCTCGCGTCGGGCGCGGGCGCGGTCATCGTCAATGCCTGCATTCGGATTCTCTTTCCCAAGACGGGGTCGCGGCGAACATGATCGTACTGACTTCGCGCGAGGTCATCCGGCAGTTGAAAGGCCTGGTCGGAGGCCCATATCGGGCAGATCGAACAGCCGGGACGAAATATGACGCCAACCTGTCGTGACGCGCGGCACATGTTGCTAATCTTGCTCGGTCGCTGGTGTCGTACAGGGGGGTGCGTGTGAAAGACCGGGGTGAGGCGGCATCGGTTCCCGAGGGCGTGGACCTGGACCACCCCAACGCCGCGCGGGTCTACGACTACTTCCTTGGCGGCACCGCGAACTGGGCGATCGACCGGGTGCTGGGCGATCAGTTGTCCGCGATGGTGCCGATCATCCGGACCGGCGCCAGGGTGAACCGCGAGTTCCTCGGCCGGGCGGTGCGCTACTGCCTGCGCCAGGGCATCACCCAGTTCCTCGACCTCGGCTCCGGGGTGCCGACGGTGGGGAACGTGCACGAGGTCGCCGACGCCGTCGATCCGGACAGCCGCTGCGTCTACGTGGACCGGGAGCCGGTGGCGGTGGCGCATGCCCGCGTGCTGATCGAGGACGACGGCGATCCGGAGCGGCATGTCGTGCTGCACGAGGACCTGCGCAACGTCAACGAGGTCTGGAAGCGCGCCGTGGCCACCGGCGTGCTGGACCCGTCGCGGCCGGTCGGCCTGCTGATGGTCTCGGTACTGCACTTCCTCGAACCGCAGGAGAAGGTGCCCGAGGTGGTGGCGCAGTACCGCAGCTTCCTGCCCAGCGGCTCGCACCTGATCGTTTCGCACGCCACCTTCGACGCGGTGCCCGAGCAGGAACGGCAGCAGTTCCAGCAGGCGGTCGAGTTGTATCACCATTCGGGCAACCCCGCCTTTCCCCGGTCCCGCGAGGTCATCGCGGACTACTTCGGCGATTTCCCACTGGTGGAGCCGGGTTTGGTGTGGCTGCCCGAATGGCACGTCGAGGACGGTCCGGCGAAGACGTCGGCGCTACTGGCGGGCAGGCCCGCGGCCTGCTGCTTCCTCGGCGGTATCGGCGTCAAGCCGTGACCTCGGGAAGGGTGCGAGTCAGGCGAGGAACTCGGCGAGTGCCCGGTTGAATTCGGCGGGACGTTCCAGGTTGGGCATGTGTGCCGCGCCTTCGACGACGACGAGCCGCGAGCCGGGCATCAGGCCGTGGATCAGTTCGGCGTCGCTGATCGGGGTGAACTCGTCCTCGCTGCCCACCACGATCAGCGCCGGTACTCCGCATTCGCGGAGCGTTTCGACGTAGTCGGGCCGCTCCGCGCGCCCCCGCAGTGCGGCGGCGGCGCCTTCGGGAGGGGTGGCGCGCATCATCCCGAGCACGTGCTCGTCGACGTTCGCATCGCCGGGCGCGACCATTTTCCTCAGCACTTCCTCGGCGTAGGGGCCCATTCCCTCTCGGAGCAATCGCTCTGCCGTCTCGGTGCGAAACCGGCGTGCCTCGGGGCCATCGGCCACGGGTGAGGTGTCGGCGAGGACGACCCCGCGGATCCGGTGCGGGAACCGGCGCAGGCACTCCATCACGATCTGGCCGCCCATGGACAGGCCGCCGAGGAAGAACCGCTCGGCTCCGAGGTGGTCCAGCAGGGCCGCCAGGTCGAGGGCAAACGTTTCCAGCAGCGTCTTTCCCTTGGTTACCGTGGTCTTCCCGTAACCGCGCAGGTCCGGTGCGAGCACCCGGTGGGTGGTGCTGAAGTACTCGAGTTGCGGCCGCCACATGGTGTGGTCGAAGGGGTGGCCGTGGACGAGGACGAGCGGGTCGCCGCTGCCCCTGTCCTCGTAGTTGACGGTGATTCCATCGGAGGAGCCGGGGGAGCCGAGGGAGACGGTAGGCATGGACCTGAAGTTATCTTCGGGATAACCTAAGTGCAATAAAAACATTGTGCTCGGTGCAATTTGAAGGGTTGGTCCATGGAGGACTACCAGGCGCTGGCCGATGCCGTGGCCGCCGAGATCGCGGCGGGAAGGTTGCGGCCCGGCGACCGCCTACCGCCCCAGCGGCGGTTCGCGCGGCAACGCGGGATCGCGAACTCGACCGCCACCCGCGTTTACGGCGAGCTGATCCGCCGCGGCCTCGCGGTCGGCGAAACCGGTCGCGGCACCTTCGTCCGTGCCGCCGAGCCGCGTCCGGAACCGGCGCTCGCCGAACCGGCCACGGCCACCGTCGACCTGGAACTCAACTTCCCCGTGCTGCCCGAGAAATCCGCGCTGGTGGCGGCCTCGCTGGCCCCGCTGCTGCGCCCCGACGCGCTGACCGCCGCGCTGCGCCCCACCGGGGTCGCGGGCTCGGCCGCCGCGCGGGAGGTGGCGGCCGGGCATCTCGGCCGCGGCGGCTGGCGGCCCGAGCCGGAGCACCTGCTGTTCACCGGGAACGGCCGCCAGGCCATCGCGGCGGCGGTCGCCGCGCTCGTGCCCCGGGGCGAGCGACTGGGCGTGGAGGAGATCACCTACCCGGTCGTCAAGGGCATCGCCGCGCGGCTCGGTGTCACGCTCGTACCGCTGGCGATGGACGCCGAGGGCATCCTGCCCTCGGCACTGCGGGAGGCGTCGCCGTTGCGCGCGGTGTACCTGCAACCCACGTTGCACAACCCACTCGGCGTGACGATGACCGCCTCCCGGCGCGCGGAGATCCTGGAACTCGTTGCGGCGCAAGGACTTTACCTGATCGACGACGGGATCAACGGCTTCCTCGCCGAGGAGTGCGCGCCGCTGGCCTCGGAACGCACACTCGTGCTCGACAGCCTTTCCAAGCGGCTCGGCCCCGGGCTCCCGCTCGGTTTCGTGTCGGCGCCGCCCGCGCTTTACGAGCCGGTCGCCGGGGCCATCCGCTCGGGCGGCTGGGCTCCGGCGCATTTCGCGCTGGAGGCCACCACCCGGTTGATGGCCGACGGCGTGGTCCGCGAGATCGAGCAGGCGAAGCGCGTGGACGCGCGGGCCCGCCAGGAGATCGCCGCCGCGCGCCTGCCCGTGCGGGCCGATCCCCGCGCCTACCACTGCTGGTGGCCGCTGCCGGAGCCGTGGCGGGCGGAGACCTTCGTCGCCGCCGCGGCGCGGCGCGGTATCGCGGTCACCCCGGGTGCCGCCTTCACCGTCGGCGCCGGGCGCGCCCCTAACGCCGTGCGGCTGGCCCTCGCCTCGCCGCCCAAGGACGTCCTCGCCCAGGCCCTCGACGTGCTCGCCGCACTCGCCCGCACCACCCCGGAAGAGTCCGGAGTGGACTGACGGCCCGGGCGTTGGCCGTGAAGGGCCCCTTCACGGTCGATTCGACCGTGAAGGGGCCCTTCACGGCTCGCCCGGACTTCCGGGGCGGCTGGTCAGGTCACGATCCGCCGCGCCACACTGGTTTCGGTGGAGGCACCGGTCCGCCAGTCCGCGATCCACGGGCCCGTGCCCTCACTCGGGTCGAACACCCCTTCTTCGAGCCAGGTGTGGTGCCCGGCGAGCACGCTCTGCGCGAGCGCGAAGTCGGCGTCGTCGGTGTTGTCCCACAACGCCTCGAACAGCGCCTCGATACGGAGCCGGGACTGGCGGCAGAACACGTCGGCCAACTGGCGGGCGCTGCCGGTGTCCTCCCGCTCGGCGCGCACGCAACTGGCCGACATCGCCCACAACTCGGCCCCGATGTCCACGATCCGCCCCAGGAAACCCTGGCGCTTCTCCAGCCCGGCCTGCCACCGCGCCATCCCGTAGAACGTCGACCGGGCCAGTTTGCGGGCGGTCCGCTCGACGTAGCGCAGGTGCGGCGCGAGGACTCCGAACTCACGGAACGAGGTCGGCACCTGCCCCTTCCCCGCGGCCAGCTGCGGCAGCCACTTCGCGTAGAACCCGCTCGCCTTCGCCGCGGCCCTCGCCTTCGACGGCAGGTCCGCCTCCGCATCGGCCAGCGCCCCGGCCACGGACAGGTGCGCGTCGACCGCCTCCCTGGCGATGAGCAGGTGCATGATCTCGGTGGAGCCTTCGAAGATCCGGTTGATGCGCAGGTCCCGCACCAGTTGCTCGACTCCGACGGCGCGTTCCCCCCGGGCGGCCAGTGACTCCGCTGTCTCATACCCGCGGCCGCCGCGGATCTGCATCAGCTCGTCGGCGACCTTGCCCGCCATCTCGCTCGCCCACAGTTTCGCCAGTGCGGCCTCGATGCGGATGTCGTTGCAGCCTTCGTCACTCATGTGCCCGGACAGTTCCTGCACGCTCTCCATGGCGAAGGTGGTCGCGGCGATGAACGAAATCTTGTTCGCCACCGCGGCGTGCTGGGCGATCGGCTTGCCCCACTGCACCCGCTCGGCCGACCACTCGCGCGCGATCTTCAGGCTCCACTTGCCCGCACCGGCGCACATCGACGGGATCGACAGGCGCCCCGTGTTCAGGGTGGCCAGCGCGATCTTGAGTCCCTTGCCCTCGCCGCCGACCACGTTCTCCTTGGGCACCCGCACCCGGTGGAACCGGGTGACCCCGTTCTCGATGCCCCGCAGCCCCATGAACCGGTTCCGCCGCTCGACGGTGATCCCCGGGCTGTCCATCTCCACGATGAACGCGGTCACCCCACCGCGATGCCCCTCCGACTTCGGCACCCTGGCCATCACGACCACCAGTTCGGCGACCACGCCGTTGGTGGTCCACAGCTTCACACCGTCGAGTTCGTAGGCTTCGCCGTCCTCGGTCGGCACGGCCGAGGTGGCCAGGCGCGCCGGGTCGGAGCCCACATCCGGTTCGGTGAGCAGGAACGCGGTGACCGCGCCCTTCGCGCACCGGGGCAGGAACCTGGCCTTCTGCTCGGGTGTACCGGCCAGCTTCAGCGGTTCCGGCACGCCGATCGACTGGTGGGCCGACAACAGCACACCCAGCGTCGGATGGACCGAGCCGACCAGCATCAGCGCGCGGTTGTACGCGACCTGGGTGAGCCCCAGTCCGCCGTACTCCTCGGGGATCTTGATGCCGAAGCAGCCGAGTCCGGCGAGCCCCTTCACGTATTCGTCGGGGATCCGCGCGTCACGCTCGATGACCGCGCCGTCCAGCGTGGCGCAGTACTCCCGCAGCGCGGCGAGGAACTTTTCCGTCTTCGCGGCGGCCTCCGGCGTGGGACGGGGGTACGGATGGATCAGGTCCAGCCGGAACCGGCCCAGGTAGAGCTCCTTCGCGAACGACGGCTTGTGCCAGTCCGTTTCCCTGGACGCCTCGGCCAGAGCACGGGCCTCCTTCTCCGTCACCTTGGTTGGAACAGCCACCAGGCACCTCCTCCACTCGCCGTCAAGGCTTTGTGACGAGTGTTACCCATCGGTAGCGAAGGCAAAAGTCCCCGGCAGACGGAAGCGGCAATTTGCGCTCATACCGCGGGTTCGGCTGCCAGAGGCCGGGTGCCCTTCCGTGGGAAGAGGAACGCCGGCGCGACCAGTGTGGGTGTAGAGGCCCAGTAGGCAATCCTCGATCAGGAAGCGGACCGGGCGGCCGCCGGGCAACACCGCCCATCCGGGCACGAACCGCGGCCGGCCCCCGGTGAAATCGACGCCGGCGACCGCCGCCGTGACCGTCCGCCACTCGCCCGTGTACCGCCGGAACCGCCGCCTGCGGTACCCCACGATCATCCAGGGCACCGGCACCAGCGCGTACAGGAACAGCGCGGCCCCGAGCTCACCGGACTCCGGGGGCTCGATCACCGTCCCCGCACCCGGTATCTCCGCCGCTCCCGCCAGAGGGGGTCGATGTCCCGTGGCGGCACCGGCACACCAGCCCGGCTCCGCCGGACGGCGGGCCAGGGACAACCCGACCCCTCGATGCGAACCGCCGCCACGGCGGCGTCGCCGCCAGCCAGACCCGGCCGGTCCGGGTGATCACCCGGCGCACCCCCGCGGGGGCGCCGCGCAGCGCCTCTCGAGAGCGGGGAGCGAGGTCGCGGGTGTCATGATGATCGGGAACCCTATGGC
>NZ_VJWX01000425.1 GCF_007713715.1 Amycolatopsis rhizosphaerae
AACCTGTTCGGCGTGCTGTCCGTGGCCAGGGCGGTGCTGCCGGTCTTTCGGCGGCAGAAGCGCGGACAGGTGATCGGGATCAGTTCGATGGGCGGGTTCTCCTCGGGGGCCGGGTTCGGCGTGTACGCGGCCAGCAAGTTCGCGCTGGAAGCGCTGCACGAGGCGATGGCCGAGGAACTGGCGCCGTTCGGTATCCGGGTCACGCTGGTCGAGCCGGGTGTCTTCGCGACCGAGTTCGCCACCCTGGGCAGCCGGCGGGTGGCGGAGCCGATCGGCGACTACGTCGCGCCCGCCTACGCCCGGGCCGCTCCTGGCGACCGGAAGCTGGGCGACCCCGCATGGGCGGCGGAGGAGATCTTCGCGCTCACTCGCCGCACGGACGCGCCCCTCCGCCTGCCCCTCGGCGAAGACGCGGTCGCCCGGATCCGGGCCAAGCTCGCGGGGGTCGCCGCGGATGTCGACGCCGCTCCCGCCGTCCCGTGACACCTTCGGCGTGAGCGCCGCGACCGTCACCGAGTGAGGGGTGATCTGGAGAGCGGGGGCCAGTTCTCTACACAACGTTGACGATCGGCACATAGCTGTAGACAATTGGCTCATGACGAAGGTGTCATTCGATCGGCATCCGAGCACCTACCGGCACTGGCACCTGCGCATCGAGCCCCCGGTCGCCTGGCTCGAGATGGACGTCGACCCCGGCGGTGGCCTCGTCGAGGGCTACGAACTCAAGCTCAACTCCTACGACCTCGGCGTCGACATCGAACTTTACGACGCCGTGCAGCGGCTGCGCTTCGAACATCCCGAGGTGGGCGCGGTGATCATCACCAGCGCCAGGGAAAAGGTGTTCTGCGCGGGCGCGAACATCCGGATGCTGGCCGACTCCCCGCACGAGTGGAAGGTGAACTTCTGCAAGTTCACCAACGAAACCCGCAACGGCATCGAGGACGCCACCGAGAACTCCGGGCAGGTCTACCTCGCGGCGGTGAACGGGAGCTGCGCGGGCGGCGGCTACGAGATCGCCCTGGCCTGCGAGGAGATCCTGCTCGTCGACGACAACTCCTCCACCGTCTCGCTGCCGGAGGTGCCGCTGCTGGGGGTCCTTCCCGGCACCGGGGGCCTGACCCGCGTGGTGGACAAGCGGCGGGTCCGCAAGGACCGCGCCGACGTCTTCGCCACTCGCCCGGACGGGGTGAGGGGCCGGACCGCGGTGGACTGGAAGCTCGTCGACCGGCTGGTGCCGCGTCAGGAGTTCCGGGAAGCCGTCGCGGCGCGGGCACGGGAACTGGCCGCGCGGACCACCCGCCCCGCCGACGCGAAGGGCGTGGAGCTTGAGCCCCTCGAACGCAGCGAGAGCGACGACGGGATCGCGTACCCGAACGTCACCGCGGAGTTCGATCGCGGGCTCGGCGTCGTCACGATCACCGTGCGCGGGCCGGGCGGTGAGGACTGGCTGTTCGCGCTGACCCGTGAACTCGACGACCTCATCCTGCGGTTGCGCACCAACGAACCCGAGCTGGGCACCTGGGTCTTCCGCACGGAAGGCGACGCCGAGGCCGTGCTCGCCCACGAGCGTGCGCTCCTGGCGAGGGAAGACTGGCTGGGCAACGAAATCGTCCACTACTACAAGCGCACGCTCAAGCGCCTTGACGTCACCAGCCGGAGCCTGATCGCGTTGATCGAGCCGGGCAGCTGCTTCGCCGGTGTGCTGCTGGAGCTGGCGCTGGCGTGCGACCGGCAGTACATTTTGGACGGACCGCCGATCGAAGACGAGGACAGCGAGGAGCGCGCGGCGATCGTGCTGTCGGAAGCCAACTTCGGGATTTTCCCGATGGGCAACGGTCTTTCCCGGCTCGAATCCCGGTTCTACCGGGAAAACGAGCACCTCGACTGGCTCAAGCGCGAGCGTGACCGTCCGCTGAGCCCGGCCGAGGCGGTCGAACTCGGGTTGGTCACCGACGCGCCGGACGACATCGACTGGTCCGACGAAATCCGGATCGTGCTGGAGGGCCGGGCCGCGCTCAGCCCCGACGCGCTGACCGGGATGGAGGCCAACCACCGGTTCGTCGGTCCCGAAACCATCGAGACGAAGATCTTCGGGCGGCTGACCGCCTGGCAGAACTGGATCTTCACCAGACCCAACGCCTCCGGTCCGGAGGGCGCCCTGCGCCGCTACGGTACCGGGCAGAAGGCGACCTTCGACCGCAAGCGGGTGTGACTGTGCCGGAGAAGATCGATTACGACAGCAAGATCCCGAACAACGTCATGCTGGCCGAGGACCGGCGGCTGCAGCGGGCTCTGGAGGGCTGGCAGCCAAAGTTCCTCAACTGGTGGGCCGAAATGGGGCCCACCCTGGAAACGCAGGGCGTGTACCTGCGCACCGCGATCAGCGTCGGTCGAGACGGCTGGGCGCATTTCGACCACGTGCACGTGCCGGACTACCGGTGGGGCATCTTCCTGGCCGAACGGGATCCGGACCGCCGGATCGCCTTCGGCGAGCACAAGGGCGAACCGGCCTGGCAGCAGGTGCCGGGCGAGTACCGGGCCGATCTGCAACGGCTGATCGTCATCCAGGGCGACACCGAGCCCGCCTCCGTGGAGCAGCAGAAACTGCTGGGCCTGACCGCGCCCAGCCTGTACGACCTGCGCAACCTGTTCCAGGTCAACGTGGAAGAGGGCAGGCACCTGTGGGCGATGGTGTACCTGCTGCACGCCTACTTCGGCAGGGAGGGCCGCGAAGAGGCCGAAGCGCTGCTGCACCGCAACTCCGGAAGCCCGGACTCGCCGCGCATCCTCGGCGCGTTCAACGAGGAGACGGCGGACTGGCTCGCCTTCTACATGTTCACCTACTTCACCGACCGGGACGGCAAGTACCAGCTCGGCACGCTCAAGGAATCCGGGTTCGACCCGCTGTCGCGCACCTGCGAGTTCATGCTCAAGGAAGAGGCGCACCACATGTTCGTCGGCACCACCGGGGTGGACCGGGTGGTGCAGCGCAGCGCCGAGCTGATCCGCGAGCACGACACCACCGACATCGGGCGCTACGGCGGGATCCCGCTCGATCTCGTCCAGCGCTACCTCAACTTCCACTACAGCGTTTCGCTGGACCTGTTCGGCAGCGAGACCTCGACCAACGCGGCGAACTACTACGCGGCCGGGCTCAAGGGCCGCTGGCTCGAATCGCGCCGCAAGGACGATCACAAGCTCACCGAGGACAGCGCCGAACTGCGGCGCCCGCGCGAGGACGGCACGTGGGAGACCGAGGAGCTGCAGAAGATCCTGCTGCTCAACCTCGACCTGCGCACCGAGTACATCGCCGACTGCGAGACCGGGGTCAAGCGGTGGAACCGGATCCTCGAAGACGCGGAAATCCCGTTCCGGTTCCGGCTGCCGCATCCCGGTTTCAACCGCAGGGTCGGCACCAACTCCGGGCACCACATCACGCCGGACGGGACGATCGTGGACGAGGCCGCCTGGGAGGCGAACCGCCGGCAGTGGCTGCCCACCAGTGAGGACCACGCGTTCGTCCGTTCGCTGATGCGCCCGGTGTACGAGCGGGGCAAGATCGCCGGCTGGGTCGCGCCCCCGCGTCAGGGAATCAATGGCAAACCCTTCGATTACGAGTACGTTTACCTCTGACTGACGTGGACCGGGCGGTGGCCGGAAGGCGAGCGAGCGTGATGACGGGATTCAACGCGGCGGACTACCTTGTCGACCGGCATGTCCGGGAGGGCGACGGGGCGAAGACGGCGGTGGTGACGCCGGAGGTCTCCCTCAGCTACGCCGAACTCGCCGACCGGGTGCACCGCGTCGCGGGCGGGCTGGCCGCGATCGGGGTGCGGCCGGAGGAGCGGGTGATGCTGTGCATGGTCGACGGCGTCGAACTGCTCACCGGCGTCCTCGGCGCGATGTACGCCGGGGCCGTTCCGGTGCCGGTGTCCACCATGGCGACCGGCCCGGAACTGGGCAGGGTGCTGGCGGATTCGCGGGCGCGCGTGCTGTGCGTGTCGGACGAGTTCACCCCGGCGGCCAAGGCGGCGATCGCACTGGCCCCGGAGACCGCCCACGTCGTGCTGGACCGGGCGGACCCGATCGCCTTCTCCGGCGGGGTGACCACGCACGACTGGAGCGAACTGTCCGGTGCGGATCCGCTGCCGCGGTACGAAACCTGGGAGGACTCGCCCGCGCTGTGGCTGTACACCTCCGGCACTACGGGTGAACCGAAGGGCGCGATGCACCGGCATGCGAGCATCCGCGCGGTCTGCGAAACCTACGCGGGCAAGGTGCTCGGGGTAAGCCCCGCGGATCGGTGCTTCTCCGTGGCGAAACTGTTCTTCGCCTACGGCATCGGCAATTCCGCGTTCTTCCCGCTCGCCGCGGGGGCGACCACCGTGCTGGAGCCGGGGCGCCCGAGTCCGCGGCTGGTCGCCGAGCGGGTACGGGCGGAGCGGCCCACCCTGTTCTTCGGGGTGCCCACCTTCTACTCCGCGCTGCTCGCCAGCGACATTCCGGACGACACGTTTTCCTCGGTGCGCCAAGCGGTTTCGGCGGGCGAGCCGCTGCCCGCGGTGCTGTTCGAGCGGTTCCGGGCCCGGTTCGGGGTGGAGATACTGGACGGCATCGGGTCCACGGAGGCGCTGCACATCTTCCTGTCGAACCGGCCCGGCGCGGTGGTGCCCGGCAGCACCGGCACCGCGGTGCCGGGCTACGACCTGGAAATCCGGGATGCGGAAGGGAAACCGGTCGAGGCGGTCGGGCAGCCCGGCGAGCTGTTCGTGCGCGGGCCGTCCACCGCGTTCGGCTACTGGAGTCGGTACGAGACCACGAAACGGGTGTTCCAGGGCGACTGGCTGCGCACCGGGGACAGCTACGTGCGCAACGAGGACGGCACCTACACCTGTCTCGGCCGCTTCAACGACATGCTGAAGGCGGGCGGGATCTGGGTGTCCCCCGCCGAAGTGGAGCAACGGCTGCTGCTGCATCCCGACGTGGCCGAGGCGGCGGTGGTCGCCGCACCCGACGAGGACGGCATCGACAAGCCGGTGGCCTGCGTGGTGCCGGTGGCCGGGCGCGAGGTGGACGCCGAGGCACTGATCGAGTTCTGCCGCGAGGGGCTGGCCTCGTTCAAGCGCCCGCGTGCGGTGCTCGGGGTGCGGGAGCTGCCGAAGACGGCCACCGGCAAGATCCGCCGGAACGTGATCCGCGAGCAGGTCCGGGACACCTTCGCCCCGGGGGAGCCCGCGTGATCGACGGCAGGACGGTGGTCGACGCCCACGTGCACGCGCCGAGGCTGAGCACGCTCAAACCCGCCTGGCTGGAGTGGGCCGAGCGGTTCTCCGGGCCGCACGACTGGCGCAGCGCCTACGACGAGGACGGTAACCCGGTGCCGGCCGCGCTGGACGCCCTCCTGGCGGCCGAGGGCGTCGACCGCGCGCTGTTGTTCTGCGAGTACAGCCCGCGCGCCACCGGTATCCAGCCGATCGAGGACCTGCTCCCCATCGTGGCGTACAACCCGGAGCGGTTCCGCCTGGTGGCGAACGTGAACCCGCACCTGCACCACCCGCTGGCGGCGGAGGTGGAGCGGCAGCTCGACCTCGGTGCGGTGGCCTTGAAGATCCACCCGGTGCACGGTGCCTTCTCCCCGGCGGACAAGGAGCTCTACGCCGCGTACCGGGTGTGCGCCGAGCGCGGGGTGCCGGTGATCCTGCATTCGGGCACCAGCAGCTTCCCCGGGTCCCGGACCAGCTTCGGCAACCCGGAACTGCTCTCGGACGTGGTCGAGGACTTTCCCGGCGTGAACTTCGTCTTCGCGCACGGCGGGCGCGGCTGGTGGTACGACGTCGCGGCGTTTCTGGCCCTGGCCAAGGACAACGTCTGGCTGGACCTGGCCGGGCTGCCGCCGAAGAAGCTCCCGGAGTACTACGCGCGGTTCGACTTCCCGCGCCTGGCGGGGAAGTTCGTGTTCGGCACGGACTGGCCCGGCGTGCCCGGCGCGAGCCGGAACGTGCGCGCGCTGGCCGCGCTGGACCTGCCGGAGGACGTGCTCACGGACGTGCTGTCCGGCAACGCCGCCAAGCTCTTTCCCGGCCTCGGCGTCTGAGTCCCACCCTCGTGCGCTTGTGTCCCACGCTGGTGCGTTTGTGTCCCAC
>NZ_VJWX01000426.1 GCF_007713715.1 Amycolatopsis rhizosphaerae
ACCCTGGCGAGCCCACCTGGGCCGCCCTTGTGCCGAACCTGTGTGAATCCTGTGCCCCGGCCGCGCCCGGTTCGCCGAGCGCGGGACTCAAACCCCGGTGAGCGGGAGGCGCACTTCGAACTCGGTGCGGCCCGGTCCGCTCCGTACCGCGACGGTGCCCCGGTGCGCGGAGACGACCGCGGCCACGATCGCCATGCCCAGGCCGGTGCTGCCCGCGTCCCGGGAGCGCGACGAATCGCCGCGCGCGAACCGCTCGAACACCGAAGGCAGCAGTTCCCGCGGGATTCCGGGCCCGTCGTCGGTGACGGTCAGCACGGCGGCCCCGCGCTCGGTGCGCAGGCGCGTGGTGACGGTGGTGCCCGGCGGCGTGTGCGTGCGCCCGTTGGCCAGCAGGTTGGCCAGAACCTGGTGCAGCCGCTGCGGATCCCCGATGACCACGACGGGTTCGTCCGGCAGCGCGAGCTGCCAGTGGTGGCCCGGCCCGGCGATGTGCGCGTCGCCCACCGCGTCCGCGACCAGCCTGGCCAGGTCCACTTCGGACCGTTCCAGCGGCCGTCCGGCGTCGAGCCGCGCGAGCAGCAGCAGGTCGTCCACGAGCACGGTCATCCGGGAGGCCTCGGATTCGACGCGGTTCATCGCGTGCGCGACGTTCGGCGGGACGCGGTCGCGGGAGCGGCGGGTGAGTTCGGCGTAGCCGCGGATCGCGGCCAGCGGGGTGCGCAGTTCGTGGCTGGCGTCGGCGACGAACTGCCGCACCCGGGTTTCGCTGGCCTGCCGCGCTTCCAGTGCCTGGTCGATGTGGCCGAGCATCCGGTTGAGGGCGTGGCCGACCTGCCCCACCTCGGTCGACGGGTCGGTGTCGGTCACCGGGACCCGCACCGACAGCGCGACCTCCCCCTTCTCCAAGGGAAGCCGGGTGACCTGGGAGGCCGCGGCGGCGACGCGGTCGAGCGGGCGCAGCGTGCGCCGCACCACGTACGCGCCGACGATGCCGGCGCCGAGCACGGCCGCGGCGGCGACCCCGCCGAGGATCAGCCCGACGGTGAGCAAGGTGTCGCGGGCCTGCCCCAGGGTCAGGCCGAACACTTCCAGCCCGTCGCCCCTGGCGGCGGCGATCACCCGGTACGGCCCGCTCGACAGCGTCACGGTGCGGGGCTGCCCGTCGGCGGGCACGGAGCGCAGGACGGCCTGATCGCCGGAACCGAGGGACTGAGGCTGGGCCAGCGACGAACCCGGCCGGGTGGTGAGCAGTTGCGCGTCGGCCTCACCACCGGAAAACCAGGCGTGCACGGTGCCGGTGGCGGTGCCCGCGACGGCGAGCGCGTTGTCGTGTTCCCGGTCGCGGTCCAGTGCGGCGGCCCGGCCGATGGTGTCGTGCAACTGCTGGTCCACCTGGCGGGTCAGGAAGGCGGACAGCGCGAACTCGCTGATCACCCCGATCAGCAGGCATACCACGGTGAGCAGGGCGAGCAGCGCGGCGATCAGCCTGGTCCGCAGCGGCCGGCCTCGCCGCCGCCCCCGGTCAGCCGCCGAGTGCGCGGCCATCGCCGTCGTTTCCGCTCGCCGCCAGGGCACGCTCCCGCACGTTCATTCCTCGACGATCGCCCGGATTCGTGTGGGCGCGTTGTGCGCTTCCTGTGAGCCCGCTGTGTCTCGCGCCGCCGGTCCCGGGGCACAGGAAGGCCCCACCCGGCCCACAGCCACCGCACAGACTGCCGCCGAAAACTGGTTGTCACGCAGGCGAAGTTCTCGCCGCGGCAGAGAGGAAGACCAGGCATGACCACCGGACGACTCCCCACCACACCGTCCCCTTCGGACGATCGCGGGCAGGCGCACTGGACCTACACGATCGACGGCAACACCGCGGCCGGGAACAACGCGAACTCCTCCTCCATCGCCACCGGCGACACCGTCACCGTCGTCGCGACGGTGAACGGCGGTACCGCCACGGCCACCAGGGTGACCGAACGGACCGCGGGCCAGAACCAGCAGAACCAGCAGAGGCAGGGCTGAACCATGGGCAAACGGGAAGACGGACTGCGCCGGGTCGCGCTGCTCACCGCCGGGATCGCGGTGGTGGGCGTCGCCGGGACCACGCTGGTCGCCTGCACCGTGCCGGGCACGCAGCAGAGTTCGGCGAACTCGACCGGCTCGGGCACGACGCAGTGGGACGGTTCCGGCCAGTCCTCGGGCGGAATCGGCATTTCACCGGGATCCGGTGCGGGGCACGGGCGTTCGGGAGGTTCGTGATGACCGCCGCCAGTCTCTCCACTGTGGACGATCTGTTGACCGGTCCCGGCGTGGCGCAGTGGCCGGTCTGGAGCACGACCGCGCGGATCGTGGTCACCGATCCGGCGGCACTGCCCGGGGCACGGGCACTGGTGGAAGCCGAACTGGCCGCCGTGGACGCCGCGTGCAGCCGGTTCCGCCCCGATTCCGAACTGGCCGGTGCCGAACGGGCGGGCGAGGCCGAGATCGGCGAGTTGCTGGCCGGGCTGGTCGCCGCCGCGCTGGACGCCGCCCGCCGCACCGGCGGGGACGTCGACCCCACCGTCGGCTCGGCACTCGCGGAACTCGGCTACGACCGCGACCTGCCGCTCGTGCCCGCCGACGGGCCCGCGGTGCCGGTCCGGGTGCGGCAGGCACCGGGCTGGCAGCGGGTCCGACTCGAAGGCCGCCGCCTGAGCGTGCCCGAGGGGGTGCGGCTGGACTTCGGGGCCACCGCGAAGGCCTGGACCGCCGACCGGTGCGCCCGCCTGGTGGCGGAGGCGTTCGGCACCGGCGTGCTCGTCGAACTCGGCGGTGACCTCGCCACGGCCGGAACCCCGCCCGAGGGGGGCTGGCGGATCGTCGTGCGGGACGCCCCCGGCGACCCGGCCTGCACCGTTACCGTGCCGTCCGGGACCGCGATGGCCACGTCGAGCACGACGAGCCGGACCTGGCGGCGCGGGGAGCGGCTGCTCCACCACGTCCTCGACCCCCGGACCTGCCAGCCCGCGCCACGGACCTGGCGCAGCGTCACCGTGGCCGCCCGCGCCTGCGTCGACGCGAACACGTGGACCACGGCCGCGCTGGTGCGAGGACGCGAGGCGCCGTCCCTGCTCACCCGAGCCGGACTCCCGGCGCGGCTCGTCGACGAGACGGGCCGGGTGCACGTCCTCGGCGGGTGGCCGTCGTGACCGCCCTCGGTTCCCAGGCCCTGTGGGCCTTCGGCCGGGGCAGCGGATTGGTCGCACTGGTGCTGCTGACCGCGTCCGTGGTGCTCGGCGTGAGCGCCCGCTCGGGGCGCCCGCTGCCCGGGCTGCCGCGGTTCGCCGTGACCGAGGTGCACCGCAACGTCAGCCTGCTGGCGAGTGCGTTCCTGGGCCTGCACGTCGTGCTGCTGCTGTTCGACCCGTACGCGCAGCTGCGGCTGTTCGATCTGGTGCTGCCCTTCGCCGGCGCCTACCGGCCGTTCTGGCAGGGGCTGGGGACCGTCGCGCTCGACCTGATGGCGGCACTGGTGGTGACGAGCCTGCTGCGCCACCGCATCGGCCGCCGCGCGTGGCGCGCCGTGCACTGGGCTTCCTACGGCCTGTGGCCGGTGGCGCTGCTGCACTCCCTCGGCACCGGTACCGACGGTGCCGCACCGTGGTTCCTGGGGGTGACCGCCCTGTGCGTGCTGGCGGTGTTCGGCGCGCTCGGGTGGCGGCTGTCCACCCGTTTCTCGGCGCGAAGGGAGGTCCGGGGATGACTGTGAGCACGAGCCGGGTGACGGGGCTGCTGGACGCGGCGGCCGGAGACCTGCAGACCCATTTCCGGCGTTGCGGGCCCGTGCCCTGGGGACGTCCGGACCTGATCGGCGACCTGCGCGCGGCCGGGCTGACCGGGCGCGGCGGCGGCGGTTTCCCGGTGTGGCGCAAACTCGCCACGGTGGCCCGGGGACGGGCGCCGGTGGTGATCGCCAACGGCGCGGAGGGCGAACCGGCCAGCCACAAGGACGACACGCTGCTGCGGCGCGCGCCGCACCTGGTGCTGGACGGGCTGCAGCTGGCCGCCGAAACGGTCCGCGCGGGGCAGGCGTACCTGTACACGCCGCCCGGGCCGGCGATGGCGGCGGTGAAGGCGGCGCTGGCGGAGCGGGCGGCGCGGGGCTGGGATGCCATCGCGGTGTCCCTCGTGGCGACACCCGACAGCTTCCTCGGTGGCGAGGAGTCCGCGGTCGTCGCGGCCGTGGAGGGCAGGCCCGCCCGTCCCGGCGACCGTTTCGAGCTCACCGCACGGTCCGGTGTGGACGGTCGGCCCACGCTGGTGCAGAACGTCGAGACGCTGGCCCAGCTGGCCCTGATCGCGCGCTGCGGGCCGTCGTGGTTCCGGGAACGCGGGACGGAGCGGGAGCCGGGGACGATGCTGACCACGCTGAGCGGTTCGGTGCGCGAACCCGGCGTCTACGAGGTGCCGATCGGGACTCCGCTCGGGCACGTGCTGGCCAGGGCGGGCGGTCCGGCGCGGCCGCTGTGCGCGCTGCTCGTCGGCGGCTACCACGGCACCTGGGTACCGGCCACCGCGCTGGCGAGCCCGTTCTCGCGCGCCGGTCTCGGCGCGGTCGGCGCGGGTGTGGTCATCGCGCTCGATACCGGGCAGTGCGGCCTGTGGGCCGCGGCGGGGGTCGCGAACTACCTGGCGCAGCAGAGCGCCCGCCAGTGCGGTCCCTGCCTGAACGGGCTGCCCGCCATCGCCGACGCGATGGCGCGGTTGGCCCGGGGCGGCACACCGGACCTGCCGGAGCGGCTGCACCGGCTGACCGCACTGGTCGAGGGGCGCGGCGCCTGCCACCACCCCGACGGCACGGCGAGGTTCGTGCGCAGCGCGCTCGCCGTGTTCGACGACGAGGTGGCGAGGCACCTGCGGGGGGACTGTGTCACCAGGAGGACGCGATGACCGATGATGGCTTGCTGGTCGTCGGGTCCGACCGGGTGCGGGTGTCCCGCAAGGCACAGGAGGACGCGATGACCGATGATGGCTTGCTGGTCGTCGGGTCCGACCGGGTGCGGGTGTCCCGCAAGGCACAGGAGGACGCGATGACCGATGATGGCTTGCGCCTGCACATCGACTGGACCGCCTGCGACGGGCGGGGGCTGTGCGCGGAACTGCTGCCGGAGACCCTGGGCAACGACCCGTGGGGCTATCCGGTGCCGCGCGACGGGACGAAGGAACCCGTCGTGCCGCCGGGATTGGCCGAGCATGCCCGGCGAGCGGTCAAGCTCTGCCCGGCGCTGGCGCTGCGCCTGCGGACCGTGCCGGACGACGGCGCGGGTCTCAGGAGGCCGGGCTGAGCCCGAAGTGCTCGCGGTGGACGGCGGTGGCGGGCACGTGGTGTTCGGCCAGTAGCGCGCGGACCGGGTCGGCGAGCTCCGGGGGTGCGGAGACGAACCACTCGTCCACCTTGGCCGGATGCAGCCGTCCCGCCAGCAGTGACCGCAGCCGGGCCCCGTCCAGCGCTCCGGCGTGGTAGTGCTCGTAGGAGATCGCCAGTGCGGTGCCGATGCTGTCGAAGGGCCGCGCCGAGCGGACGGGGTGGAGGTCGGGGTCACGCTCGTCGGTGCGGAAGTGCAGTACCCGCAGCCGCCCTTCGAAGGCGCGGGCGAGCCGGCTCAGATCGTCCGAGAACAGGGTGTCCGCGCCGCTGCGGTTGACGTAGAGCAGCGTGGCGCGGCAGCGCGGCGCGGCGGTGAGCGCGTGGGACAGCATCGGCAGCAACGGCGCGATGCCGATCCCGGCCGCGATCGCCACGAAGTGCCGGGCCTCTCGCGGGTGCGGGGCGAGCGTGAAATCGCCCGCCGGGGGCAGGACGTCGAGGCGGGCTCCGGGTGCCAGTTCCGTCGTGGCGTAGCTGGACAGCCGCCCGCCCTTGAGCCGTTTGATCGCCACCCGGAGTTCGGCTTCCTCGGGGCGGGAGCAGATCGCGTAGGCCCGCCGGACCGGCTCGCCGTCGAGTTCGGTGCGCAGGACGACGTGCTGGCCGGGGACGAACCGGAACTCCGGCCGCAGTGCGGCGGGGATGCGGAACCCGACCAGCACGGCCCGGTCGGTCAGCGGGCGCACGGTGCTCACCGTCAGGCTCCGGAACTCCGCCTCCGGGGCGGGCCGGGGCGAGG
>NZ_VJWX01000427.1 GCF_007713715.1 Amycolatopsis rhizosphaerae
CCCGTGACGTGGTGGTCCACGAGACCACCGATCCCGAACTGGTCGTCGCGGAATTCACCTACGACGGGCGCCACGGCGATCGCACCTTCCGCAGCGCGAACGTGCAGGTGCTGCGGGTCCGCGACGGCCTGATCGTGCACTCGCGGGACTACCACGACTACCTGAAGATGGCCGCCGCACGGGACGGGCTGGACGCACTGGCAGCGCAGTACACGCCGCTGAGCGTGCCGCCGCCCACGTCACCCGAGGTGGCCGTCTCCGCCCCCGCGGGCAGCCCGCGCGGGGTCGTCGAGCGGCTGCTCCACGGCGTCACGAACGGAGAGGGCGCGGCCCTCGCCGGCCTGTACGCCGAGGACTGCCACGTGACACACCCGTTCCACCCGACGGCACCGGCGCTGACCAGCCGCGACGAACTGCGGGCACACTTCGCGCCCGAGCGCGGCGCCCGGCTGCGGGCCCACGATCTGGTCACCTACCAGGGAACCGATCCCGGACTGATCGTCTCCGAGTTCCGCTACGTCCACCGCTACGGTCTCTTCGCGCTGTCGAACCTGTTCGTCACGCACGTCCGCGACGGCCTCATCACCCGGTCGCGCGACTACGGCGACCACCTCGCCCTCGCCGCCGGAACCGGCACACTGGCCGAGCTGCTGGACGCCGCCCGCGCGGCGTGACCCTCGGCCGCTAGCCTCGCCGCCAGGCGGGGTTCAGCCGGATCTCGATGTCGTCGGACTTCGCCTCCGGCGCCGGGTCGGCGGTGGCACGGACCCGTACCGGACGTCCGGTGCCGGCGTCGACGAACGACAGGGGCGGGCGGCCTTCCTGCAGGTACCTGTCGCCCCATTGCATCAGTGACAGGAACACCGGCAGCAGGTCCTCGCCGGCTTCGGTCAGCCGGTACTCCTCGCGGGCCCGGCTTCCCGGCTCCCGATAGGGAACGGGCGCGACGATCCCCGCGGCCTTCAGCTGTTTGAGTGCCCGCGACACCGCGGGCGCCGAGGTCCCGATCCGCGCCACGAAGTCGTCGAACCTGGTCGTGCCGTAGAAGAACTCGCGGACCACCAGGAACACCGTCTTGGTGCTGAGCAGGTCCAGCACCCGGCCCGCCGAGCAGCCGTCACCGATCGACCACGCATCCCGGTCGCGCAACCGTTCCTCGAACCTCATGGCCACCCCGCCATTGTAACTAATGCTTGCGTTACCCAGTGAGGCGTGCTTCCATCTGACTAACGATACCGTTATTCAGATGGAGAGGTTCCGTGGTTGCAGTAGCGGGCAAGGTGGCCCTGGTGACCGGTGGGCGGCGCGGACTCGGCGCGGCACTGGTGGACGAGGCGCTGGCGCGCGGGGCGCGCAAGGTGTACTCCACCGCGCGCTCGGCCCACCTCGACGACCGCCCGGAGGTGGTGACCGCCGAACTGGAGGTCCGCTCGGCGGCGTCGGTCGCCGCCCTCGCGGAGATCGCCGCCGACGTCGAGATCGTGTTCAACAACGCGGGGATCCTGCTGCCGGATCCGCTGCTGACGGGCGACTTCGAGCGCGTCACCGAGACGTTCGACATCAACGTCTTCGGGCCGCTGCGGGTGGCGCGGGCGTTCGCGCCGGTCCTGGCCGCGAACGGCGGGGGCGCACTGGTGAACATGCACTCGGTGCTGTCCTGGCTGGCCGGCAGCGGTGCCTACGGGGCGTCCAAGGCGGCGGCGTGGTCGCTCACCAACTCGCTCCGGCTCGAACTGGCGGGCCAGAACACCCGGGTCGTCGGCGTGCACGCCGGGTTCATCGACACGGAGATGGTCTCCGCCGTGAAGCTGCCGAAGGCGACCCCGGCCGAGGTGGCCGCGCGAATCCTCGACGGCCTCGAGGCCGAGGCCACGGAGGTACTCGCCGACGACGTCACCGCAACCGTCAAGGCGGCGCTGTCCGGCCCCGTCGAGCACCTGACCTTCTCAGCCCTCCGCTGACGCCACGTCCCGACACCGAAGGAGTACGAACAATGCCACTGTGGACCATTCACCACACGCCGGGAATCTTCACCGACGAGGAAAAGCACCAACTCGCCTCGCGCATCGCGGACCACTACGAACAGGTCGGGCTGCCCCGGTTCTACGTGGTCACGCTGTTCCACGAGACCCGGCCCGAGGACTTCTACGTCGGCGGGGAGCCCACACCGGTCGGGGTCCGCATCGCGATCGACCACATCGCCCGGCGCAACCCCGACCAGGAGAGCCGGCGCCGGACCGCCCAATGGGTCAAGGGCATGCTGCGGCCCCACCTCGAGCGGATCGAGGGACTGCACTGGGAGTTCCACATCGACGAGACCAGCGACGAGCTGTGGATGATCAACGGGATCGTGCCGCCCCCGGGGGGATCCGACGCCGAGAAGCTCTGGGCCGAAAGCAACTCGGCGTCCCCCTACTGACCGGCTCCGCCGGGCAGGTCCTAGTTGTCCGCGTTGTCTGCGGGAAGGTCGAACTCGCCGTCCCGGGCTCCGGCCACGAAGGCGGACCACTCGGACGGGGTGAAGACGAGCACCGTGCCGTCCGGTTCGGACGACTGCCGCAGCACCGTATAGGTCACCCCGTCGGTGTGCGGTACCAACGCGAACTCGAGAGCGTCCTCAATGGTCTCGCCGGGCGGTTCGGCACGCTGCCACTCCACGGCATCCCAATCCAGTTCGTCCCGGACATCGGCCTTGTCGTCCGTAGCCCCTTTAGCGCCTGTAGTCATGGCCTCACGGTAGCGCTGCCGTCCGGGAGCCGAAACACGACAAGGGGCTCCAGCGTGGACAATCCACGCCGGAGCCCCTTGCCGGACTTGGGCCCTGGTCAGGCGGTCTCGGTGATGGGACGGTCCACCCAGGACATCAGGCCGCGCAGCTTGCGACCGGTCTCCTCGATCGGGTGGTGCTCGCCGGCTTCCTGGAGCTTCTGGAAGTTCGGCCGTCCGGCCTCGTCCTCGGCGACCCATTCGCGGGCGAACGTGCCGTCCTGGATCTCACCCAGGATCTTGCGCATGTTCTCCTTCACCTCGGGGGTGATCACGCGCGGGCCGCGGGTGAGGTCGCCGTACTCGGCGGTGTCCGAGATGGAGTACCGCATGCGGGCGATCCCGCCCTCGTACATGAGGTCGACGATGAGCTTGAGCTCGTGCAGGACCTCGAAGTAGGCGATTTCCGGCGCGTAACCGGCCTCGGTGAGCACCTCGAAACCGGTCTGCACGAGGGCGGAGGCACCACCGCAGAGGACGGCCTGCTCACCGAACAGGTCGGTCTCGGTCTCCTCCTTGAAGGTGGTCTTGATGACACCGGCCCGCGCCCCGCCGATGGCGGCCGCGTAGGACAGCGCCAGCGCCTGCGCGTTGCCGGAGGCGTCCTGCTCGACCGCGATCAGGCAGGGCACGCCCTTGCCGTCGACGAACTGGCGGCGCACCAGGTGCCCCGGGCCCTTCGGCGCCACCATCGCGATGTCCACATTGGCCGGCGGGTTGATCAGGCCGTAGCGGATGTTGAAGCCGTGCCCGAAGAAGACGGCGTCGCCGTCGGACAGGTTCGGCTCCACGTCCTCGGTGTAGATGAAGCGCTGCTTGGTGTCCGGCGCCAGGATCATGATCAGGTCGGCCTCCTTGGAGGCCTCCGCCGGGGTGAGCACCCGCAGGCCCTCTTCCTCGGCCTTCGCGCGCGACTTCGACCCCTCCGGCAGACCGATGCGCACATCGACACCGGAGTCACGCAGGCTCAGCGCGTGGGCGTGGCCCTGGCTGCCGTACCCGATCACGGCGACCTTGCGACCCTGGATGATGCTCAGATCGGCGTCGTCGTCGTAGAAGATTTCGACTGACATGAGGGGAACTGACTTCCTTTCGGTTTTCTGCGTTCGTGGTCTTAGCGCGGTGAGGTGGCGGTGATGGAACGAGCGCCCCGGCCGACGGCGACCATGCCGGACTGCACGATCTCACGGATACCGTAGGGCTCCAGCATCCGCAGCAGCGCGCCGAGCTTGTCACCGGTGCCGGTCGCCTCGATGGTCAGCGCCTCGGGTGACACGTCGACCACCTTCGCGCGGAACAGCTGCACGGTCTCCAGCACCTGGCTGCGCACCGTGGCGTCGGCTCTGACCTTCACCAGCAGCAGCTCGCGCTGCACGGACGTGGACTGCTCGAGTTCCACGATCTTGATGACGTTGACCAGCTTGTTGAGCTGCTTGGTCACCTGTTCGAGCGGTAGCTCCTCAACGGCGACCACGATCGTCATCCGGGACACCTCGGGGTTTTCCGTGGGCCCGACTGCGAGGGACTCGATGTTGAAACCGCGGCGGGAAAACAGCCCGGCAACTCTGGCGAGCGCCCCGGGCACATTCTCCACCAACACGCTCAGCGTATGCGTGCTCACTTGGTCACCTCGTCGTCGTCGAAGAGCGGGCGGATCCCGCGAGCGGCCATGACCTCGTCGTTGCCCGCCCCGGGGCCGACCATCGGCCACACCTGGGCATCCTTGCCGACCACGAAGTCGATCACGACGGGACGGTCGTTGATCTCCATCGCGCGGCGGATGACGTCGTCGACGTCCTCCTTCGTCTCACACCGCAGGCCGGCGCAGCCCAGCGCCTCGGCCAGCAGGGTGAAGTCGGGGATGCGGTGCTTGTGGGTACCGAGATCGGTGTTGGAGTACCGCTCGGCATAGAACAGGTTCTGCCACTGGCGGACCATCCCCAGATTGCCGTTGTTGATCACGGCGACCTTGATCGGGGCGCCCTCGATCGCGCAGGTGGCCAGTTCCTGGTTGGTCATCTGGAAGCAGCCGTCGCCGTCGATCGCCCACACCGCCTTGTCGGGCCTGCCGAACTTCGCGCCCATCGCCGCGGGCACCGCGTAGCCCATGGTGCCGAGGCCGCCGGAGTTGAGCCAGGCGCGGGGCTGCTCGTAACGGATGAACTGGGCCGCCCACATCTGGTGCTGCCCCACGCCCGCGGCGTAGATCGCGTCCGGGCCGACGAGCTTGCCGATCCGTTCGATCACGTACTGCGGCGAGAGGGTGCCGTCGGCGGGCCACTCGTAGCCCGCGGGGAAGGTCTGCCGCCACGCGTCGATCTGGGTCCACCAGGCGGTCAGCTCCGGCGCGCCGGAGCGCTCCGTCTCGGCCTTCACCGCCTCGATGAGGTCGTTGATGATCTCGGCGCAGTCGCCCACGATCGGCACGTCCGCCTTGCGGTTCTTGGAGATCTCCGCCGGGTCGATGTCGGCGTGCACCACGGTGGCGTCCGGCGCGAACGAGTCGAGCCGCCCGGTCACCCGGTCGTCGAAGCGGGCGCCGAGGGCGACCAGCAGGTCGGCGCGCTGCATCGCGGCGACCGCGGCGACCGTGCCGTGCATGCCGGGCATGCCCAGGTGCTGGGGGTGCGAGTCGGGGAAGGCGCCCCGTGCCATCAGCGTGGTCACCACCGGGATGCCGGTCAGCTCGGCCAGTGTGCGCAGCTGCTCGGAAGCCTCCGCCTTGATCACCCCGCCACCGACGTAGAGCACCGGCCTGTGCGCCTGCGCGATCAGCCGGGCCGCCTCACGCACCTGCTTGCCGTGGGGCCGCAGGGTGGGCCGGTAACCGGGAAGGTGCATCTCGGGCGGCCACGAGAAGGAGGTCTGCTCCTGCAGCACGTCCTTGGGGATGTCCACCAGCACCGGGCCGGGGCGGCCGGTGGAGGCAAGGTGGAAGGCCTCCGCGATCACCCTCGGGATGTCCACCGGGTCCTTGACCAGGAAGTTGTGCTTGGTGATCGGCATGGTGATGCCGCAGATGTCGGCTTCCTGGAAGGCGTCGGTGCCGATCAGGGACCGGGTCTGCTGCCCGGTGATCGCCACCACCGGAACCGAGTCCATGTTGGCGTCGGCCAGCGGCGTGACCAGGTTCGTCGCGCCGGGGCCGGAGGTGGCCATGCACACCCCGACCTTGCCGGTGGCCTGGGCGTAGCCGGTCGCGGCGTGCCCGGCGCCCTGTTCGTGGCGGACGAGGACGTGACGCACCTTCGTGGAGTCGAGCAGCGGGTCGTAGGCCGGCAGAATCGTGCCACCCGGAATGCCGAACACGACCTCGACGCCGACCGCCTCGAGCGAGCGCACCAGCGACTGCGCACCGG
>NZ_VJWX01000428.1 GCF_007713715.1 Amycolatopsis rhizosphaerae
CAGCACCACCGTGCGCCCACCCGGACAGCAGCCGGGCCCGGGCACTGTCGAACTGACCCGGGACGCGGCCCTGCACCCGTACCACGACGAGGTTCGGCGGCTGCTCCAGACCTATTTCGATGCGATCAACGGTCGCGACTACGACCGCTGGAAGCAGACCGTCACCAGCGACCGCGTCCGGAACAAGCCCCGCACCACCTGGCTCAAGGACTTCGAGTCGTCCAAGGACGGCAGCATCCTCGTCTACCGGATCGACCTGGCCTCGGAGCACGACCTGCGGGTCCTGATCGGGTTCACCAGCACGCAGCAGCCGCAGCAGGCGCCCTTGGAACTGCCGGGCGCCACCTGCGTGCAGTGGAAGCTCGTCCTGCCCGTCACCCAGGAGGACGGCGACTGGAAGGTCGACATGCTCCCCGGCTACGCCAGCATCGACGCCACCGCCTGCTGAACCGGAGGAAGGGCTGGGGTGAGCCGTGAAGGGTCCCTTCACGGCCAACACCCACGCGGCCCTCAGGGGAAAGGGCAGCAAATAGGGCCGTGAGGGGGTCCCTCACGGCCCTATCGGGGTGAAGCGTCAGGCGGCGGTGAACACCAGGGCCGTGTTGTGGCCGCCGAAGCCGAACGAGTTGCTGATCGCGGCGGTCAACTCGGCCTTCCGCGGTTCCCCGGCCACCACGTCGAGGTCGACCTTCGGGTCGAGGTTCTCGAGGTTCAGGGTGGCGGGCACGATGCCGTGGTAGACCGAGAGCAACGTCGCGATGCCCTCGACCGCGCCGGCCCCGCCCACGAGGTGGCCGAGCGCGCCCTTCGGCGCGGTCACCAAGGGGTGGCTGCCGATCGCCTTGCGGATCGCGTTGGCCTCGCCGATGTCGCCCACCACCGTGGAGGTGGCGTGCGCGTTGACGTGACCGATGTCGTCCGCGGTCAGCCCGGCCATCCGGATCGCGTTGGTCATCGCCGCGATCTGGCCGATGCCCTCCGGGTGGTTGCCGGTGATGTGGTACGCGTCGGAGGTGATGCCGTATCCGGCGAGCCTGCCGTAGATCTTCGCGCCGCGGGCCTTGGCCCGGTCGGCACGCTCCAGGATGACCACGCCCGCGCCCTCGCCGAGCACGAACCCGTCCCGCGCGGCGTCGAACGGCCGGGAGGCGAGCTCGGGCTCGTCGTTGCGGGTGGACACGGTACGGGCCTGGGCGAAACCGGCGATGGTGATCGGGTGGATGCAGGCCTCCGCCCCACCGGCGACCACCACGTCGGCCCGGCCGTTCTGGATCATCTGGTAGCCGCTGGCGATGCCCTCCGCGCCGGAGGCACACGCCGAGGCGGGTGAGTGCACTCCGGCACGGGCCCTCAGGTCGATGCCGACGTGCGCGGCGGGACCGTTGGGCATCAGCATCGGCACGGTCAGCGGCGAGACCTTGCGGATGCCGTACTCCTCCAGCAGGTCGTCCTGGTTCAGCAGGGTCACCGGACCCCCGATCCCGGTGCCGATGGACACGCCGAGCCGCTCGGGCTCGACGTCGCTGTGCTCGTCCGTCGGCTCCGAGAAACCGGCATCCGCCCACGCCTGCCGCGCCGCGATCAGGGCGACCTGCTCGCAGCGGTCCAGCCTGCGGGCCTGCACCCGCGGGAGCTTCTCCGTCGGATCCTCGGCGAGCGTGGCGCCGATCTTCACCGGCAGATCGAATCTCTCGACCCAGTCGGCCTCGATGCGGCGGATGCCGCTGCGGCCGGCGAGCAGGCCGTCCCAGGTGGACGCGACGTCCCCGCCGAGCGGCGTGGTGGCGCCCAGCCCGGTGATGACGACGTCGATGTTGCCCATATGAGTCTCCCCGAGGTCTCGTTCAGAGAATGACGTTGTTCGTTACTTGGCGTTCGCCGCGACGTAGTCCACGGCGTCGCCGACGGTCTTCAGGTTGGCCAGCTCGTCGTCCGGGATCTTGACCCCGAACCTGTCCTCGGCCTGCACCGCGATCTCCACCATCGACAGCGAGTCGATGTCCAGGTCGTCCACGAACGACTTCTCGGAGCTCACGTCGTCCTTGGCGACACCGGCGACCTCCTCGACGATTTCCGCGAGGCCGGCGAGGATCTCTTCTTTGTCCGCCACTGTTGGTTCCCTTTCTGGTTACGGGTTCGATCACCCCGGCGGGCCGGTGCCCGCCGGGGTAAGTGGTATCACGGGCAGATGATGACCTGACCGGCGTAGGACAGTCCCGCGCCGAAACCGACCATCAGCACCACGTCCCCGCTGTGCACGGTGCCCGCCTTGCGCATGTGGTCGAGCGCCATCGGGATGGACGCGGACGAGGTGTTGCCCGAGTACTTGATGTCGTCGGCGACCACCATGTCCTCGCGGGCGCCCTTGGCGCGCAGGCGCCTGGCGATCGCGTCGACGATCCGCAGGTTCGCCTGGTGCGGGATGAGGACGTCCACATCGGACGGTTGCACCCCGGCAAGCTCCAGCGCGCGCAACGCGACCGGCGCGATCTGGGTGGTCGCCCACCGGAAGACCGACTGGCCCTCCTGGTAGATGTAGCGGTGCTCCCGCATGTAGATCGTGTCGACGAGGTCGCCGGCGCTGCCCCAGGCCACCGGTCCGATGCCGGGCTCCTCCGAGGGCCCGACCACCATGGCGCCGGCGCCGTCGGCGAAGATGATCGCGTTCGCCCGGTCGTACGGGTCGACCACGTCGGTGAGCTTCTCGGCGCCGATCACCAGCACCTTGCCCGCGGAACCGGAGCGGATCAGGTCCGAGGCCACGCCCAGCCCGTAGCAGAACCCGGCGCAGGCGGCGTTGAGGTCGAAGGCACCGGGCGCCTTGATCCCGATCCGGTCGGCCACCTGGGCCGCGGCGTTCGGGATCGGCGCGGGCAGCGTGCAGTTCGGCACGATCACGGTGTCCACTTCGGAGGGATCGACCCCGGCGTCGGCGAGCGCGTTGGTGCCCGCCTTCACCGCCATGTCGACGAGCAGTTCGTCCTTGTTGGCGAACCGGCGCTCGATGATGCCGACCCGGTCGCGGATCCACTTGTCGTCGGTGTCCATGATCTTGGACAGGTCGTCGTTGGTCACCACGCGGTCGGGCTGGGTGCTGCCCACCCCCAGTACCCGCGTCGCGGCTGGTCCCTGCTTGAGCCGCAGTACCGGCGTCACTCGGCCTCCTTCGTGACGGCGGCCAGCTCGGCCGGGGTCTTCAGTGCGATCGTGGTGGTGACGGTGCCCTTCAACTGGCGCTTGACCAGACCGGTCAGCGTGCCCGCCGGGGGGAGTTCGACGGTGGTGGTGACGCCGAGCGCGACCAGCCCGTCCATGGTCAGGTCCCAGCGCACCGGCCTGGTCACCTGCGCGACCAGGCGGTCCAGGTACTCGGTGCCGCTGGTGACGACCTTGCCGTCGGCATTGGACAGCAGCGGGCGCACCGGGTCGGCCGGGGTGATGGACGCGGCGTGCCGCCGCAGCGCCTCCTCGGCGGGCGCCATGTACGAGGTGTGGAAGGCGCCCGCGACCTTGAGCTGGCGCACCTTCGTGCCTTCCAGCGGTTCGGCGACGATCCGTTCGATGGCGTCGGCGGCCCCGGAAGCGACGATCTGGCCGGCGCCGTTGCGGTTCGCGGCGGTCAGGCCGTGCCCGGCCAGCCAGTCCACGACCTGCTCCGGCTCGCCCAGCATCACCGCGGCCATGCTCGTCGGCTCCAGTGCGCACGCCTTGGCCATCTCCGCCCCGCGTACCGCGGCGAGGGTGACGGCGTCCTCGGCGGACAGCACACCGGCGATCGCGGCGGCGGCCAGCTCCCCGACGGAGTGCCCGGCCACGGGTGCGTCCTGGGGAACGCCCTGGCGCGCCTGGATCTCCTCATAGGCGAGCAGGGACAGCGCGACGATCAGCGGCTGGGTGATCGCGGTGTCCTGGATGGTCTCGGCGTCGGCTTCGGTGCCGAGCCCGATCAGGTCGAGACCGGCCCGCTCCGACCAGCGCTCGAGCTTCTCACGGGTGCCGTCGAGCTCGAGCCAGGGAGTGAACATGCCGGGAGCCTGAGAGCCCTGTCCGGGGGCGAGCAGTGCTGTCACGTGTCCAGGGAACACGGCACCTCGTCGTCACCGGGATGTCGCCGCTCACCAAGTCCTTGCGGCGAATTTGTAGCCCCCCTCCAAAAATGGCGGCGGGAACGACAACACCGGCGGTGCACGCTTGTAAGGTTCGGGCAGTCCGTGGCGTGAATCTGCTCACGATCACGGGCTCACCACAGGCCGCGGGCACGCGCGAGCCTGCCGACCGTCAGTGCGACCCGCAGCACCAGGGCGTCCCGCGAATCGGTGGGATTGCGGCCGGTGAGTTCGGTGGCGCGGCGCAGCCGGTAGCGGACCGTGTTGGGGTGCACGAACAGGGTCTTCGCACAGGTTTCCAGCACCCCGCCGGATTCGAGGTAGGCCTCGACGGTCTGCAGCACCGTCGTCCCGGCGGCTTCGAGCGGCTGGGCGATCTCCTCGATGAGCAGCCGTTCGGCCTCGGCATCGCCGGACAGGGCCCGCTCGGGCAGCAGCTCGACCGATCGCACCGGCCGGGGCGCCGCGGGCCAGCCGACCACCGCGCGCAGCCCTGACAGCGCTTCTGAGGCGCTGCGGTGGGCCTCGGCGAGACTGGGGACCGTCGGGCCGGCGACCACGGGGCCGTCCCCGAAGGCGACGGCCAGCTTGCCCAGCGCCTGTTCCTCCCGCACGGTGCCCTCGTCGTGCGGGCCGCCCGCGACCACGATCAGGCGGGAGCCCTGCACGCTGAGCAGGACCGGGCGGCTCAGCCGCGCGGCGAGCCTGCGCACCTCGAACACCACGGTCGGCGGGTCGTCGGACGAGGGCGCGCCGACCAGGACCGTCGCCGCGGAGGCCGGGTCCCAGCCCAGCGCGGCCGCGCGGGAAAGCACGGCCTCCTCGGCGTCGCCGCGGACGATCCCGTCCACCACGAGCGCTTCCAGGCGGGCGTCCCACGCGCCCCGCGCCTCGGCGGCCGCCGCGTAGGAGTTGGCGGTGGCGAAGGCGATCTCGCGCCCGTACCGCAGGATGCCCTCGATCAGCGCGGCCTGCTCGGCCTCGCTGGCGGCGAAGGCGGGCAGTTCGTGCTCGAACACCTCGATCGCCATCCGCACCAGGCCCACGGCCTGCCGCAGCCCGATCCAGCGGGAGAGGTCCTGCGGTGCGCTGCGGAAGGCCTCGGTGGTCAGCTTGAGGGCCTCGTGCGAGTCCCGGAGCCAGTCCACGAAGCCCGCGGCACCGGTCTGGGTGATCATCAGCACACTGGCCCGCTGGTCGGCGGGCAGGCGGCTGAACCAGGGCAGGCGCCGTTCCATCGCCGCCACGCTCGCGGAGGCCAGCCTGCCCGACGCGCGCTCCAACCGCCGCAGCGTCTTGGCGGACAGCCCGTGGTGCTTGGTGGTGGGCCGATGGTTCGTCTGGGTCATGGTGACCCGATCGTAGGCTTGTTCGCTCCCGGCGCCCCCGCGTGTGTCCCACCTTCGGTGGCCCGTGTCCCGCGCCCGGCTGCGTGAGTTCCCCGTTCGGCGGGATGAAGCGCCCGTGCGGGCGAAAACCGGCGAGCGGGGTGAGTAATTTTCACATCTTGGCGGGTGTGAGATGCGAGGCCGCCCAGCGCCTTGCGGTTCTCGCTGCGCTGGGCGGCCTCATCTCCCCGGTCCCCACCGGTAGGTCCACTATGGACCTTGTGGATCTTTTTCCGCTACCCGTCCTACCGTGTCTCACCCAATCGTGCGGTGGGCTGCGGTGGGGTGGCCCCCCGGCGCACCGAGGGTGAGGGAATCAGCGGGCGTCCCGGCCGGTTGATCACGACGTGGATTACTTGCTGCACCACGGGCTGACGGTTTTCGGCCAGCACATCTCCTTCGCGGAGCTGGCCGGGCAGCTGTTCGCGCTCGCGGTGGTGTTCCTCGCCGAACGCCGGACGCTGTGGACCTGGCCCGTGCAGGTCGGGGCGACCGTGCTGCTGTTCGCGGTGTACGTCTCGGCACACCTGGGCGGGCTGGCGGCACGCCAGATCGCGATCCTGGTGATCTCCCTGTACGGCTGGTGGGCGTGGATGCGGCGCAAGGACCCGGTGTACGGC
>NZ_VJWX01000429.1 GCF_007713715.1 Amycolatopsis rhizosphaerae
CAACAACACGGCACGGCAGGCCTTCGGCGCGATCGGCACCGCGGTGTTCGGCGCCGTGGCGGGAGAACCCGCCCATCCGGCGGCCTTCGTGTCCGGTCTGCACACCGCCGGACTCCTCGGTGCGGCGGTGTGGGTGGCGGCCATCGCGTTGACCGTTCGCACGGTGCGATAACCTGGAGACCTATACGGCGTCGATCCGGCCATCACCGGGGAGCCTCCGGAAGAACGGGTGCCCGCCGAGGGCGGGACACCTCAGTAGAACCGGACGGGTGCGGCCCGTGACAGCCGTCCAATGAGCGGCCCGCCTCCGGGTGGGCAAGCGGGGTGGTACCGCGGAACGTGCCCGCCGGCGCGTCTCGTCCCCGTGTGGATCACAGGATCCGTGCGAGAGCGACGAAAACCGCGAGGAGAACGCCGATGTACCCGAAGGCTCAGCTGGGCGGGCAGACGCCGGGCCAGGTGGAGTCCCAGCCGTCCTTTCCCGCCCTCGAAAAGCGGGTACTCGAATACTGGGAGTCCGACCGGACCTTCCAGGCCACCATCGACGCCCGTGACCCGGGCGCGCACGGGGCCAACGAGTACGTGTTCTACGACGGCCCGCCCTTCGCCAACGGCCTGCCGCACTACGGCCACCTGCTCACCGGCTACGTCAAGGACATCGTGCCGCGCTACCAGACCATGCGCGGCAAGCACGTGGAACGCCGGTTCGGCTGGGACACCCACGGCCTGCCCGCGGAGCTGGAGGCCGAGCGGCAGCTGGGCATCACCGACAAGTCGCAGATCGACGACATGGGCATCGCCGAGTTCAACCGGGCCTGCCGCGAATCGGTGCTGCGCTACACCGGCGAGTGGCGGGACTACGTCACGCGCCAGGCGCGGTGGGTGGACTTCGAGCACGACTACAAGACCCTCGATCTGTCCTATATGGAATCGGTGATCTGGGCCTTCAAGCAGTTGTGGGACAAGGGCCTGGTCTACGAGGGCTACCGGGTGCTGCCCTACTGCTGGCGGGACGAGACGCCGCTGTCCAACCACGAACTGCGGATGGACGAGGACGTCTACGCCAGCAGGCAGGACCCGGCGGTCACCGTCGGGTTCCGCCTGCACGGCAGCGAGGCGCACCCCGGCCTGGACGGCGCACACCTGCTGATCTGGACCACCACGCCGTGGACCCTGCCCTCCAACCAGGCCGCCGCGGTGCACCCGGACGTGGACTACGTGGTGGTGGAGCCGGAAACCCAGCCGGGGCGGCGTTTCGTGCTCGCCGAGGCCCGCGTCCCGGCGTACGCGCGCGAACTGGGCGAGGAGCCGAAGGTCGTCGCCCGCTACAAGGGTGCCGCGCTGGCGGGGCTGTCCTACGATCCGCCGTTCCCGTACTTCGTCGGCGCCGAGAACTCGCACCGGATCCTGCTCGCGGACTTCGTCACCACCGGCGACGGCACCGGCGTCGTGCACATGGCGCCCGCCTACGGCGAGGACGACAAGGCCGCGGCGGACGCGGCGGGCATCACCCCGGTCACCCCGGTGGACGCCAAGGGGCGCTTCGACGCCACCGTCCCGGACTACCAGGGCCGGCAGGTGTTCGAAGCCAACCCCGACATCATCCGCGACCTCAAGAACGGCACGGGTTCGGCGGCACAGCAGGGCGCGGTGCTGTTGCGGCACGAGACCTACGAGCACTCATACCCGCACTGCTGGCGCTGCCGCAACCCGCTGATCTATCGCGCGGTGTCGTCGTGGTTCGTCAAGGTGACCGAGTTCCGCGACCGCATGGTCGAGCTGAACCAGCAGATCACCTGGTACCCCGAGCACGTCAAGGACGGCCAGTTCGGGAAGTGGCTGGAGAACGCCAGGGACTGGTCGGTCTCCCGCAACCGCTACTGGGGCACGCCGATCCCGGTGTGGATCTCGGATGACCCGGCCTACCCGCGGATCGACGTGTACGGCTCGCTGGACGAGCTGGAACGGGACTTCGGCGTGCGGCCGACGGACCTGCACCGGCCCTACATCGACGAGCTGACCCGGCCCAATCCGGACGACCCGAGCGGGAAGTCCACGATGCGCCGCATCCCCGACGTGTTCGACGTGTGGTTCGACTCGGGGTCGATGCCCTACGCCCAGGTGCACTACCCGTTCGAGAACGCGGAATGGTTCGAGCACCACTACCCGAGCGACTTCATCGTCGAGTACATCGGACAGACCCGCGGCTGGTTCTACCTGCTGCACGTGCTGGCCACCGCGCTGTTCGACCGTCCGGCGTTCCGCATGTGCGTCTCGCACGGCATCGTGCTGGGCTCCGACGGCCAGAAGATGTCCAAGTCGCTGCGGAACTACCCGGACGTCAACGAGGTGTTCGACCGCGACGGTTCCGACGCCATGCGCTGGTACCTGATGGCGAGCCCGATCCTGCGCGGCGGCAACCTCGTCGTCACCGACAAGGGCATCCGCGACGCGGTGCGCCAGGCGGTGCTGCCGCTGTGGAACTCGTACTACTTCCTCGCGCTCTACGCCAATGCGGAGGGGATCGAGGGCCGCTGGCGGACCGACTCGAAGCACCTGCTCGACCGCTACATCCTGGCCAAGACCAACGAGCTGGTCACCGACGTCGGGGCCGCACTGGACGTCTGCGACATCGCGGGCGCGTGCACCACTGTCCGTGACTTCCTCGAGGTCCTGACGAACTGGTACGTGCGCCGTTCCCGCGAGCGGTTCTGGGCCGGGGAACGGGACGCGGTCGACACCCTGCACACCGTGCTGGAGGTGACCTGCCGGACGGTGGCGCCGCTGCTGCCGCTGACCACCGAAGCGGTGTGGCGGGGGCTGACCGGTGAGCGCTCGGTGCACCTGACCGACTGGCCCATGGTCGACGAACTGCCCGCGGACGCCCCCCTCGTGCGGGCCATGGACCGGGTCCGCCAGGTGTGCTCGTCGGCGCTGTCGCTGCGCAAGGCGAACAAGCTCCGCGTGCGGCTGCCGCTGGCACAGCTGCTGGTGGCGGCAGGCGACGCCGAGGCGCTGCGCCCGTTCGCCGACCTGATCGCCGACGAGGTCAACGTCAAGGCGGTCGAGCTGAGCACCGACGTCGCCGCGCACGGCGCCTTCGAGGTCGCGGTCAACGCGCGGGCCGCCGGGCCGCGGCTCGGCCGGGACGTGCAGAAGGTGATCAAGGCGGTGAAGGCGGGGGAATGGACGACCTCGCCGGAGGGCGCCGTGGTCGCGGCCGGGATCGAACTGCTCGACAGCGAGTACGAGCGGCGCCTGGTGGCCAAGGACGCCAAGGGCGCGACGGCGGCGGCCGAGCTGCCGGAGGGCTCCGGGCTGGTCCTGCTGGACACCGAGGTCACCGCCGAACTGGCCGCCGAAGGGCTCGCGCGCGACCTGGTGCGCGTGGTGCAGCAGGCCCGCCGCGAGGCCGGGCTGGAGGTGGCCGACCGCATCGAGCTGACCGTGGACGCCCCGGCCGACGTGGCCGGGGCGGTGCAGCCGCACGAGAAGTTCGTGGCCGGGGAGACCCTCGCGGTCTCGGTCGCCTACGGCGCGGTGGAGGGCGGTTCCGAGGGGACCGTCGGCGACGGGGTGAAGGTCTCGGTGCGGGTGGTCAAGGCGGCCTGAACCGTAACGAACCGGACAGCATGATCGATATCCCCGGTGAACGACTGGGGGGTTGATCATGCGTCCGGCGGTCCGGAAAGCGGTTCTCGCGGCGGGCGCGATCGCCGTGGTCGCCATCGTGGTGGCCGCGGCGCTCGTGCTGCGCGGCGGTGGAAGCGGCGATGCGGCCGGTGGTGGCGCCACGGACGTGCGGGCCCCGGCCGCTCCCACTGAGCCCTCCGAGGTCGCGGCCGCCTTCCTGCGCGCGTGGGCCGGGAACGACACCGGGGCGGCCGGGGCGCTGACCGACGATCCCGGCGGCGCCGCCGTCGCGTTGCAGGCCGCCTCCTCCGCGCTCGCCGGGACGGCCGTCAAGACCACGCCGGGGCAGGTTTCCGGCAGCAGCGCCACCTTCAAGGTGAGCTGGACGCTCGGCCCGTCCCGGGTGTGGACCTACGACAGCACCCTGACGCTGGTCCGCGCCGGAGACGGCTGGAAGGTGCATTTCGTCCCGTCGTTGATCCATCCGGAACTCGGCCCCGGCGCGCGGTTCGCAGTGCGCTCCTCGGGCGGGGGCACCGCGGTGGCCGACCGCGACGGCAAACCGTTGCTGACCTGGCAGTCCGACGGGGCCAAGCCCAGCGGTGCGGCCGTCGCGCCCCTGCTGGCCCCCGGGATGGCCCGGGTCGCCGGGGAGGCGGCCCAGGGCTGGGCCGTGCTGCTCGAGCAGGCGGACGGCACCGAGAAAACCCTGTACAGCGAGGGAAACCCGGTCCGACCGCTGACCTCGACGCTGAGCACCGCCGTCCAGGCCGCCGCGCAGGCCGCCGTGGACGCCCAGGGTGCCCCGGCGATGCTGGTGGCGATCCAGCCCTCCACCGGAGATCTCCTCGCCGTCGCGCAGAACGCTGCGGCCGGGGGCGCCCCCACCGCGCTCAGCGGGCTCTACGCGCCCGGATCCACCTTCAAGATCATCACCGCGGCGGCGGCACTGGAACGGGCCGCGGCCACCCCGGACACCGTCCTGCCCTGCCCGGGCAGCGTGCAGATCGGGCAGCGGAGGATCCCCAACGACGACGAGTTCTCCCTCGCCCCGCTGCCGCTGCACTCGGCGTTCGCACATTCCTGCAACACCACGTTCGCCCAGCTGGCCTCCGGGCTGCCCGCCGACGCACTGGCCCGCACGGCGAACCAGTTCGGGCTCAACGCCGACTTCACCATTCCCGGGATCGACACCGAACTGGGCAAGGTGGTCGCGGCGCGGGACTCCGCCGCCCAGGTCGAGGACGCCATCGGCCAGGGCACCGTGCAGGCCAGCCCGCTCGGGCTGGCACTGATGGCGGCCACCGTGGCCGCGGGCAAGGCGGTCACGCCGAAGCTGTGGCGCGACCGCGCCACCACGGTCAACACCGGTTACCAGGGGCCGCCGGACGCGGTCGTCGGCGCGTTGCGGTCGATGATGCGCGAGGTCGTCACGAACGGCACGGCCACCGCCCTGCAGGGCAGTGGCCGGGTTTTCGGCAAGACGGGCACGGCGCAGTTCGGTGACGGCAGCGGTGCGAACGGCTGGTTCGCCGGTTATCGCGACGATGTCGCGTTCGCCGTGCTGTTACTGGGCACCAACTCGTCCAAACCCGCGGTGGCGGCCTCGGCGTCCTTCCTGTCCCGGCTCGGCTGAGTCCCCGGCCAGGCCCACCGCCGCCTTCGGCCACTGTCCAAACAGGACAAAAAGACTGGGACTCGATGCCGGACATCACAGCGTGTGGCGTGAGTCCACTATGGACGGCGGGGGGCGTCGGGCAGGAGGCGGCGAGTCTGTCGGAGGTCACCGGCTCAGGGACGGGCCCGGTACTGGCGCCGTCCCTGAGCTGACCGTGACGCGGAATGGGGCGATGGCCGAGCCATCGGGGTCAGCGCACGGTGATGACCAGTTTGCCCGTGGTGTGGCCGGTCTCTCCCAGGGCGTGGGCCCGGGCGCCTTCGGCGAGGCGGAAGGTGCCGGAGACGTGCGCGCGGAGCTTTCCTCGGTCGGCGAGTCGGGCGATAGCGCGGATCCCGGCCTGGTCGTGCTCGACGAGCAGGGTGACGGCGCGGACCTGTGCCTTCTCCGCGGCGGCCTGGGTGTCTTCGGCGACCGGCACCAGGGACACCAGGATCCCACCGGGACGGAGCACACCCACCGAACGGGTCGCGGTTTCCCCGCCGAGGACGTCGAGGACGACGTCGTACCGCTGTTCGGTGTCGGTGAAGTCCTCAGTGCGGTAGTCGATGCAGGCATCCACGCCGATCTCGCGCAGGAAGTCATGTTTGGCGGCGCTCGCGGTCCCGGTGACCTGCGCGCCGCGCTCCTTGGCGATCTGCACCGCGAGATGACCGACACCGCCGGCCGCGGCGTGGATCAGCACCCGTTGCCCCGCCCGCAGGTCCGCGGTGTCGACGAGAGCCTGCCAGGCGGTGAGCGCGGCCAGCGGCAAAGCGGCCGCCTGGACGTGGTCGATCCGGGCGGGCT
>NZ_VJWX01000042.1 GCF_007713715.1 Amycolatopsis rhizosphaerae
TAGCAAACATCCCTTGCTTCAGTTCCGGGCCCCGACCTTCCGCGTGACCCCCAGTACGTGTGCGCGCGGACGTGCCGGGGTGTCCGTCACTGGTGGGGGACGGCGGCCGGGGTCCAGCCCCGGTAGTTGTTGAAGTAGTTGTAGCCGCCCATGGCCTTGGTCACGTGGCCGATGTGGCCGTTGACGCTGGTCGCCCAGAAGCCGCCCGCGCCGTCGGAGATGCCGACGTGGCCGTAGGCGCTGATGTTCCAGTACACGAAGGCACCCAGCGGCGGGCTGTAGTTGCCGGGGTGCTTCGGGCTGGCGCCGTTCCAGTGCGCGTTGGCCGAGGCCCACACCCCGGTGGTGCCGTAGGCGTTCTCCGCGGCCTTCTCGCAGTAACCCTGGTAGGCGGTGCTGCCGTTGTGGTTGGCGTACCACTGGACGGCGCCGGCGGGGGTGCCGTCGCCCGCGGAGAGGATCGAGACGTCACTGCTGACGTTCTCCGGTGCCGCGGTCACCGCGGCCTCGCTGGTGGCGGGAGCCACCGCCAGTGCGGCGAACGCCAGTGCGGCGACCGCCGCGGGTTTGACCGTCCGGGACAGCAGCCGCTTCACGGTTGTGGACATCGGTCCCCTTCCTCCTGTTGGGAGCTCGGATGTGCCCGAGGCTGCCGGGGACGTGTACACGAAACGTACAAGCGTTCAAGAAGGTGAACTGTCAACGAAGTACGGGGAATAGGCGCGCGACAGGGCGCGTTGTCACCGGTGCCAGCCTGTCTGGCAGAATTGATCCGCTGAAGTCCGGCTCCGGTTCACCTCAGGCGAGGACCCGGCGGCCACGATGAGAGGACCCCATGAAAAGCGGTATTCACCCCGACTACGTGGTCACGACGGTGACCTGTGGCTGCGGCAACACCTTCCAGACGCGGAGCACCAAGACTTCCGGTGCGATCCACGTGGAAATCTGCTCCAACTGCCACCCGTTCTACACCGGCAAGCAGAAGATTCTGGACACCGGTGGCCGGGTCGCGCGCTTCGAGGCGCGCTACGGCAAGCGGCAGAAGAACAACGCCGCCAAGTAGCTTCACCGACGGCGCCCGCCACCCGGCCACCGGGGGCGGGCGCCGCTTTTTTGTTCTGGTTTCGCCGAAGTGAGGTCACCAAGTGGATTCGTCTTCCCTGCACGGGTTGCTCGACGAGTACGCCGAGCTGGAAAAGCAGCTCGCGGACCCGGCGGTGCACGCCGACCAGTCGCGCGCGCGCAAGCTGGGGCGGCGCTACGCCGAACTGACGCCCGTGGTCAAGGCGATCGGTGAGCTCGACAGGGCCCGCGACGACCTCGCCGCCGCGCAGGAGCTCGCCGGCGAGGACGCGGGCTTCGCGGCCGAAGCCCAGGAGATCGCCGCGCGCATCCCCGCGCTGGAGTCCCGGCTCACCGAGCTGCTGCTGCCGCGCGACCCGTACGACTCCTCGGACGTGGTCATGGAGATCAAGTCCGGTGAGGGCGGCGAGGAATCGGCGCTGTTCGCCGGGGATCTGCTGCGCATGTACCTGCGCTACGCCGAGCGCCACGGCTGGAAGGCCGAGGTGCTCGACTCGGTGGAATCCGATCTCGGCGGGTACAAGGACGTCACGGTCTCCTTGAAGAGCAAGAGCGGCGCGGTCGACGGGGTGTGGGCGCGGCTCAAGTTCGAAGGCGGCGTGCACCGCGTGCAGCGGGTCCCGGCCACCGAGTCGCAGGGCCGTATCCACACCTCCGCGGCGGGCGTGCTGATCTACCCCGAGCCCGAGGAGGTCGAGGTCGAGATCGACCCGAACGACCTGCGCATCGACGTGTTCCGTTCGTCGGGGCCGGGCGGGCAGAGCGTGAACACCACCGACTCCGCGGTGCGGGTCACCCACCTGCCCACCGGGATCGTGGTCTCCTGCCAGAACGAGAAGTCGCAGATCCAGAACCGGGCGCGGGCCATCCAGGTGCTGCAGGCCCGCCTGCAGGCGCTGGCCGAGGAGGAGGCCGCCAGCAAGGCGGCCGACGCGCGGCGTTCGCAGGTGCGGACCGTGGACCGGTCCGAGCGCGTGCGGACCTACAACTTCCCGGAGAACCGGATCTCCGACCACCGGGTCAACTACAAGGCGTACAACCTCGACCAGGTGCTCGACGGCGACCTGGATGCCGTGCTCGACGCACTGGCCGGCGCCGACCGTGAGGAACGCCTCGCCAGCGCGGGCGCCTGAGCCCCGGCCGGTGCCGTGAGGGGCCCCCTCACGGCACCGCTCGCGGTAGCTTTGGCGCCATGGGGCTGCGCCAGTGGTACCGGAAGCGGCACATGCGTGACCCGGTCGCGGGCACGTTCACCGTGCGCCGCACGGCCACTCTCGACATTTCCGACGGCCATCACACCCTCCGCCTGTCCGGTGTGCTGCGGGGCCCCGGGGTGCCGCCGGAACCGGTCACGGTCACCGAGGTGTTCGCCGCCGAGGCCGAACTGCCGGAACCCGGCACCGAGTACCCCGCCGCCATCGACCGGGCCCGCACCTCAGTGTTCGTGGTGCGGTGGCCGGGCAGATCGATGACCGAACTCATGGCGCAGCGAGCCCGGGACGCGCGGGAGGAGCGGGCGATCCGGCTCGGGCTCGACCCGTCCGCCCTGCCCGAGGACGAGCCGCCGCAAGGATTCCGGGACGCACTCGAGCGCGCGGTATGCGAGGCGACGGGCGATCTCGACCGGCTGCCGGACGGGAGCACCCCGGTGTCGGTGGCCGAGGCGGATCGGCTGCTGCGGACCGGTGAGGCGGCGACGGCGGTGATCAGCGCGATCAGTTTCCTGCGCGTGCCGAAGAAACTCCTGCCCTCGCGGGAGGCGAGCCTGGCCGATGTCGCACTCGACATCCGGCGTGCGGACGGCACGGCCTACGCGGCCATCGCGCGGTTCGGCTTCCGCACCGCTGCCAGGCGCGCGCAGATCGGTTTCGCCGGGGCGACGGTGCCGGTGCGGATCGACCCCGGGGATCCCCGCCGGGTGGCGCTGGACCGCCACCGGCTTCCCCCGCTCCCGGACCGGCCGCGCTGACCGGGCCCCGCACGGCCTCGGCTCGCGCCGGGGGGAGGCTGGGCCTGCGCGCGTGCCCGGGAGGTTCCGGCATCCGGACGCCCCGGTGGGCGACCTATGGTGGAGGAGTGCGGAAGTCCGCGAGCCGGATTCGCGGCATAGGTCCCCGTGAGGTGGAGCGGGCTGTGTCAAAGTTAGTGCCGTGAAGCGGCAACCGTTACGCCTGGCCATCATCGAGGCGACCAGGATCCTCGAAGCGGCCGGCGTCGCCTCCCCCCGGGCCGATGCCGAGCTGCTGGCCGCGCATGTGCTGGGGGTCGACCGCGGCAGGCTGCCGATGATCCCGCTGGTGGACCCGCCGGTGATCGAGGCCATCGGGCAGCTGGTCGCCCAGCGGGCCAAGCGGGTGCCGCTGCAGCACCTCACCGGGTGGGCCGCGCTCGGCGACATCACCGTCAGCGTCGGCCCCGGCGTGTTCATCCCCCGGCCCGAGACCGAACTGCTCCTCGAATGGGGGCTCAAGCTGCTCAACGGGCGCGAGTACCCGGTCGTGGTGGACCTGTGCACCGGTTCCGGGGCGCTCGCGCTGGCGGTGGCGCACGCCCGCCCGGACGCCGTGGTCTACGCGGTGGACATCGACCCCACCGCGCTGGCCTGGGCCCGCCACAACGCCGACGCGCGGGCCGAGGCCGGTGACACGCCGATCCGGCTGTACTCCGGCGACGTCGGTGACAGCACCATCTTCGCGGAGCTGGACGGCCTGGTGGACCTCGTGCTGTCCAACCCGCCCTACGTGCCGCCGGGCGCGGAGCTTTCGCCCGAGGTGATCGACTACGACCCGGCGCAGGCCGTGTTCGCCCCCGACGGGGGCCTGGCCGTGATCCGGCAGGTGGTGGCCACCGCGGCCCGCCTGCTCAAACCGGGCGGCGGCGTGGCGATCGAGCACGACGACACCCACGCCTCCGCCGCCCCCGCGATCGTTTCGGCCCGCAAGGTGCTCACCGACGTGGAGGACCACCGCGACCTCGCGGGACGGCCCCGGTTCGTCACCGCCCGCCGCGTCTGACCCACTCGCACGGCCCTCAGGAGAGGCGTTCGGCGACCCGGATAGTCTCTAGGGCATGAGTGCGGTGTACGACTGCAGTCGGCCGGAATCCCGTGCGGACGGACTGGCGGCGGCCGCGAACGCGGTCCGGTCCAGCCGCCTGGTCGTGCTGCCGACCGACACGGTCTACGGCATCGGAGCGGACGCGTTCGACGCGGGCGCGGTGCGCGCCCTGCTGCGTGCGAAACATCGCGGCCCGGACATGCCGGTCGGGGTGCTGGTCGGCTCCTGGTCCACTGTGGATGGTCTCGTGCTGGGGATGCCGCCGCAGGCCAGAGCCCTGATCGAGGCGTTCTGGCCGGGGGATCTGTCCATTGTGCTGCCGCATGCGCCGAGCCTGCAGTGGGACCTCGGCACCACCCGGGGCACCGTCATGCTGCGGATGCCGCTGCACCCGGTCGCGCTCGAACTGCTGCGCGAGGTCGGGCCCATGGCCGTCTCCAGCGCGAACGTGTCGGGGCAGCCTCCCGCGTCCACCGCGCAACAGGCGCAGGAACAACTCGGCGAGTCGGTGTCGGTCTACCTCGACGGCGGGCCGAGCGGAGACCCGGTCCCGTCCACGATCGTGGACCTCACCGGGGGAGAACCCGTTCTTCTCCGGGTGGGGGCGGTCAGCGCGGAAGCGGTGTCGGAAGCGCTCGGCATGCCGGTGACCGACCCGTCCTGATGACTCCCATCGCCACCGCCGGACTCCCCATCCGGGAATACATCCTCGTCGGGCTCATCGCGGCGACGCTGACCTACCTGCTCACCGGTCTCGTCCGCCGGTTCGCCATCCGCGCCGGCGCGATCGCCAATCCGCGTGCCCGTGACGTCCACGTCATCCCGATCCCGCGCATGGGCGGGCTCGCCATGTACCTCGGCGTGGCCGGGGCGATGGCCATGGCGCACCAGTTGCCCGTGCTGCGGCGGGCCTTCGAATACTCGCTCGACCCCGTCGGGGTGCTCATCGGCGGCGGGGTGATCGTGCTGATCGGCGCGGTCGACGACCGGTTCGAAATCGACGCCTGGACCAAACTGGCGGGCCAGGTGCTGTGCGCGGGCATCCTGGTCATCTTCGGCGTGCAGTGGAACGTGTTCTGGGTGCCGTGGGGAGGCAACGGCGACTCGATCGGTTCGGTGGTGACCCTCGACAGCAACCAGGGCGGCCTGCTCATGGTGGTGCTGGTGGTGCTGCTGGTCAACGCGATGAACTTCGTCGACGGGCTCGACGGGCTGGCCGCGGGCCTGGGATTCATCGCGGCGACGGCCACCTGCGCCTTCTCGCTCGGCCTGCTCAACTCCTCGGGCGGGGATGTGGGCGTCTACCCGCCCGCCCTGATCGCCGCCACCCTGGCCGGCGCCTGCCTCGGCTTCCTGCCGCACAACTTCCAGCCCGCGAAGATCTTCATGGGCGACTCGGGGTCGATGATGATCGGCCTGATGCTGGCAGGCGCCACCACCTCGGCCTCCGGGAAGATCAACTACACCCGTTTCGGCGGTTCGGACGCGCTGGCACTGCTGTCCCCGCTGCTGGTCGTGGTCGCGGTGCTGTTCCTGCCGGTGCTCGACCTGCTGATGGCGGTGATCCGCCGCACCCGCCGCGGTGAGAGCCCGTTCGCGGCGGACAAAATGCACCTCCACCACCGGTTGCTGGAAATCGGCCACTCCCAGCGCCGGGCGGTGTTGCTCATTTACCTGTGGGCCGGTTTGCTCGGTTTCGGCGCCGTTTCGCTGACGTTGTTCGATACCACGGCGGTAGTCTGGGTGGTCGGTCTCGGCCTGCTGCTCGCGGTGATCGTTTCAATGATCCCTAGACTGAGGTCGAGGAACCAGCAGGGAGTGCCATGACCGAGTCCACCGAAACGACCGCCGAGACGACCACCGAGAAGACCGCCGTGACGACTGCCCAAACCGAGAATCCCCACGCCCAGTCCGTGCTGAAGCTGGCCGACGCGATGTACCGCGGTGCACTCTGGCCGGGTGTCGCGACCGTGGTCGTGGGCGCCGTCGTCGCCACGGTCGTGGTCGGGCTGCCGGGTCTGTTCGGCGCCGTGGTGGGGGGTGTGGTGGCCTTCGCCTCCTCGCTCGCGACCCTGTGGATGATGCGCAAGACCGCCGCGATGGAGCCGATGGCCGTGATGGCCGTCGCTCTCGGTGGTTATATCTTCAAGGTGCTGGTGCTACTGGGCGTGATGATGCTGCTCCGGAATGTGGGGTTCCTGCACCCGAAAGCGTTGGCCTTCACCATGCTGGCGGTGATTCTCGTGTGGGCTGCCGCCGAGTTCGTGGCCTTCCGCAGGACTCGGATTCCGACGATCATTCCGGCTTCGGACTAGCGGTCCGCAGTACCGGCTAACGCGCTCCAAGATCCGCTCTTACCCCTCTGACCAGGGAAAAGGGCGGATTTCTTGGTTTCGGGCACCGATCGGGGCGGCACAGCTGATCAGTACTCGCGTTCGTTAAGGAGTACGGGCGTACGGTGTCGGAATACCGGCTGGTATCGTCCGCATTGCGGAGGCGGAAATCGGCCGCGCTCCCGAAGGCGGAACCCCGACCAGCACCGTGGCGATCGTGATGGAGCCATGGGTCCTGCGGTCGGTACAGGGTTTGCTCTCGGTGATCGTCACGCTGATTCTCCTGGTCGGCCGGTGTGTTCGCTCTGTTCACCTGCTGTTCACTCAGGGGAGCCGCTTCCCGCTACCCGAAACGTATCGGGTACGTTAAGTCCTGATCGTGACGATTCCCCCGGCGGAGTGAACGCCGGCCGGGAGAACCGGAAGGAGCCCAGTTGGGCGCGCTGGTACTAGCCGCGGGTGACACTTTTACTCCCCCCGGTGCCGGAGACTTCAACCTGCCGTCGATCTTCGGCCAGGTCACGAAGCCGATGCTCCTGGTCGTGCTGTCGGTGATCATCGTCGCCGCGTACTTCCTCATCAGCTCACGCAAGCTGAAGATCGTCCCGAGTCGGGGCCAGTTCGCCGCCGAGTATCTGTACAACTTCGCGCGCAACGGCATGGCACGCGAGCAGATCGGCTCGAAGGACTTCCAGCCCTTCATCCCGCTGGTCCTCGCGCTGTTCAGCTTCGTGCTGGTCAACAACATCTTCGGGCTGATCCCCTTCTTCCAGTTCCCGACCATGGCGCACATCGGCTTCCCGCTCGCGCTGTCGGTACTGGTGGTCTACCCGGTCTACCACTTCGTCGGGTTCAAGCGGCACGGCTTCGTCGGCTACCTCAAGCACGCGACCGTGCCCCCGGGCGCCCCGCTGGCGATCTACTTCCTGCTGACGCCGATCGAGTTCCTGCAGAAGTTCGTGCTGAACCCGGTCACGCTGGCGATCCGGGTCTTCGCCGCGATGTTCGCAGGCCACCTCATCCTGCTCGTGTTCACCGCCGCCGGCGAGTTCCTGCTGGTGAATGCGGCTCCTGCCTTCAAGCCCATTTCGGTGGTCTCGTTCGCCTTCGCGATCCTCATGACGTTCGTCGAGGCCCTGATCCAGGTCATCCAGGCCTATGTGTTCGCCGTGCTGTCGGCCAACTACATCGGTGCCGCGCTGGCCGAAGACCACTGAGAAGAAACCGCAACCACAAGCCCCCGATCCGCGTAGTAGCGGACCGAGTGAAAGGGAAATGCAAGTGAGCAACGTTCTTGCTGAGGCCGCCGCGTCCACCACCAACCTCAACCCCGGCCTCGCCGCCATCGGCTACGGCCTGGGCGCGATCGGCCCCGGTATCGGTGTGGGTCTGATCTGGGCCGCGGTCATCAACGGCACCGCCCGGCAGCCGGAGGCCCAGGGCAAGCTGATGGGCATCGCCTGGACCACCTTCGTGCTGACCGAGGTGCTCGCCCTGATCGGCCTGGTCGTCTACTTCATCGCCTCCGCCGCCTGAGTTCACCGCTCACCGCTTAAGGAGTCGTTGTGGTGAAGACCCAACTCGTGCTCGCCGCCGAGTCCGCGCCGCCCAATCCGGTTCTGCCGAACATCCCCGAGATCATCGTCGGCCTGGTCGCCTTCCTGATCCTGGTCTGGCTGCTCAAGAAGTTCGCCGTGCCGCGCTTCGAGAAGCTGTACGAGGAGCGGACCGCCGCGATCGAGGGCGGGATCGACAAGGCCGAAAAGGCGCAGGCCGAGGCAGAAGAGGCACTGGCCAAGTACAAGGCGCAGCTCGCCGACGCGTACGCGGAAGCGGCCAAGATCCGTGACGACGCCCGGCTCGAGGCCGAGCGGATCAAGGAAGAGCTGCGGGCCGAGGCGCAGGACGAGGCCGCGCGCATCATCGCGCAGGGCCACGCCGCGCTGCAGGCGCAGAAGGCACAGATCGTGGCCGAGCTGCGGGCCGAACTGGGCCGGAACTCGATCGAACTGGCCAGCCGCATCGTCGGGGAGTCCCTCGAGGACGACGTCCGGCGGCGGGGCACCGTGGACCGGTTCCTGGCCGAGCTCGGCACCGGTAACGGAGCAGGGAACTAAGGGCCGATGGCTGTCATGACGCAGACGACGCAGACGTCACTGCACGCCGCCAGCCGTGAGGCGCTGGCCGCGGCGGAAAGCCGCCTCGCCGAGGTGCTCGGCGAGGCGGGGACCGACCCGGCCGCCCTCGGTGGCGACCTGTTCGCCGTGGTCGAGCTGCTGACCGGGGAGATCGGCCTGCGCCGGGCCCTCGGGGACGGTTCGTCCGACCCCGGTGCCCGCAAGCGCCTGGCCACCTCCCTGCTGACCGGCAAGATCTCGGCGCCCGCGCTGAGCGTGCTCGAGACCGCGGTCGGCCAGCGGTGGTCGAGCCCGCGGGAGCTGGTGGACGGCCTGGAGTCGCTGGGCCGCTCGGCGCTGTTGACCAGCGCGGAGAAGGCCGGGAACCTGGACACCGTCGAGGACGAGCTGTTCCGGATTGCCCGTATCGTGGTAGGTAAGCCGGAGCTGGAGCAGGCGCTGTCCGACCAGGCGGCGCCGGCCGAGGCCAAGCGCAAGCTGGTGCGCGATCTGTTCGGTCCCAAGGTGCAGGCGGTGACGCTCACCCTGGTCGAGCAGGTGGTCGCCCGCAGGTCGGGCCGTGGCGTCGGTTTCGGCCTCGACCAGCTGGTCAAGCTGACCGCGGAGCGGCGTGCTCGTTCGGTTGCCTACATCGTCAGCGCGAGCGCCCTCTCCGGCGAACAGCGGGAGCAGCTGGCCGAGAAGCTGCAGGGCATCTACGGGCGGCCGATCGCGCTGCACGTCGAGGTCGACCCCCGCCTTGGCGGCGGACTGGTCGTCCGGGTCGGTGACGAGGTCATCGACGGCAGTGCGGCCGGCCGGATCGCGGCGCTGCGCAGGCAGCTCGCGTGAGAGGGCCCGCGGGCGGGGACGAGGAGCCCCCGCCGCGGGACGGGCGACAACGCGGACGACAACACAGACTTTGAACACTGGCAAGAACGAAGCGAGAGCGGGAACGACATGGCGGAGCTGACGATCTCCTCGGACGAGATCCGTAGCGCGATCGAGAACTACGTCTCGAGTTACTCACCGGACGTGAGCCGGGAAGAGGTCGGCGTCGTCGTGGACACCGGCGACGGCGTCGCGCACGTTGAGGGCCTGCCCTCGACCATGGCCAACGAGCTGCTGGAATTCCCCGGCGGCATCCTCGGTGTCGCCCAGAACCTCGAACCGCGCCAGATCGGTGTCGTGATTCTGGGTAACTACGAGTCCATCGAAGAGGGCCAGGAGGTCAAGCGGACCGGGCAGATCCTGTCGATCCCGGTCGGCGACAACTTCCTCGGCCGGGTCATCGACCCGCTGGGCAAGCCGATCGACGGCCTCGGCGACATCGAGTCCACCGAGCGCCGTGCCCTGGAGCTGCAGGCCGCCTCGGTGGTGCAGCGCCAGCCGGTGTCGGAGCCGCTGCAGACCGGTATCACCGCGATCGACGCGATGACCCCGATCGGCCGCGGCCAGCGCCAGCTGATCATCGGTGACCGCAAGACCGGCAAGACCGCGGTCTGCGTGGACACCATCATCAACCAGAAGGCGAACTGGGAGAGCGGCGACCCGACCAAGCAGGTCCGCTGCATCTACGTCGCGGTCGGCCAGAAGGGCTCGACGATCGCGGGTGTGAAGAAGGCGCTCGAGGACCACGGCGCGATGGAGTACACCACCATCGTCGCGGCCCCGGCCTCCGACTCCGCCGGCTTCAAGTGGCTCGCCCCCTACACCGGTTCGGCATTGGGCCAGCACTGGATGTACCAGGGCAAGCACGTCCTGATCGTGTTCGACGACCTGAGCAAGCAGGCCGACGCCTACCGCGCGATCTCGCTGCTGCTGCGCCGCCCGCCGGGCCGCGAAGCGTTCCCCGGCGACGTCTTCTACTTGCACTCCCGTCTGCTCGAGCGGTGCGCGAAGCTGTCCGACGAGCTCGGCGGCGGGTCGCTGACGGGTCTGCCGGTCATCGAGACGAAGGCCAATGACATCTCGGCCTACATCCCGACGAACGTCATCTCGATCACCGACGGCCAGTGCTTCTTCCAGTCGGACCTGTTCAACTCGGGCCAGCGCCCGGCGGTCGACGTGACCACCTCGGTCTCCCGTGTCGGTGGTGACGCGCAGATCAAGGCGATGAAGACGGTCTCGGGCTCGCTGCGGATCGACCTGTCCCAGTACCAGGAGCTGCAGGCGTTCGCCGCCTTCGCCTCCGACCTGGACGCGACCTCGCGTGCCCAGCTGGACCGCGGTGTCCGCCTGTACGAGGTGCTCAAGCAGCCGCAGTACTCGCCGATCCCGGTCGAGCAGCAGGTCGTCACCGTGTACCTCGGCACCAATGGGCACTTCGACGACGTGCCGGTCGAGGACGTCGCGCGGTTCAACCACGAGCTGCTGGAGAACCTGCGCCACAAGCACGACGACATCCTCGCCGAGATCCGCGACAAGGGCCGCTGGACCGACGAGCTGGCCGAGCGTGTGGTCGGGGCCACCGGCGAGTTCAAGAAGGGCTTCACCACCTCGGGCGGCCAGACCCTGGTCAACGAGGCCGAGGCCGAGGCGATGGATGCCGACAAGGTCGGGCAGGAGACCGTCAAGGTCAACAAGCCCGCCCCGAAGAAGTGACCCGATAGCTGATGGCACAACTTCGCGAGCTCCGGGGAAAGATCCGGGCGACCAAATCGATCGGCAAGATCACGAAGGCGATGGAACTGATCGCCACCTCGCGTATCGGCCGTGCCCAGGCCAGGGTGGCCGCCTCGCGGCCGTACGCCACGGAGATCACCAAGGTGCTCTCCGCACTGGCCAGTGCGGCGTCCAACCTGGACGACCCGTTCCTGGTGGAGCGGCCCAACCCGAAGCGGGCGGCGGTGCTGGTCGTGACCAGCGACAAGGGCCTGTGCGGCGGGTACAACGCCAACGTGCTGCGGGCGACCGAGGAGCTGCTGGCGCTGCTGCGTGAGCAGGGCAAGGAGCCGTCGGTCTACGTCATCGGCGGCAAGGGCCTGAACTACTACCGGTTCCGGGGCCGCGAGGTGGCCGGCTACTGGACGGGCTTCTCCGACCAGCCGCACTACGAGAACGCGGCCGAGACCGGCAAGGCGCTGACCGAAGCGTTCCTGGCCGAGGACGGCGTGGACGAGGTGCACATCGTGTACACCGAGTTCAAGTCGATGCTCAGCCAGGTGCCGACCGCCAAGCGCATGGCGCCGCTGGAGGTCGAGTACACGGAGGAGGAGGTGCAGGGGTCGGCCAAGCCCGGCGAACTGCTGCCCTCCTACGAGTTCGAGCCCAGCGCGGACCGGCTGCTGTCGGCCCTGCTGCCCAAGTACATCAACACGCGGATCTTCGCGGCGTTGCTGGACTCGGCGGCGTCCGAACTGGCCGCCCGGCGCACCGCCATGAAGGCGGCCTCGGACAACGCCAACGAACTGGTGAACACCTACACCAGGTTGGCGAACCAGGCCCGGCAGGCCCAGATCACCCAGGAGATCAGCGAAATCGTCGGTGGGGCCGATGCACTCGCCGCTGTAGGAAGTGAAGACTGAGCAATGACTACTACCGAAGTAGCCGCCAAGGGTCGCATCGTCTCCGTGACCGGTCCGGTCGTCGACGTCGAGTTCCCGCGCGGCGCGGTCCCCGAGCTGTTCAACGCGCTGAAGGTGGAGATCGAGTTCGCCGAACTGCGCAAGACGGTGACGCTGGAGGTCGCCCAGCACCTGGGCGACAACCTGGTTCGCACCATCTCCCTGGCCCCGCAGGACGGTCTGGTCCGCGGCGCCGAGGTCATCAACACCGGCGGGCCGATCTCGGTGCCGGTCGGTGACAAGGTCAAGGGCCACGTCTACAACGCGCTGGGCGACTGCCTCGACCAGCCGGGCTACGGCGCCGACCTGGAGCGCTGGGCGATCCACCGCAAGCCGCCCGCCTTCGACCAGCTCGAGGGCAAGACCCAGATGCTGGAGACCGGCCTCAAGGTCATCGACCTGCTCACCCCGTACGTGCAGGGTGGCAAGATCGGCCTGTTCGGCGGTGCCGGCGTGGGCAAGACGGTGCTCATCAAGGAAATGATCACCCGTGTCGCCAAGAACTTCGGTGGCACCTCGGTGTTCGCCGGGGTCGGCGAGCGCACCCGTGAGGGCACGGACCTCTTCCTGGAAATGAGCGAGGACGGCGTCATCAACGACACCGCGCTCGTGTTCGGGCAGATGGACGAGCCGCCGGGCACCCGTATGCGGGTCGCGCTGTCCGCGCTGACCATGGCGGAGTACTTCCGCGATGTGCAGAACCAGGACGTGCTGCTGTTCATCGACAACATCTTCCGGTTCACCCAGGCCGGTTCGGAGGTGTCCACCCTGCTGGGCCGGATGCCTTCCGCGGTGGGTTACCAGCCGACGCTGGCCGACGAGATGGGTGAGCTGCAGGAGCGGATCACCTCGACCAAGGGCCGGTCGATCACCTCGATGCAGGCGATCTACGTGCCCGCGGACGACTACACCGACCCGGCGCCCGCGACCACGTTCGCGCACCTGGACGCCACCACCGAGCTTTCCCGGTCGGTGTTCCAGAAGGGCATCTTCCCGGCGGTGGACCCGCTGGCCTCCACCTCGACCATCCTCGACCCGGCGATCGTCGGCGAGGAGCACTACCGGGTCGCCTCCGAGGTCATCCGGATCCTGCAGAAGTACAAGGAGCTGCAGGACATCATCGCGATCCTCGGTATGGACGAGCTGTCCGAAGAGGACAAGCTGACCGTGCAGCGGGCGCGCCGCATCGAGCGGTTCCTGTCGCAGAACATGCTGGTCGCCGAGACGTTCACCGGCCAGCCCGGTTCGACCGTGCCGCGGTCGGAGACCGTCGAGGCCTTCGACAAGATCGCCAAGGGCGAGTTCGACCACTACCCGGAGCAGGCGTTCCTGGGTATCGGTGGCCTGGACGACCTCGAGAAGAAGTACAACGAGATCACCAAGAAGAAGTGAGCTGACGACGAGCGGCGGGGTCGGTGTCCTTTGTGGACGTCACCCCGCCGTTTTCGATAGTCGATCCGGGCGTATTAGACTCGTGGCGAGTGCCCGGCGGCGGGGCGGGCCCAGTGCAGTCGAAGCTGCCGAGGGGCTGGAGGAAATGCTGTGAAGGAGAAGCTACGTGGCTGAGATTTCCGTCGAGCTTGTCGCCGTCGAGCGCCGACTCTGGTCGGGCCAGGCCACGTTCGTGGTCGCCCAGACCACCGAGGGTGAAATCGGCATCATGCCTGGTCACGAGCCGGTCCTCGGGCAGCTCGTCGAGGGCGGCGTGGTCAAGGTGAACACCACCGACGGTTCCGTGGTGGTCGCCGCGGTCCACGGCGGTTTTCTCTCCGTGACCAACGAGCGCGTGAGCGTGCTCGCGGAGTCCGCGGAACTGGCCGAGGAGATCAACGTGGAGGAGGCGCGGGCCGCGCTGGGCCACGAGGACGAGGCGGAACGGGCGAAGGCAACCGCACGCCTGCGGGCGGCCGGCCAGTCGGTCTGATCGGGCAGCGAGCGGGAGCCGGCCATGGACATCACCGAAATCGCCGTGATTGTCCTGGTTCTCCTGCTCGGCCTTGTGGTCATTTCGGCGTGGTACGGCCTGCGCTGGGTCCGGATGCGGCGCAACGGCGGCGTGAGTGTCGCGCTGCGCTGGAAGCCGGACAACGCGCGGGCCGGCTGGCATCTGGGGATAGGGCGCTACGAGGGCGAGGTGTTCGCCTGGTACCGCGTGTGGAGCCTGCGGACCGGGCCGGACCGGGTGTTCGACCGTGACACGCTGGTGATCGCGGACCGCCGTGACCCGGCGGGCACGGAAGCCTATGCCGTCCCCACCGACGCCACCGTGCTGCGGTGCGAGTCGGACGGCCGTGAACCCATCGAGATCGCGATGGGGCCGGGGGCGCTCACCGGGTTCCTGTCGTGGCTGGAATCGGCCCCGCCGGGAAGGCGCGTTCCCCGCGCCAGCTGAAGGGCTTTACGAGACGAAGAAACGCCGTGAGGGGTTCCCTCACGGCGTTTCGGCTTTCCGGGGCGGTTCATTCGCCGCCGGGCTTCCAGAGCACGTCACCCCCGGGATTGGCCAGGCGGGCCAGGATGAACAGCAGGTCGGACAGGCGGTTGAGGTACTTCACCGCGATCGCGTTCGTCCGCTCGGGGTCGGCCTCCACCAGTGCCCATCCGCTGCGCTCCGCGCGCCGGGCGACCGTGCGGGCCTGGTGCAGGAACGCGGCGCCGGGGGTGCCGCCGGGCAGGATGAACGAGGTCAGCTTGCCGAGCCGCTCGTTGAACCGGTCGCACCAGTCCTCGAGCCGCGTGATGTAGTCCTCGGTGATGCGCAGGGGCGGGTACGGCGGATCGGGCACGATCGGGGCACACAGGTCCGCGCCCACGTCGAACAGGTCGTTCTGGACGCGGCGGAGTACCGCGCCGATCTCTTCGTCGAGCGCGCCGACTGCCAGTGCCAGCCCGATCACCGAGTTCGCCTCGTCGACGTCGGCGTAGGCCCCCAGCCGCGGATCGGTCTTCGGCACCCGGGAGCCGTCGCCCAGTGCGGTGGTGCCGTTGTCGCCGACCCTGGTGTACACGCGATTGATCCTTACGGCCATGACGCGAAGTCTAGAGGCCGTTTCGTCAGGACTGTTCGAACAGGCGCATGGAATCGGGGGCGTCGAAGTACAGCGCCGGATCGAAACGCGACCGGAGGTCCCGCACCAGCGAACGTCCGCCCCGCCAGTCTCCGGGACGCACCGTGATCTGCCCGCCGCTCCGGGAGAACAGGTGCAGGATCGGCAGGCCGCCGTCGGTCGCCTCGACCGCGACCCCGGCGACGTCGTCGTAACGGGCCACGGCCACCGGCACCGGGCTGTCCCCGTAGAAGGTGGTGAGGCCCTCGTCGCCGACCACGAGCCGCAGTCCCCTCGGCGCGGTGGAGCCGATCAGTGCCCGTTTGAGTTCGCGTCCGGGCACCGGGGCGACCGCGGTCGCCAACTCCGGCAGGTCCGGGGGAAGCTGCCCGAGCGGTCCGCACAGCACGAGGCGGGTGGCGAGATCGCGGGCCGCGGCCGCGACCGCCCCGGGTCGCAGTCCCGCCAGCACGGCCTCCTGCTGTGCCTGTGCGGACGGCCATCCGGTCAGGTGGGCCATGGCCGCGTCGAACGCCCGGTATTCGGCGAAGCCGGGCTCGGCGACCTGTTCGAGCAGGCTCTGGCGGTCCATGCCCAGCTCTTCCGGGGCCGGGCCGTTGGCGCCCAGCTTGTCCAGCTCGGCCCGGATCGCGTCGGCCACCCGGCGCGCCTGCTTGTCGGGCACGTCGGTACCGAAGCCGATCACCGCCTGGCGGGGGCCGACGAGCTGGTGGTCGAATCCGATGTCGTAGACGAGCCCTTCCGAATGACGCAGCCGTTCGGTGAGCCGCTCGATCAGCACCTGGACCGCGCAGGCCAGTTCGGGCGTCCAGGCCACGAGCGCGCAGCCGGCCACCCCGTTCGGGATCGCGGTCTGCGCGGGGGTGGCCAGACCGAACGGGGCCACCGCGGGCGGGCGCGAGGCGGGACCGTCCGGCAGTGGCAGGCGCAGGTCCGCCGGGGGCGGACCGGACAGCACGAGCGCGGCGTTGCCGCGGTGGAACCAGCGGGCGCACCACTGGCGCACCTCCTCCTCACCCGCCCGTGCCGGCGCCACGCTGATGTTGCCGATCAGGCCGTAGGCCCGGTTTCCGTACCAGATCGAGGCGGGCAGCCACGCGGTCACGCCCGGCCCGTCACCGCTGCGTTCCTCCGCCAGCAGCACCCCTCGCTCGGCCTCCAGCGGCCCGGTGTCGAGCCGCGACAGGGACGTGCACACCCGGCGCAGGTGCTCGGCGACGGTTTCGGGCGCGCTGGTCACCTCGAAGCCGGTGTGCAGCACCTCGGTGGTCGCGTTGTTCTGGTAGCGGTTCGTGCGCACCGGCCGCATCGCGAGGTGCTCGACCAGATGGGTGAGCCCCGTTCCGAGGAAGTCCTCGTGGGCCGTGCCGACGCCGAAGACGAGTGTCGCGCTGAGCCTGCCCGACGGCCGTCCGCTCCAGAACACCGGTACGCCGTCGATCTCGGTGCGGTGCACGGGCGGGAGGACCGGTGCGGAGTGTGAGGCCACGGTCTCGCTCAATGTTCCCCCAGGAGTTCTCACGCGGGCGATCGGCGTTGGGAAGCGCGCAGTGTTTCACATTTTCCCCGCCCGGGGGCCGCGGTCCGCTATCACCCGCCCCACGAAGGTGGCGGGTATCCCGGCAGGCATGATGGCGGCCATGAGCGAGCACTTCGATGTGCATGGTGGTGCCCGGCTGACCGGCGAAGTCGAGGTCGTCGGGGCGAAGAACAGCGTCCTGAAGCTGATGGCCGCGGCGCTGCTCGCCGAAGGCACCACGACGATCACCAACTGCCCGCAGATCCTGGACGTCCCGCTGATGGCGGATGTGCTGCGCAGCGTGGGCTGCACGGTGGACCTCGACGGGGACACGGCCCGCATCACCACGCCCGCCGAGCTGTCCCACCGTGCCGACTCCCCGGCGATGAGCAAGCTGCGAGCCTCGGTGTGCGTGCTCGGTCCCCTGGTGGGCCGGTTGAAGCGCGCCGTGGTGGCGCTGCCCGGCGGGGACGCGATCGGCTCCCGGCCGCTGGACATGCACCAGAACGGCCTGCGCAGCCTCGGCGCGACCAGCACCATCGAGCACGGCTGCGTGGTGGCCAAGGCGGACACCCTGCAGGGCGCCCAGATCTGGCTCGACTTCCCGAGCGTGGGCGCGACCGAGAACATCCTCATGGCCGCGGTGCTCGCGAACGGCACGACGGTGATCGACAACGCGGCGCGGGAACCCGAGATCGTCGACATCTGCACGATGCTCGTCCAGATGGGTGCCGACATCGAGGGCGCGGGCACCTCCACCCTCACCGTGCACGGCGTGGACGCGCTGCACCCGACCGAACACCGCGTCATCGGTGACCGCATCGTCGGCGCCACCTGGGCCTTCGCCGCGGCGATGACCCGGGGCGACATCACGGTGCGCGGGGTGAATCCGCACCACCTCGACCTGGTGCTGGACAAGCTGCGGCTCGCCGGGGCCGAGGTGACCCCGTTCGACGGCACCGGTTTCCGGATCGTGCAGGAGGACCGGCCGAAGTCGGTCGACTTCGTTACCCTGCCGTACCCGGGTTTCGCCACCGACCTGCAGCCGTTCGCCGTCGCGCTGTCCTCGATCTCCGAGGGCACCTCGATGATCACCGAAAACGTCTACGAGGCGCGTTTCCGGTTCATCGAGGAGATGCAGCGGCTCGGCGCGGACGCGCGGACCGACGGGCACCACGCGGTGGTGCGCGGGGTGGAGAAACTGTCGAGCGCGCCGGTGTGGGCCTCGGACATCCGGGCCGGTGCGGGCCTGGTGCTGGCCGGGCTGTGCGCCGACGGGATCACCGAGATCTGGGACGTGTTCCACATCGACCGCGGCTATCCGCATTTCGTGGAGAACCTCAACCGGCTGGGCGCGCGGATCGAGCGCGTGGCGGGCGACCCCGAGCGTTCCTGAGCGCGTCTCTCGCGGCGGGTGATCAGCTCTCCGCCGCGAGTGCCACGCCGAAGCCGATCAGGGCGGTGCCGGTGATGCCGTCGAGCGAGCGCCGCACCTTCCGGCGCGACAGCCAGTCACGGACGCGGTGGGCGAGCGACATCAGCACCAGCAGCCACAACCCGCCGAGCACGGTGACCGTGTAGGCGAGCAGCAGCGCCTGCCCGGGGCCGGTGTGGTGCGGGTCGAGGAACTGCGGCAGCACCGAGAGGTAGAGCGCGAGCACCTTGGGGTTGGTCACGTTGGACAGGAAGCCCTCCCGCCAGCGCCGGAACCCGCTCGCCCGTGAACCGATCGCGTCCATCGCGGCGTAGTCCCCGCGCCAGGCCCCGCGCAGGGCCTGGAAGCCGAGGTAGCACAGGTAGGCCACGCCCGCCCAGCGCAGGGTGACGAACACCGGCTGGGAACGGGCGATGAGCGCGCCCAGCCCGAGCGCGACCGCCGTGCCCTGCAACAGGTTTCCGACGGTGATGCCGAAGGCGGCCATCAGGCCGCCCCGGGTCCCGCCGGAGAGGGCGTTCTTGAGGGTGACCGCGGTGTCCGGCCCGGGGGCGAGCACCACGAGCACGACGAAGATCAGGTAGGTCCCGTACAGGTGCCAGGTCACCTGGCGGACGTTACGGTGGATCACGGGGGAGTGAGTATGACGCGCTGCACAGCCAGGGGAAGTTACCAGCAAGTACCCTGGGAGCGTCATTTTCACCATGGAGGTGCACCGTGCCCTATCCGACGGACCGTGAGCGGGACCGACCCTGGGTGATGCGCACCTATGCGGGACATTCGTCGGCCGCGGCCTCCAACGAGCTCTACCGGCGCAATCTCGCCAAGGGGCAGACGGGGCTGTCGGTCGCCTTCGACCTGCCCACCCAGACCGGGTACGACGCCGATCACCCGCTCGCCAAGGGCGAGGTCGGCAAGGTCGGGGTGCCGGTCGCCCACATCGGTGACATGCGCAAGCTCTTCGACGGCATCCCGCTCGCCGAGGCGAACACCTCGATGACCATCAACGCGCCGGCCATGTGGCTGCTCGCGCTGTACGTGACGGTCGCCGAGGAACAGGCGAAGGCCGAGGGCCGCGATGTCGACGAGGTGCTGGCCAAGCTCGCCGGCACCACGCAGAACGACATCATCAAGGAGTACCTCTCCCGCGGGACCTACATCTTCCCGCCCGCGCCGAGCCTGCGGCTGATCACCGACGTGATCGCCTGGACCGTGCACCACGTGCCGAAGTGGAACCCGATCAACATCTGCAGCTACCACCTGCAGGAGGCCGGGGCGACGCCGACGCAGGAGGTCGCCTACGCGCTGTCCACCGCGATCGCGGTGCTCGACGCGGTGCGCGACTCCGGGCAGATCGACGAGGCCGACATGGGCAAGGTCGTCGGCCGCATCTCCTTCTTCGTCAACGCGGGTGTGCGTTTCGTCGAAGAGATGTGCAAGATGCGCGCGTTCACCAGGCTGTGGGACGAGATCACGCGCGAGCGCTACGGCGTCACCGACGCCAAGGCCCGCCGCCTGCGCTACGGCGTCCAGGTGAACTCGCTGGGGCTGACCGAGGCCCAGCCCGAGAACAACGTGCAGCGCATCGTGCTGGAGATGCTCGCCGTCTCCCTCTCGCGTGACGCGCGTGCCCGCGCGATCCAGTTGCCTGCCTGGAACGAGGCACTGGGCCTGCCCCGCCCCTGGGACCAGCAGTGGGCGCTGCGGATGCAGCAGGTGCTCGCGTTCGAGACGGATCTGCTCGAGTACGAGGACATCTTCGCCGGTTCGCACGTCGTCGAGGCCAAAGTCGACGAGATCGTCGAGGGCGCCCGCGAGGAGATCGCGCGCGTGGCCGGACTCGGCGGGGCCGTGGCCGCCGTCGAAAGCGGCTACATGAAGTCGCAACTGGTTTCGTCGCTGGCCGAATACCGCCGCGCGGTGGAGTCCGGCGAACGGGTCATCGTCGGTGTCAACCGGTTCGAGACCACCGAGCCCAGCCCGCTTCAGGCGGAGGGGGCGAAGGCGATCGAGACGGTCGACCCGGCCGTGGAGAAGCAGGCCGTGGCCGCGCTCGAGGAATGGCGCGCGCACCGGGACGACGAGGCCGTCGAGCAGGCTCTCGCCACCCTGCGCGAAACCGCGAAGACCTCCGAGAACCTCTTCGAGGCCACCCTCGCCTGCGCGCGGGCCGGGGTGACCACGGGCGAATGGGCCGGCGCGCTGCGCGAGGTGTTCGGCGAGTACCGGGCACCCACGGGCGTGTCCGCCGCGGCCGCGGGCGGCACCGCCGACGAGGTGGTCCGCGTGCGGGACCGGGTGCGGGCCACCGGCGAGGAACTGGGCGAGCGGCTGCGCATCCTGGTCGGCAAGCCGGGGCTCGACGGGCATTCCAACGGTGCCGAGCAGGTCGCCGTGCGGGCCCGCGACGTCGGCTTCGAGGTGATCTACCAGGGCATCCGGCTGACCCCGGACCAGATCGTGGCGGCCGCGGTGCAGGAGGGCGTGCACGTGGTCGGGCTGTCCGTGCTGTCCGGCTCGCACCTCGAGGTGGTGCCGCAGGTGGTGGACGGACTGCGGGCGGCCGGGGCCGGGGACATCCCCGTCATCGTGGGCGGCATCATCCCCGCCGAGGACGAGCGGCTGCTGATCGAACGAGGGATCGCCCGGGTGTTCACGCCGAAGGACTACGAGCTGACCGAGATCATGGACGAGATCGTCACGGTGATCCGCCAGGCACACGGATTACCGCAGGACTGACCCGGTTTTGTGACGAATTGTGCGATTGTCGTCACCGAACGTGGACATCTTTCCGGTAACGGGATGGGTCCCCGCTCGGTGACCTTTTGACCTGTCTGTGGGCAGCACCTACGTTCGGTAGGCATCCGAGCGAAAAGGGGTGCTGCCATGGCGGGCAACGAATGGACGCGACGGGATTTCTTCAGGCGTTCGGCGGTCGTGGGCCTGGCGGCGGCCGCCGGGCCCGCCGTTCTCACCGCCTGCCAAAGCACGAACAGCGGCGACACGCTCAGCGCGGCGAAGAACGCGAAGACGATCAAGATCGGTATCGCGAACGAGGCGCCCTACGGTTTCACCGACAGTTCCGGTAACACCACGGGGGAGGCGCCCGCGGTGGCGAAGGCCGTTTTCGCGGCGCTGGGCATTCCTTCCCTGCAGGCCAGCGTGGTGCCCTTCGACCAGCTCATCCCGGCCCTGAACGCCAAGCAGTTCGACGTGGTGGCGGCCGGGATGAACATCACCCCGGTCCGCTGCAAGGCCGCGCTGTTCTCCGACCCCGACTATTCGGCGCTGACCGCACTGCTGGTGCCGTCCGGAAATCCGCAGGGCGTGCGGAACCTCAACGATGTCGCTTCGAAGAACCTCAAGGTCGCGGTGCTTTCCGCCGCGGTGGAAAAGGGTTACGCGACCGCGGCCGGGGTGCCCGAAGGAAATATCGAAACGCTGGACACCCAGGACAATCTGCTCCGCGCGGTGACCGCGGGCCGGGTGTACTGCGCCGCGCTGACCGACATTTCCCTGAAATGGCTGGTGAAGCAGAATTCCGGGGCCGGGGTGGAGGTGACACCCGGTTTCCAGCCGGTCCAGAACGGTCAGCCGGTCGCCTCCGCGGGCGGTTTCGTGTTCCGGCAGGCCGACACCCCGCTGAGGGACGCTTTCAACCAGCAGTTGCAGGTCCTGCACTCCAACGGCGAGTGGCTGCGGCTGGTCTCGCCGTTCGGTTTCGGCGAGGCCAACCTGCCGCCCGCGGGACTGACCACCGCGAAACTGTGCGCCGCCTGATCGGCGGGCCCGGTCATGTCCGAAGAGACCCGGTACATCCTTTCCTCGATTCTCGACGGGGTCGGCCCGACCGTCATCGCGACCGTGGGCGGGATAGCGCTCACCATCGTCCTGTCGTTCCTCGCGGGACTGGCGATGCTGTCGCCATCGATCGCCGTGCGGTTCCTCTCCCGCGTCTATGTGGAGGGTTTCCGCGGGACTTCCGAAGTGGTGCAGCTGTTCTGGCTGTATTTCGTGCTGCCCGCGCTGGTCGGGCTGCAACTGATCCCGTTGTTCGCCGGGGTGCTCGTGCTCGGGCTCAACCACGGCGCCTACGGCGCGGAAATCGTGCGCGGGTCCATCCAGTCGGTGCCCCGGGCACAGCGGGAAGGCGCGACGGCCCTGTCGCTGACGCCCGCCCAGCGCATGCTCCGCGTCGTCCTGCCGCAGGCGCTGGTGGAGATGTACCCGCCGTTCAACAACCTTTTCATCCAGTTGCTGAAGAGCACCGCGCTGCTCTTCTTCATTTCGGCCGGGGAAATCACGGAGAAGGGGGAGTTGCTGCGGCCCGTCTACGGTGACCGGCTGGTGTTCATCTACGGGGTCGAACTGGTCTGCTACCTGATCCTGGCGGTGATCATCACGGTGATCATGCGATGGCTCGAACGGGTGGCGGCGCGGCGCCTCGGCCGGGCACCGGTCGAACGGACCGGCGTGTTCGGCCGCACCAGCACCGCGGGGGTGGGCTGATGCAATGGGACTGGGTCAACGCGTGGGCGTCGATTCCGCTGCTGCTCGAAGGGCTGCTGGTCACCCTCGAACTGACCGTGCTGGGTTCCGTGCTGGCGTACCTGCTGGGCCTGGTCCTCGCGCTGATCCGCCGGTGGCGGATCCCGGTGCTCAGCCAGGCCGTGTTCCTGTTCGTCGAGGTGGTGCGCAGCACGCCGCTGCTCATCCAGGTGTTCGTGATCTTCTACCTGCTGTGGCCCGCGCTGCACATCCGGCCCTCGGCGTTCGCCACCGGTGTGCTCGCCCTGGGCATCCACTACGCCACCTACACCTCGGAGGTGTACCGGGCGGGCATCGACGCCGTCCCGCGCGGGCAGTGGGAGGCGGCGACCGCGCTGAGCCTGCCGCGCGGCCGCGTCTGGACCGCGGTCATCCTGCCGCAGGCCGTGCCCAGGGTGCTGCCCGCGCTGGGCAACTACATGATCTCGATGTTCAAGGAAACGCCTTTGTTGCTGGCCATCGGCGTGCTGGACGTGCTCAACCGCGCGAAGGAGCAGGGGGCCGAGACGTTCCGGGTGATCGAGCCCTACACCCTGGCCGGGCTGATGTTCCTGGCCATCAGCTACCCGGCTTCGATTCTGGTGAGAAGGTTGGAGCGCCGTGCCGGTGACCGCTGAAATGATCCGCTTCGAGTCGGTCGTGAAGAAGTACGGCGACCACGTCGTGCTGCGGGACCTGGACTTCACCGTCGCGCCGGGGGAGTTCGTCACCCTGATCGGGCCCAGTGGTTCGGGCAAGACCACCATCCTGCGCCTGCTGATGACCCTGGAGCGGATCGACGCGGGCCGGATCTACGTCGGCGGCGAATGCCTGACCCACGTGCGCCGCGACGGCAAGTGGGTCCCCGCCGGGGAGAAGTACCTGCGCCAGAAGCGCAAGCGGATCGGCATGGTGTTCCAGCAGTTCAACCTGTTCCCGAACATGAGCGTGCTGCGCAACCTCACCGAGGCGCCGATCCGCGCACTGGGCCTGTCCAAGGGCGAGGCCGAGGCGCGCGCGGTCGACCTGCTGGAGCTGGTCGGCCTGGGCGACAAGGCGAACGCGCACCCGAGCACGCTCTCGGGCGGGCAGCAGCAGCGCGTGGCGATCGCGCGGGCACTGGCGATGCGGCCGGAGGTACTGCTGCTGGACGAGGTGACCTCGGCGCTGGACCCGGAACTGGTGGCGGGCGTGCTCAAGCTGCTCAAGGACATCGCGGCCACCACCGACATCACGTTCCTGTGCGTCACGCACGAGATGCAGTTCGCCCGGGACGTCTCCGACCGCGTGATGATGTTCGACCAGGGCCGGGTCATCGAGCAGGCGCCGCCGGGCGAGCTGTTCACCGCGCCGTCCCACCCGCGCACCCGGGAGTTCCTGCGCGCGGTCGTGGACCGCGCCTGAGACGCCGATTCGTACCGGCGCGGTCCCTGTCCGTCGCAACCGCGGTCAGGCGGTACCGAGGATGTTCCCGACGGTGCGCACCGCGGCGAAACCTCCGCCGTGCAGGTTGGCCGCGGTCACCTCGGCGAGCCGCTCGGCCGGGATGACGGAGCCGTCCGGGCCGGTGAGATCGAAGGTGAAGGTGGCATCCAGGGCGACGGTGGTGCGGTAGCCGAGATTCCCGGCCATTCGCGCGGTGGTTTCCACGCACATGTTGGTCTGGATGCCCGCGAGCACCAACTCGGTCACCCCCCGCTCCTTCAGCCAGGCGTTCAGGTCGGCGTCTCCCAGAAACGCCGAGTTGACCTTCTTGGTGACCAGCAGCTCCGGCCGGATACCGTCCAGCTCCGGTCTGAGCAGGTTGCCGTCCTGACCGGGCCGCAGCGGGGATCCCGGCTGGACCGAGTCGTGCCGGGACAGCACGATCGGCCTCCCCTCCTGCTGCCAGCGGTGGGCCAGGGCGAGCATGCCCTCTTCCGCACCGGGGTTGTTGCGCCGCCCCCAGTAGGCGCTGTCGGCGAAGCCGCGCTGCATGTCGATGAGAAGCAGAACCGGATCAGTCATGCCCACGAGTTTCGTGGCGCGGAAGCCGTCACGGGAGTGGCAAAAGAAGCTCGCCGCGGTACTTTTCTGCCATGTACACCGTGGGCGTGCTGCTGCTGCCCGCCAGCCGGGCGTTCGACCTGGCCGTGGTGGGCGAGGTGTGGGGACAGGACCGGACCGACGACGGCATCGGCCCGTTCGCCCTGCGACTGTGCTCGGCCGGGCGACGGCCGGTGGAGCTGTCCCCGTTCGGCCGCGTCGCCGCCGATCAGGGGCTTTCCGGGCTGCGGGGCTGCGATCTGGTGATCGCCCTGGGGCGCGCCGATCCGTTCGCCCCGGTGCCGCCGTCGGCGGCCAGGGCACTGCGCGCCGCGCACGAGGCGGGCAGCACCGTGGCCGCCCTCTGCACGGGGGCCTTCACACTCGCCGCGGCGGGGCTGTTGGACGGCAGGCCGGCGACGACGCACTGGCGGCATTTCGACGACCTCGAAGGAGCCGCACCCGGGGCCCGTGTGAGCCGCGACGTGCTGTTCACCGGCGAGGACGGGATCTTCACCTCGGCCGGCGTGGTCGGCGGGGTGGACCTGTGCGTGTACCTCGTCCGGCGGCACCAGGGCGCGGAGGCGGCCGACGCACTGGCACGCCGCCTGGTGATGCCGCCCGCCCGTGAGGGCGGCCAGCGGCAGTACGCCGGGGTCGCGGTGGCGCCCCGTCCCGCGCGCCCGGGCATCGCGTCCACAATGGACTGGGCGGCGAACCGGCTCGACCGGCCCATCGGGGTGGGGGACCTCGTCCGGGAGGCCGGGATGAGCCCCCGCACCTTCCACCGGGAGTTCACCGCCGCCGTCGGCATGACCCCCGGCCGATGGCTGCGAGCACAACGGATCCGCCACGCGCAGCGGCTGCTCGAGGCCACCGACCTCACGGTCGAGGGGGTCGCACGCAAGGCCGGGCTCGGTACCGCCGCCAATCTGCGCCGGCGGCTGCGGGCCGAACTGGGGGTGGCGCCCGATTCGTACCGCCGAACCTTCCGGCAACCGGGCTAGCGAACTACGGTTCGGGGTATGGGCGAGTACGAGCACATCCTTCTCAAGCGCGAGGGTGACACGGTCACCATCACCATGAACCGGGCTTCCCGGCGCAATTCCCTGTCCTCGGACCATCTCGCGGAGCTGCTCGCGGCGTTCCGCGAGGTGGCGGAGACGGACGCGACGGGCATCGTGCTGGCCGGTGCCGGGCCGGTGTTCTCGGCCGGGCACGACTTCGGCGACGTGGCCGCGCGGGACTTCGCCGGTGTCCGGGAGCTGCTGCGGTTGTGCACCGAGCTGATGCGCACCATCGAGGCCGTGCCCCAGGTGGTGATCGCCCGGGTGCACGGGCTGGCCACCGCGGCGGGCTGCCAGCTGGTCGCCTCGTGCGACCTCGCGGTCGCCGCCGAGTCGGCCGGGTTCGCGCTGCCCGGCGGGAAGGGCGGCTGGTTCTGCCACACCCCGGCGGTGCCGGTGGCGCGGGCGGTCGGGCGCAAGCGCCTGATGGAACTGGCCCTCACCGGCGACCCGATCGACGCCGCCACCGCGCTGGACTGGGGTCTGGTCAACCGCGTGGTGCCGGATGCCGAACTCGACGAGGCCGTGGCCGAACTGCTGGGCCGGGCCACGCGGGGCAGCCGTGCGAGCAAGGCGCTGGGCAAGCAGACGCTGTACGCCCAGCTCGACCGCCCGGAGGCCGACGCCTACGCCCTCGCCGTCGAGGTGATGGCGGCCGCCTCGCAGACCCCGGACGCCAAGGAGGGGATGGCCGCCTTCCTCGAAAAGCGCAAGCCGCACTGGTCCTGAGCCGTCGGATTGCCGTGAGGGGTCCCCTCACAGCCCTGTCGACCGGGGTCCCGGCAAAGTCGCGTGAGTGTTGGCCGTGAAGGGTCCCTTCACAGTCAATTTGACTGTGAAGGGACCCTTGAGTTTTAACGTTTGGTTTTGGTTTTTGTCTTGTTTTGTCCGCGTCGGCTGTTTTTGCGGTGGGTGGGGTGCCGGT
>NZ_VJWX01000430.1 GCF_007713715.1 Amycolatopsis rhizosphaerae
GTGAACAGCTGCTCGGACACGGGGCTCCTTGCTAGGGTCGTCAACGTGGTTGACGAAAAGGTAAACCAGGTTGACGAGTTTGGCAAGATCGGATTCGGCCATGGCTGAGACACGGGAAGGTCCGGACCGCGCCGGGTTCGAACTGCCGCTGCTGCTGTTCGCGAACTTCCGCTCGCTCATCGACCAGCTCAACGCCGAACTGGCCCGCCAGGGGCATCCGGACGCCCGCCCGGTGCACGGCTTCGCCCTGCAGGCGGTCGGCCGCGACGGGGCCACGGCCAGCGAACTCGGCCGCAGGCTCGGCATTTCCAAGCAGGCGGCGGGGAAAACGGTGGATCGCCTCGAAGGGCTGGGCTACGTCGAGCGGGCCGACGATCCGAACGACGCCCGGCGCAAGCTCGTCCGGCTCACTCCCCGGGGCTTCGACCTCCTCGGCCGATCGGCCAGGATCTTCGACGAACTGCGCGCCCACTGGGTCTCGACACTGGGGAGGGAGCGCGTTCGCGATCTGGAGGCGGCGCTGTACACGATGGCGCCCGCCGAGGGCTTCCGCCTCGACGCGCCGGGCTGGCTCGGCACCGAGCAGGGCACCGGCAAGACCGGCTGATTCCCGCGCTGCGGAGTTCCGGCAAGGCCCCTCAGCGGGTCAGGGCCGCGGCGAGCGCGGATACCGCCGCCCCGAGGGTGCGGCCGTGCACGAGTTCGGTCCGGTGCACCAGCCGTGGCGCCGAGACCGGTACCGCCCGCACACCCTGGACACCGGCCAGTGCTGAGGCGGGCAGGAGCAGCAGCCCGTGCCCCTCGGCGACCAGGGACAGCAGGGTCCTCGTGTCCCCGCCCTCGTACCGCAGTGCACTGCGCAGGTCGTCAGTGCCGGCGGCGGCGCGCAGTTCACCGAGCGGAGCGGCGATGCCGGGCGCGTCGAGCCAGTTCGCGTCGGCCAGATCCCGAAGCCGCACCGAGGAACGCGTGGCGAGGGGGTGCTCTCCGGGCAGGGCGAGGGCCACCGGTTCTTCGGCGACGGGGGCGGTGGCCAGGAAATCCGCGTCGTGCAGCCGCAGCGGATCGCTCGGCGCGACGATGCCGTCGACCAGTCCGAGGTCGATCTCGCCGAGGGCGACCCCACCGACCACCGCGTCGCGCGCGGCGGTCCGCACGCTCACCTCGAGGCCCGGCAGGGACCGGCGCGCCTCCGCCAGTGCCCGGGCCGCCCGGCCGGCCAGGGCCAGCGGGCAGCCGCCGAGCACCACCTTGCCCGGCGGTTCTCCGGCGGCCCGCCGGATGTCGGCCCGGGCGGCCTCCATGCGCCGCAGGATCGGGCCCGCGTGGTCGAGCAGCCGCTGCCCGGCGGCGGTGGGTTCGACCGGCCTGCGGTGCAGCAGCGCGACACCGAGGTCGCCCTCCAGCGCCGCGATGTGCTGGGAGACCGCGGACTGGGTGTATCCGAGCTGCCGGGCGGCCGCCGAAAACGACCCGAGCGCGGCCACGGTAACGAAGGTGCGCAGGAGGTGAGGCTCCACTCGATCAGTATTGCTTATCGACCCAGCGTGAATCATCGTTGGCCTTGATTCATCCTCCAGGCGACGATGGACCACATGACGACCACCAGTCCTCGTGGCGCCCGGATCGGCGCCCGGATCGCCCTCGTCGCGGACCGCAGCGCCAACGTCCGCTCGCACACCCGCATCCCCCTGCTCGTCGAGGCCCTGCGAGAACGCGACCACCTCGAACTCGACGCCTACTGGGTGCCCACCCCCGACGCGGCCGAGCCCGGGGCCCTCGCCGGGTTCGACGGGATCTGGCTGTTGCCGGGAAGCCCTTACGAGAGCGAGGAGGGCGCACTCGCCGCCGTCGGCACGGCCCGGGCGGCCGGGATCCCGTTTCTCGGCACCTGTGCCGGGTTCCAGCACATGCTGCTCGAATACGCGCGTTCGGTCGCCGGGCTGGCCGGGGTGGCCCACGGGGAGGCCGAACCGGAGGCCGCCGAACAGCTCATCGCCCCGCTGGCCTGCTCACTGGTCGGGCACGAGGGTGCGGTGAACCTCACCCCCGGTTCGCTGGCCGAACGCCTGCTCGGCGGGAACCGGACGACGGAGCGCTACCACTGCTCCTACGGCCTCAATCCGTCCTATCTGGACATCTTGGCCGCACACGGGATCGCCTTCACCGGGGTCGACGACGCCGGTGATGTCCGCGTCGCCGAACTGCCCGGTCATCCGTTCTTCCTGGCCACCCTGTTCCAGCCGGAACTGGCCGGGGAAGGCTCGCGGCCGCACCCGTTCGTCGCCGCGTTCGCCCGCGCCGCCGTGCTCCGGGCCGGTAGGGACCAAAAGGTTCCGGCGGACGTGTGACGCGCACCGGCCGAGGGGTACACCCTCAGCCGGGAAGGCGCTTTCCGCAAGCGCACCCTCGGTGCTTCAGCCGATCGTTCACCGTCCTTCGCCCAGTAGGTCCGTCCTGCCGAAGCAGAGGAGATGTGATCATGCGGTGATGTATCCGTGACATTAACGTTCTCCGGAGTCGTCAACGCCTACTCCGTTTTCAAGGCGAACACTCCAGAAAGGGGAACTACGTGACAGAACAACCGCGTAACCGCACCGGGTGGCGGAGACCGCTTTCCCGGCAGGGCTGGTCACTGGTGCTGTCCGCGATCGTGGCCCTGGCTTTGTCCCTGGCCTTCTCGTCGGCCCAGGCGGCCGGCAGCACCCGGGCCTCCGGGGCAACGGCTGGACAGGTACCCGGCGCAACGGCCCGGCAGGTACCCGGGGTGGTGGCACAGGGCGGATCGCTGGCCGTCACCCCCGACTCGGAATACGGGTGCCCGCCGTGGCTCGGTTTCCCGTATGTTCCCTGCCACCCGAAGCCGCCCTGCCACCACGACGGCTGCCACCCGAAGCCGCCCTGCCACCACGACGGCTGCCACCCGAGGCCGCCCTGTCACCAGTGCCCGACGCCGCCGGTCTGCAATGCCGGTGGTGGTCCCAATGTCGCCTACACCGCCATGCCGACCGATGTGCTGCGATGCCCCAACCTGCCTTCGCTGGGTTTCGAAGCCACGGGCACCAGTGAATTCGGCGACGAAGTCGGGCTGGCCGCGACCGGTTCGGGCACCCTCTCTTCGCTGCGCGTGATGTTCGCCAGCTATGGATGCAGTCAAAGCGGGCACTGGAACACCCGTGACTGCGTGACGACCCCGGGTGCCACTTTCACGCACCCGATCACCGCGAACGTGTACGCCGTCGACAACACCGGCCCGACTCCGAGGCCGGGAGCCCTGCTCGCGACCACCACCCAGACGTTCACCATCAGCTACCGTCCTTCGGCGGACCCGGCGAACTGTGCCGGCCCCGACGCGGGCATGTGGTTCAACCCCGCCGTCGGCGCCTGCGAAAGCAAGATCCGGCAGCTGCTGACCTTCACCTTCCCCGGGACGGCGACCCCGTTGCCGAGCCAGGTCATCTGGACGGTCGCGTTCAACACCACGCACTACGGGTACTCGCCCATCGGCGTAAACACCGATTGCTTCCGGTCCAACCCTGGCTGCGGTTACGACTCCCTCAACGTGGGCACGCGGACCTTCCCCAACGCGCCCTACGCCGGGACGGACGTCGACCCCAACGGAGCCTTCCTGAACTCGGCCATCCCGTCGTCCTACTGCGACGGCGGCGCGGGCGGTACCGGGACGCTGCGACTCGACACCGCGCCCACGGACTGCTGGGCTGACTACAAGCCCCTCGGTGAAATCAGAACGGCGTAATTCACTTCCTGCCCTGTCAGCGGGGAGCGGCCGGAGGGCCGCTCCCCGCGTTCGTCTTTCCGGTCGTCCGCCCGGACCGGCCCGCTACGCGGCCCGGTCCGGCTTGCGGGGCACCGGGGCGGCCGACTCGACGACCTGGAGCACGTTGGTGATCACCTCGCCGAAGCGGTCCGGGTCCGCCAGCAGCCAGCCGTGCCCTCCCGGCACGGTGATCAGCTTCGGATCGTCCAGCCCGGCGTGCAACGACATCAGCGTGGCTTCGGGGATCACGTTGTCGTTCTGGCTCCAGACGATGACCAGCGGGAGCTTGCGCTTGTTGAGTTCGGCCAGTTCGGCGGTGAGATCCGCCGTGCGGGCGAGGTTGGCGACCCGCCAGATCGCACCGGGGTTGCGCAGCAGGTTCGGCACCGCGTCACGCAGGATCACCGGCAGGACGTTGGCCATCTGGCGCGTCGGGAGCAGGTCGGCCTGCAGGTGCAGCCCCCAGTCCCACAGCGGGCGCTGCGCGATCGCCTTGAGCACTCCCCGGTTGTTGGTCCACGACGAGCCGCCGATCGAGTTGAGCAGGATCAGCTGGGAGGTGGTGTCCGGGAAGTCGTAGGCCGTGCGGATGGCGACGCCGCCGCCGAAGGAATGCCCGACCAGCGCGACCGGTCCGGTGATCCCGATGGTGCGGAGGAACTCGCGGACCCACGCTGCGTAGCCGTGCAGATCCCGTTCGTCTTCGGGGAGTTCCTCGGTGCCGCCGAAACCGGGCAGTGCGGGGGCGTAGACCCGCAGGCCGTTCGAGGCGAGGTAACCCAGCGAACGCGCGTAGGTACGGTCCGCGAGCCCCCAGCCGTGCAGGAAGACCACCACCGGCCCGTCACTTCCGCCGACGCCGTAGTGGGCGATCCGTCCGGAGACCTTCACGGTGTGCCAGTTCAGCTTCACGTGATTCACGACGGACCTCCTTGTCTGTCTCCTCGCCAGGACCCCCAGGATGCCCCGCTTTCTGTGGCGCGAACCACTGTCCTTGGTCCTTTTCCGCCCGTTCGTGCGGACCTGCGCGGGGGGACCTGGGTCCCGGGAGGCAGGGGACTCCCGGCTTCCCCCGGCCTGCCGTTGGTCCCTGCGGTGTCTTCCTGCCCGTCTTTTGTGGACGATGCCCTCTCCGCGAACCGTTGCGCCGCTCCATGTCCGCCCTGCTGCCGAGAGCCGGTGCGCCCCTCGACGTGCTCTCCGGGCGCACCGGCTCCACCATGGAGCGTGGGAACGGCTCAGGGCGTGTCGACGGGCGTGAAGCCCGCGCCGTAACCGTCGCGAGCCGCCAGGTCGGTCAGGATGTTCTGGGCCGACTCGTAGAAGAACGTGCCGCCGAGCGGATCGGTGTCGTACACCCCATGCACGATGCCGGCCCAGGCGGTGCCCACGTTGCCCTCCATGAGCACGACCGGGCCACCGGAATCGCCGGGGCCGTTGATCGCCCAGCTGTGCAGCATGCCGTTGACGATGTTGCCGACCATGCCGCATTTCAGGCCGGTCGTCTGCCCGTCCTTGCAGATGATGTCGGAATAGCGGCTCGGCAGCCTCGTCGCGTTGTGATCGATGCGCAGGGCGGGGCCGTTGCTGGAAAGGGTGACCTTGGTCAGGTCGAAGCGGATCACGGCGTAGTCGTGGGGCGTGTCCGGGAAGGAGGGATCGTTCTCCGCCGGGATCGGATTCGTCCAGACGTAGGTGCCGATCGGGCCGAACGCCAGGTCGTTGGCGTCGTACACCGGATACTCGAACGTCGGGGGCTGGTTGACCACCTGGACGCAGTGGGAGGCGGTGATCCCGATGCCGTTGCCGAACCTGTCGTAACCGACGGGGCCGAGCGTGCAGTAGCCGACACCGGGCAGGCCGAGACCGGGGTTGGGCGACCACACGATCTTCATGCCGTTGGTGACGACCTTCAACGGCGCCGGTGCATCCGCCGCGGCGGTGACGGATCCGCTCGCGAGTCCCCCGGCCGGTGCGGCCTGGGCCACCACTGGTGCCGCCATGGTCGTCGCGGCAGCCGCGGCGGCGACCACCCACCGCCTGGTCCGTTTCTTCGGCAACGCGCACCTCGATTCAATCCGGTGTCAACGGGGCGACGCTAGCCGGACCCGATGAAACCCCGATGAATCAAGCGAAATTCGCGAGCCGTTCCGCCTTGTCGGCGACGCGGCGCAGGAACCGCTCGGTGGTCTTCCGTGAACAACGCGGGTCACTGTAGTGGCGCCAGGGCTCCGGCAAAGTCCGGCCCGCTCGGCGGTGCGGGAATGGGCGCCGTGAAGGGTCCCTTCACAGTCGATTCGACTGTGAAGGGAC
>NZ_VJWX01000431.1 GCF_007713715.1 Amycolatopsis rhizosphaerae
GGGGACGCCGGTTTCCACCTTGGTGACCGTGAAGGCGAACTTCCCGTCCCGAGCCTCGGCGCCCACCCCCGCCGCCGTGTTTCCGGCACCGCCCGCAGCGGAAACCACCTGCGCCGAGGCGCCGCTCTGGTCCTTCTTGCCGCCGGCGGACACGGAGACGATGACGATCACACCGGCCAGCACGGCGAGGGCGATGAGGAACTTGCGGCCCCGACGCTTCTTCGGCGCGGCCTGCGGGGCGGGATCGGGATGCATGGGAACTCCTGAGGTAGCGACTGCCTTGAACCAGGCGCTAACACTAGAACACATGTGAACTCAGTACACAAGCATCTTCTCGGACTAGACCGTATTCACCAGATCAACTAGAGTCTCTCAGGTCACCGACTGTGCTGTGTTACGGACACAGCCAGTTGGGCGATGTACGAGGAGCCCGATGCACCCCATCGGTGGATGCCAGCGATAACGAACGGCGGACAACACGTTGCCCAATGCGACGAAACAGGACCCCACGATCGGCGCTCTCGTCGCCGTACGCGGCAGGCGATGGGTCGTGAGCGAGATCGACGCGCAGGAGCGGAGCACCGTGCTCACCCTGCAGAGCGTCGAGGACGGCCGGTACGGCGAGACCCTGGAAGTGGTCTGGGAGGTCGAGCCGGGACGCAGCGTGCTCCCCGCCGGCTCGCTGCCCGAGGTCACCGAGCATGCCTTCGACCCCCCGGAGCGCCTGGCCGCCTTCCTCGACGCGGTGCGCTGGTCGGCCGTCACCTCCGCCGAGGTGAAGGTGCTCCAGGCACCGTTCCGGTCCGGTATCGCCGTGGAGGACTACCAGCTGGAGCCCGTCGCCCGTGCCGTCGACGCGCCGCGGGTCAACCTCCTGCTCGCCGACGACGTCGGCCTCGGCAAGACGATCGAGGCGGGGCTTGTCGCCCAGGAACTGCTGTTGCGCCACCGAGCCCGCCGCATCCTGATCGTCTGTCCGGCCGGCCTCACCGTGAAGTGGCGGGACGAGATGGCCGAAAAGTTCGGGCTCGACTTCACGGTCATCGACTCCGAGCGCTGCGCGATCGTCCGGCGCGAGCACGGCAGCGCCGCCAACCCGTTCGAGGTCTATCCCCTGGCGATCGTGAGCCTGCCGTGGCTGCGCGGGCAGAAGGCGCAACGGCTCCTGGATGAGATTCTGCCGCCGGACGGGCCCACCTATCCCCGCGCGTTCGACCTGCTCATTCTGGACGAGGCGCACCACGTGGCCCCGGCCGCCCCGAAGCAGGTCTACGCGGTGGATTCACAGCAGACTAAGCTGATCCGCAGGCTCGCGCCGCACTTTTCGCACCGCCTGTTCCTGTCCGCCACCCCGCACAACGGCTACCTGTCGTCCTTCACCGCCCTGCTGGAGATCCTCGACGACCAGCGGTTCGCCCGTGGCGTGGAGCCCGATCGCACCGCGGTGCGCGACACAGTGGTGCGGCGGCTCAAACGGGACATCGTCAACCCCGACGGCACCCCGCGCTTCCGGGAACGCCAGGCACGGGCGATGCTGGTGAACTACCCCGACGACGAGCGGGAGATCCACGGCCTGCTGACGGAGTTCGCCGCGCTGCGCCGCAAGAAGCTGACCACCACGCGCGGCCGCAAGGCCACCGACCTGGTGACCCTGCTGTTGAAGAAGCGGCTGTTCTCAAGCCCTGCCGCCTTCGCGCACACGGTCGGTGTCTATCTGGAGACCCTTCGTTCACGCTCCTCGCACGCCCGCCCTGCTGAAGACGAGGTCCCCGCCTGGCTGGAAGACTTCTTCGACGACACCGCCACCTACGATGACGAGCTGCTCGCCGAGGCGGAGGACGACGCGCTGGGCCGCGCCCGGCCCTTGCAGCCCGATGCCTCCGATGACGAGATCACACTGCTGGAGCGGATGCAGCGCTGGGCGCTGGCGCACGAGGCCGAACCGGACGCCAAAGCCCGTGAACTGATCACCTACCTGCGAGGTGTGTGCAAACCCGACCGGGACTGGACCAACAACCGGGTCGTGGTGTTCACCGAATACCGGGACACCCAGCAGTGGCTGGCCGAAATCCTGCACCAGCAGGGCCTCGGCGGTGCCGCGCTCGCCCAGTTGCACGGCGGCATCCCCACCGACGAGCGGGAGCAGTTGCGCCTGGCGTTCCAGGCCGACCCGACCGAACACCCGGTGCGCATCCTGCTCGCCACCGACGCCGCCAGCGAAGGCATCGACCTGCAGAGCCACTGCCACCGGCTGGTCAACTACGACATTCCCTTCAATCCCAACAAGCTCGAACAGCGGATCGGGCGGATCGACCGCTACGGCCAGACCGAAAACCCGGACATCCGGCACTTCGTCGGCACCGGTTGGGAAGGCGCGGTCGATTCCTACGAGGCGGACCTGGAGTTCCTGTCCCGCGTGGCGACCAAGGTGGCCCGCATGGAGGAGGACCTGGGTTCGGTCAACGCGGTGCTCGCCGACGCCGTGCAGAAACGCATGCTTGGCCAGACGGTGAATATCGACATCGACCGTGCCGGGGCGCGTACCGCGAGGACGCAGCACCGGGAACTGCCCGCCGAAACCCAGGTCGGCGAGCAGGTGCGCCGCCTGCGGGCCAATCTCGACGACACCGTGCGGGAGCTGGGCATCACGCCGGATGGGATCAAGCGGGTCGTCGATACCGCGCTGGAACTGGCCCGGCAGCAGCCGCTGCGCCCGCACACCGACGAGAAGCACCTCGCTCAAGGTCTCTACCAGGTGCCACCGCTGACCGGTTCGTGGCAGCGGGCCAGCGCCGGTCTGACCGAAAAGCTGCACCGAGACGACGAGCCACCGCGGCAACTCCCGGTCACGTTCGATCCCGCCGTGTCGGGCGGGCGCGACGATGTCGTGCTGGCGCACCTCAACCATCCGCTGGTCGCGATGTCCACCCGCCTGCTGCGCGCCGCGGTGTCCAATCAGGACATCGGCCTGCACCGGGCCACCGCCGTGGTCAGCGAAGACCCGGATCTGGAGGATGTGCTGGTCGGCGCGTTCTCCCGGTTCGTGCTGGTCGGCGCCGACGGGATGCGGCTGCACGAGGAGGTGCTGCGCGCCGGTGGCTGGGCACCCGAGCACGGACGCTTCCGGCGTCTGGAGAACCTGACCCGGCTGGGCGGCCGGCTGGATCACGCCCTGGCCAAGGGGGTTCCCGCCTCGGAACCGGTGCGGGAGCGAGTGGCCGAGCGGTGGCCGCGGATGCGGGACGGCCTGCTCGCCGCGCTCGACTGGCGCGCGGGCACCCGCCGCCAGTCCCTGGACCGGGCGCTGGACCAGCGCAAGGAAGCCGAGCGGAAACGGGTCGTGAACAACCTCGACCAGTTCGCCGCCACCCTGCGCCAGGCACTGGACAACGAGGACGAGAGCGCGTTGTTCAGCAAGGTCGAACTGGAGAAGACCAGGGACGAGCTCGCCCAGTACCGGCGGGACCGGCAGGCCTGGGACGAACGGCTGGCGCGGCTGGCCGTGGTCCGGGACCGGGAGCTGGAGATGATCGAGGACCATTACCGCGACCGCAAGGCACACCTGTTCCCGGTGGCCGTGGTGTTCGTGGTTCCCAAGCGAGAGGCCATTCGATGAGCACGCGACACGGTGCTGGGTTCCGCAAGCCCACCCCGGACGGCACCCAGCAGCACCGGGACTGGCTGGGCATGGTCGAGATCAGCGGCCCCTTCCTTTCTCTGCCTGTGCTGCGTTCGGTCTGGCCCACGCTCGACCCCGTCGACAAGAAGCAACGCGAGCGGCTGCGGGTCGCCCACGCGGAATGGCTGGCCGATCCCGCTGGGCAGCAGCACGAATGGCTGCGGTTCGTGCTGAACGAGCTGCTCGGCTGGGGCGACGCGCTGCATTGGGACGATCTCGATGGCAGTCTCGGCATCGACGTCGCCGAGCACGATGTCCGCCTCACCCCGGCGTTCGCGCTGGTCGAACCCGGCGAGGACGTCAAGCCCGCCACCACCCGGTTGCTCGGCCTGACCTGCGCGCCCGGCACCCAGCCGACAGCCCGGATCGCGGGCTCGGCGTGGGCGGCCACACCGGTCGACCGGCTGGCGCACCTGTGCCGGGTGCATCAGGTGGAACTGGGCCTGGCCACCGACGGCCGGTGGTGGGCTCTGGTGTGGGCGCCGCGCGGCGGCGTGACCACGACGGTCGTGTTCGACGCGGTGTCCTGGCCCGAGGCCGCCGAACGCGAGGTGCTGCGCGCGTTCGTGTCTTTGCTGTGCCGCAGCCGGTTCTTCGGCGTGCCGGAAGAGGAACGGCTTGTCGCCCTGCTGGCCAAGAGCAAGGACAACCAGGAGGACGTCACCGAGGCGCTGGGTGTCCAGGTCCGTCAGGCCGTCGAACTGCTTGTCGGCGCGATCGGCCGTGCCGACGTCCGAGATCGTGAACTCGGCGGCCGCGGCCTGGGTGACGCGACCGCGCACGACGTGTACCGGTCGGCGGTGACCGTGATGATGCGGATCGTGTTCCTGCTGTTCGCCGAGGAACGCGCGCTGCTGCCCGCCGACAACGACCTCTACATGACCGCCTACTCCGCCGGCCGGTTGTGCTCGGAGTTGGAACAGCAGGCGATCGAGGGCAGCGAGGAAGACCTAGAACACAGTACCGCGGCCTGGCACCGGCTGATCGCGTTGTTCATCGCCGTCTACCGCGGCGTGGACCATCCACGGCTGCGGATGCACCCGCACGACGGCTCGCTGTTCGACCCCGAGGCGTTCCCGTGGCTGGAGTCGCTACCCACCGACGACCGGACCGTGCTGCACATGCTTCGGGCCGTGCAGCACGTGTGGATCGGGACCGGCAGATCACGGGAGCGGCGCACGCTATCGTTCCGCAGCCTCGACGTGGAACAGATCGGCTACGTCTACGAGGGCCTGCTGTCCTTCGACGGCTTCCGCGCTGATGACGTCACGGTCGGGCTGATCGGCAAGGAGGGCCTGGAGGCCGAGGTTCCGTTGCGGGACCTGGAATCCCTGGCCGCCACGACCGCCGACGTGCCCGCGCTGGCGGCCGCGCTGGCGGAGAAGTTCAAGCCGACCGGCATCGGTTCCGCTCGGGCGCTGGAGAAGGCGCTTGCGCCGCTCGCCGCGCAGGACCGTGAGGAAGCGCGCAAGAAGTTGCTGGCCGTGACCGCGGGCGACTATCCGTTGTCGGAGCGGCTGCTGACGTTCTTCGGCATCATCCGCACCGATCTGCGGGGCCTGCCGTTCGTGGTGCTGCCCGGCGCGCTGTTCGTCACGGAGTCGGCGCTGCGCAAGACCACCGGAACGCATTACACCCCACGTTTCCTCGCCGAAGAGGTTGCCGAAGGCGCGTTGCAGCCGCTGGTGTACACGGTCGGCCCATTGCAGACCGCTGACGAGCGGGAGTGGAAACCGAAGTCCAGCAAGGAAATCCTGGACCTCAAGGTCGCCGACATCGCGATGGGCTCGGCGGCGTTCCTGGTCGCCGCAGCTCGTTATCTGGGCGACCGGCTGGTGGAGGCGTGGTCGCGGGAGGGCGACGAACGCGCCCGCGCCTACCTCGACAGTGCCGGGGATCGCGCGCTCGGCACCGACGAGGACGAGCTGGTCATCGAGGCGCGGCGGCAGATCATCGAACACTGCCTGTACGGCACGGACATCAACCCGATGGCCGTGGAGATGGGCAAACTGTCGCTGTGGCTGGTGTCCATGGACACCAAGCGCCCCTTCACCTTCCTGGACGACCGGCTCGTCGCGGGCGACTCGCTGCTCGGCATCACCTCGCTGGACCAGTTGGAATACCTGCACATGGACCCCGTTCAGGGTCGCAAGATCCACGAGGGTGACGTCTTCGGCTGGACGGTGGGCGTGCGGGAACTGGTGGCCGAGGTGGCACAGGAACGGCGCTCCATCTCCGAGATCGAATTGGGCGACGATCCGCTGGCCGCGCTGGCGCGCAAGCGCAGCCTGCTGGCGGATGCCGAGTTGAAAACCGGGCGCTTGCGTCTGTTCGCGGATCTGACGGTCGGCGCGGCTCTCGCCTACGCGGGCAAGGGCGCGAACGGGCTTCGGG
>NZ_VJWX01000432.1 GCF_007713715.1 Amycolatopsis rhizosphaerae
AGAGTGCTGTGTGTGCCCGAAATTCTGCCGTACGGAACCTGGACCTCACCGATCGGCGCCGCGGACGTGGCGGCGGCGGGAGGCGGTGCGCAGTGGCTGGACGTCGCCGAGGGCGAAGTGTGGTGGGCCGAGGCCCGGCCCGCCGAAGGCGGCCGCCTGACCCTGCTGCGCAACGGCGAGGAGATGCTGCCCGCGCCGTGGAACGCGCGCAACCGGGTGCACGAGTACGGCGGGCGCCCCTGGGTGGTGGTCGGGAGTGCGCTGTATTTCACCAACTGGGACGATCAGCGCGTCTACCGCCGCGATCCGGCCAGTGGTGACATCGCGCCGGTCACGCCGGAACCCGCGGCGCCCCAGGGGGTGCGCTACGGCGATCTGCGCCCGGGGCGCGGCGGCACGGTGTGGGCGGTGCGGGAAACCAGCACCGGCCCCCGCCGCGTGGACATCCACCGCGACCTGGTCGAACTGACCGGGCAGCAGCCGCGGCCGCTCGCGGCAAGCCACCACTTCCTGACCGCGCCGCAACTGTCCCCCGACGGGCGGCACGCCGCGTGGCTCGGCTGGAACCATCCCGCGATGCCCTGGGACGAGACCGAACTCTGCGTCGCCGAGGTGGGCCCCGACGGCGCGTTCGGCCCGCACCGGGTGCTGGCCGGGGGTGCCGGTGTGTCGGTCTGCCAGCTCGAATGGGAGTCCCCCGGCTCACTGCTCGCCCTGCTGGACCCGCGGGGCTGGTGGAACCTGCACCGGATCACGCTCGACGGGCGGGTGACGGAGCTGGCACCGGCGGAGCGCGAACTCGGCGGTGCGCTGTGGAAGATCGGCTCGCGCTGGTTCGCGCCGCTGGGCGAAGGCCGCTACGCCGTGCTGGACTCCGGACGCCTCGCCGTCCTGGACGAGAACGCGCGCACCGTCACCGGTCTCGCCCCGGAGCTGACCGAGTGGGCCGCCGCCCTCGCCGTGCACGACGGTGACGTGGTGGGCATCGCCGCGGGGACCGATCGGGAAAGCGCCGTGGTCCGGGTGGATCCGCGGTCCGGCTCCGTCACACCGCTCACCGAGGCCCCCGAAGTGCCCGTGGCCTACCTTCCGGTGCCGGTGGAGCGCGTGTTCACCGGCACCGGCGGGGAGCGGATCCCCGCCTACCTCTACCCGCCGGCCAACCCCGATCATGCCGCACCGGAAGGGGAACTGCCGCCGTATCTGGTGCACGTCCACGGGGGACCGACCGGACGGAACTTCCCCGTGGCCGACCTGGACTTCGCCTACTTCACCAGCCGGGGCATCGGCGTCGTGGCGGTGAACTACGGCGGCTCCACCGGATACGGCCGCGAGTACCGCGAACGGCTGCGCGAGCAGTGGGGTGTGGTCGACGTACGGGACTGTGTGACGGTCGCCGAAGCGCTCGTCGCCGAGGGCATCGCCGACCCGGCGCGCCTGGCGATCCGCGGCGGGAGCGCGGGCGGGTTCACCTCCGCCGCCGCGATGACCACGGAACAGGTGTTCCGTGCCGGGACGATCAAGTACCCGATCCTCGACCTGGCGGGCTGGACCGGGGACGGCGGGGAGACCCACGACTTCGAATCGCGCTACCTCGACGGCCTGGTCGGCCCGCTGCCCGGGACGCGGGAGCGCTACGTCGCGCGTTCACCGCTCACCCACGCGCGGGACCTCACCGGGCCGGTGCTGTTCCTGCAGGGCCTCGACGACCAGATCTGCCCGCCGGAGCAGGCCGACCGGTTCGTGAAGTCCTTGCGGGGCAAGGGAATTCCGCACGCGTACCTGACCTTCGACGGGGAGCAGCACGGCTTCCGCAAGGCGAGCACGATGATCGCGGCGCTGGAGGCGGAACTGTCCTTCTACGGCCAGGTGTTCGGTTTCGCGACGCCCGGTGTGCCACGGCTGGACCTGCACCGGTGAGGCGGCTCGAACCGGGCGACACGGTCGCACTGGTCACCCCCGCCGGGCCGGTGCCGGTCGAGGTGCTCGACCGGGCGGCCGCGGCGCTGGCGGCCTGGGGGCTGGTCGTGCGGAGGCCGCGGACTCCCGGCACCGGAGTGCCGCCGTATCTCGCCGACGGTGACGAAAGCCGGGCCGCGGACTTCCAGGCCGCCTGGCTGGATCCCGCCGTCGCGGCGGTGATCGCCGCCCGGGGCGGCTACGGCACGCAGCGCATGCTCGATCTGGTGGACTGGTCCGCGCTGCGGGTGGCAGGCCCGAAACCGTTCGCCGGGTCCAGCGACATCACCGCTCTGCACCAGGCGATCGCCACGCACCTGGGCTGGCCGACCCTGTTCTCCCCCATGCCCGCCGGGACCTTCTGGGACGACGAGGCGAGCGAAGGGCTGCGGAGGATGTTGTTCGGTCCCGCCGCCCCGGTCGTGCTGCCCGCCGCCGAGGCGCTCTCGCCGGGCATCGCCCGCGGCCCGCTCACCGGCGGGAACCTCAGCCTGCTCGCCGCCGGGCTCGGCACGCCGGAACAGCGCGGGGCGACGGGCGCGATCGTCCTGCTGGAAGACGTCGAGGAACAGCCGTACCGGCTCGACCGGATGCTGACCCAGTTGCTGCGGGCAGGCTGGTTCGACGGCGTGGCCGGGATCGCGCTCGGGTCGTGGACCGGCTGTGGCGAGCCGGAGGCGGTGCGCGCCGTCATGCTGGACCGGCTCTGCCCGCTCGGTGTGCCGATCCTGTGGGACCTGCGCTTCGGCCACCTGCCGGGCGCGGCCACCCTTCCGCTCGGCGGCGAGGCCGTCCTCGACGCCACCACCCTGCACCTCACCGTCACATCAAGGTGAGCCGCGACTGCCGTGAGGGAACCCCTCACGGCAGTCGGTCGAGCCCGTGGTCCGGACGGCCGCGACCTAACGAGGTGTCCGGAAGCCGCCGATCCTCTGCTCGAGCAGTTCGGCCAGCCGCAGCGGGGTGCGGTCCTCGAACATCGGACCGATGAGCTGCACCCCCACCGGCAGGCCCTCGGGTGACCGGCCCGCGGGGATGGCGGTGGCGGGCAGGCCGGGCATGGTGGCCAGGCCGGCCCAGGCGAGCTGGTCGAAGTACGGGTAGTCGACGCCGTCGATGTCGATGCGCCGTTCCAACGGATTGGGGTTGTGGTCGTGCGGGAACGCGGGAGTGGGCGTGATCGGACACACCACGGCATCGAACTCGGCGAACAGCTGCCGCCAGCCGTGGCGGTGGAGCTCGCGACGGCTGTTCGCCGCCATCCAGTCGTGGTGGCTGAACACCCTGGCGCGCAGCCGCGTCGCGTCAAGACTCTGGTCGTCCGCGCTCAGCCCGGCGACGCGGGTCCGCAGCTGCTCGGGCGATTCGATGGGAAAACGCGCAACGGAGCCCGAAATCAGCAACTGCGTGTAGAGCCTCGCCGCTTCGGTGAGATCGGGCAGCAGCGGACTGTGCCGTTCGACGCGGGCGCCACCGTCGACGAGCGCGTCGGCCACCCGGTGCACGCCCTCCCGCACAGCGGCCCCGGTCGGAATGAGCGGATGCTCGTCGAGGACCAGGACCCGGAAGTCGCTGAGCCGCTCGTGGCGAGCGGGCGGCAGCTTCAATTGGTGCGCCACACCGAAGGTCAGCGGATCCGGTCCGGCCATCACGTCGAGCAGGAGCGCGAGGTCGCGGGCGCTGCGCGCCATGGGACCGACGACGGCGAGGTCCGGGTCGACCGGCAACGCCGGCTCGGACGGCGGGACCATACCGCGGTTCGCCGCCAGCCCGAGTGTCGGCTTGTGTGCGTAGACGCCGCAGAAATGCGCGGGGGTGCGCAGCGATCCGGCGAGGTCGGAGCCGATGGACAGCGCGCCGAATCCGCACGCCAGTGCCGCCGCCGACCCGCCGGAGGACCCGCCCGAGGTGCGACCGTGATCCCACGGATTGTTGGTGGTGCCGTAGATCTCGTTGAAGCTCTGGATGTCTTGCAACCCCAACGGCACATTGGTCTTGCCGAGCACCACCGCGCCCGCGGCCTTGAGTCGCGACACCTGTACCGCGTCCTCGGCCGGCACATGGTTCCGGTGCGGCGGCATGCCCCAGGTCGTGGGCAGCCCGGCGATGTTGTAGGACTCCTTGACCGTCACCGGAATACCGAGCAGCGGCCGGTCCTCGCCGCGGGCGCGCGCCTGGTCGGCACGGTGTGCGGCGGCCCGCGCACGGTCGAAGTCCGGCACGCAGATCGCGTTGACCGCCTTGTCGTCCCGCTCGATACGAGCGATTGCCTCGTCGGTCAGTTCCACCGAGCTCACCTCACCGCCGCACAAGGCAGCTGCGAGCTCTTCGGCCGTCCGAAAACTCCATTCCATGATTCCGACCGTACCGGGCCCATTGTTCCGCGACAGGAGGAAAAACGATGAATACCGAGACATCCGCCTCGTTGCGCGAATCGGCATTTCATGGCTTTTCTCGCGTTATCGTAAATTGATTGACGCCAAGCAGGGCGCCGTGCCCGTCATCCGTTCCCGCCCGGTCGGGAACAGGGCCTGGAGGGGGTCGCCGCCCGGCAACCCTCGGCTCTAACCTGCGGGCATGGAACTTCCGGAGGCGGAGGCCCGCGCACGGTTCACGGCGGCGCGGGTGGCGCGGCTGGCCACCGCGGGCATGGACGGTGTGCCGCACCTGGTGCCGGTCACCTTCGCGGTGCACGACGGCGCGGTCGTGTTCGCCGTCGACCACAAGCCCAAACGCCACGCCGATCTGCGCCGGTTGCGCAACATCCGGGCCAATCCGGCGGTCGTCTTCCTGGTGGACTTCTTCGACGAGGACTGGACACGCCTGTGGTGGGTCCGGGCCGACGGGCGGGCGTCGATCCTGACCGAACCGGCCGGGCGCGCGGGTCCACTGGAGGCACTGCGCGCGAAGTACCCCCAGTACCGGGACCGGAATCCGGAAGGCCCCGTGGTCCGCACCGAGGTGTACCGGTGGCGGAGCTGGTCCGCGTCTTGACGGTTCCTCCGGTCGCCGGTCGCCGGTCGTGCCATCGCTGCGCTCACGGATGAGGTCGGCATCCCCGTCATGCCGGCCGCATCGAGCGGCGATGCTCACACCGCCGTCAGTGGCCGAAGGAACTCGGCGACGTCCGCGTGGTGGAAGTGCTCGGCCCAGCCCAGTGGTGTGTCGCCGAACCGGGCGTCGTGGATGTTCGGGTCGGCGCCCAGACCGACCAGCAGGCGGACGCCGGGCAGGTCGTCAGCCGCCGCGGCCTGGTGCAGCGCGGTCTGCCATTCCTGTTCCAGCGGGACGTCGGCACGCCCCAGCGCGTTGACGTCGAATCCGAGTTCCACCAGCAGCGGGACAGCGTGCCAGGCACGGCGGGCCGCTGCCCACACGATCAGCCCGGGCCGCCGCCGGCGTGCCCCGGCGGCGTTCTCCCGCAGTCGGCCCACGGTGGCGTGGTCACCGGCCAGGGCCGCCGCGACGAGCCCGTCGACACCCTCGGCCGGTGGCGAGGGAGCGCCGTGCGCGGCCAGGTACGCCAGCACCTGGGTGCTGCCGCACACCGCGGCCAGCCGTGCTGGTGTGGTGCCGTGCCAGGCCCGCAGGTACACCGGGCGGTCGTCGGGGAATCGGAACGGAGCACGTGGCTCTGCGCCGTGCTCGGCGAGCAGCCGTACCCGGCCGGTCAGGTCGTGGGTGATCGCCCACCACAGCTGGTCGGCGATCAGGTCGGCGGGCGACGGGATCGCGCTGCCCAGCCGGGCCCGCCACGGACCGCCGTCGCCGCGGCCGAGGCCGTGGTCGAGCAGCAGGACCAGGTGGTGGTCGGCGGGGTCGGACTGCCGGTTGTACAGCGCCTGGGCGTCGTTGGGGTCGGCGCCCGCGGCCAGCAGCGTGCGGGCCAACGCGTCGGCCTGCGGGTGGGCGGGCTGCCCGCCGTCGCCGCCGCCCAGCGCACCGGTCAGGGCGGTGAAGGGCGAGGGCAGGCCGTGCCAGAGATAGCCGGCGTTCGGGTCGGCGCCGTGGTCGAGCAACACGCGAGCGGCCCGGACGATCGCGTCCGCGCTGATGTCGGGATTGTGCCGGGCGTACGCGAGATACAGG
>NZ_VJWX01000433.1 GCF_007713715.1 Amycolatopsis rhizosphaerae
ACCCAGCCCTGGCCGGGCGAGCCGTGAAGGGACCCTTCACGGTCGAATCGACTGTGAAGGGACCCTTCACGGCCCACGGCCGACCGGTGTCGGCGCCTCAGCGGCCGAGTACGGCGGAGAGGAAGGCCTCGACGGCGCCGCGGTACTCCGACGGGGCGTCCCGGTGCACCACGTGCCCGGCGCCGGCCACCACCACGTGCCGCCCGTCGGGTACGCGTGCGGCCAGTTCGGCCTGCTGCCCGGCCGGCATCGCGGTGTGCTCCGCCTCGATCACGAGCAGCGGGCACTTCACCGCGTCCACCAGTGACCAGTAGTCGCGGCGGCCCCATTCGGCCGCGATCTCGTACAGATCGCGCAGATCGGCCAGCAGGTGGTAGCCGTCCTCCCGCTCGGCCACGCACTCGACGAAGTAGTCGCCGATGGTGCCGAAGAACTCCTTCACGTGCGCGAGCGACTGGAAGGGCACCGGCCAGGACTCGAAGTATCCCCGCCAGGTCTCCACCGTGCGGCCCCGCTGATCCGGGGCCATGTCCTCGACCACCACGGCCCGCACCAGCCCGGGGTGGGTCGCGGCCACGGCCCAGGCGTGCAGGCCGCCCATCGAATGCCCGATCAGCACCGCGGGTTCGTCGAAGCGCCGCAGAAGCGACGCGGTGTCCTCGACGAACTGCTCCGTGGTCCACGGTCCGCCCCGCGGGCCGTGCCCGTGCCCCCTGGCGTCGAGTCCGACCACGTGACCGTAGGCGGTCAGCCAGCGCGCCACCGGCCACCAGGTGCGGGCACGCCCCATCAGTCCGTGCAGCAGCACGATCGGCGGGCCTTCGCCACCGAAGTCGACGACGCCGGGACGGGTGAGCGGCGAGTTCCCCATTCCGGCAGCCTCGCACACCCGCTCGCGGGGAGGCCAGCGGCCGGGCGCGGTGGGTACCCTGACCCACATGGCAGTCGTGAAGATCAACGCAATCGAGGTGCCCGAGGGCGCCGGACCCGAACTGGAGAAGCGGTTCGCCCACCGGCTGCACGCGGTGGACAAGCAGCCCGGCTTCCTCGGTTTCGAACTGCTTCGCCCGGTCTCCGGGGAGAACCGCTACTTCGTGTACACGAAGTGGGAGACCGAGGAGCATTTCCAGGCCTGGGCCAAGGGGCCGTCTCGCGAAGCGCACGCCGGTGAGCGCGCCAAGCCGGTGGCCAGCGGTGCCAGCCTGCTGGAGTTCGAAGTCGTCCCGCTGGACGAGATCGCCAAGGAAGCATGAGCCGGGCCGTCCTGGAGCGGGCGGCCAAGTTGATCGCCGGTGCCGACGCGCTGCTGGTGTGCGCCGGCGCCGGTATGGGCGTGGATTCCGGGCTGCCCGACTTCCGCGGGGATGCCGGATTCTGGCGCGCCTACCCACCGTATGCGCGGCTCGGCCTGCGCTTCGCCGAGCTGGCCGACCCTCGCCACTTCGCCGAGGATCCCGGGCTGGCCTGGGGTTTCTACGGCCACCGCCTCCGGTTGTACCGGGAAACCGTGCCCCACGAGGGCTTCGCGCTGCTGCGACGCTGGGGCGAGGCCACCCCCGGCGGCATCGCGGTTTTCACCTCCAATGTGGACGGTCAGTTCCAGAAGGCGGGTTTCGGGCTGGTCGCCGAGGTGCACGGATCGATCCACCACCTGCAGTGCACCGTGCCCTGCGGGCCCGCCATCTGGCCCGCGGGGGAGACCGGCGTGCCCGTCGACGAGGATTCGATGCGGGCGGTCCCGCCCCTGCCTGTCTGTCCCGGCTGCGGCCGCCTGGCCCGGCCCAACATCCTGATGTTCGGCGACCACGACTGGCTCTCCCGTCGCAGTGACGAGCAACTGGGCGCGCTCAACGCCTGGCGGCGGGAGCGCCCGGGCCTGGTCGTGCTCGAACTCGGCGCCGGTACCGCGGTCCCCACCGTCCGCCGCTACAGCGAACTCTCCAGCGCCGCCACCGGTGCGCTGATCCGGATCAACCCCCGTGAGCCGGAGGTCCGCCACGGTCGCGGCCTTTCCCTGGCCTGCGGCGCCCGGGAGGCGCTCTCCGCGATCGACGCGCTGCTCACGGCAGCATGAGTTCGGCGAACACCGCCTTGTGGTCGGACTTCGGCACGTCGAGCACCCGGTAGTCCCGTACGGCCGCCCGCGCGTCCACCAGCACGTGGTCGATGGTGACCGGCGGCGGGAACGGTGAGGACGGCCAGGTGCGGACGAGTCCCGCGCCGCGGCTCTCGCCCGCGTCGGTGTAGCCGGAGTCCAGCAGGGACCGGAAGGTGGCGTGGTCGAGCGTGGAGTTGAAGTCCCCGGCGAGGATCCGCACCGGCCCGCTGCCGGGCGCCCTGGGCAGCCCGCCCATCTCTTGCCGCCAGATCAGGGCCGAGGTCGTTGGCGGCACCGGGTGGACCGCGACGATCTCCACCGCCGTCGTGCCGACCTCGATCCGCGCGCTCGGCTGCTCCATCATCGACGGGCCCGCAAGGGACAGTTCCGTCACCGGGTAGCGCGAGGCGATACCGGAACCGGCGCCGCCCCCCTGCGGTTTGAACACGCGGTACGGCAGCAGGTCGAACAGCCCGGCCCGCTCGAACTCGGTCGCCTCGCGACGCGTCAGCTCCAGCAGGTTGAGCACGTCGACGTGGTTGTCCCGCACCAGCCGCACGATCGTCTGCACATCGGCGTGCCCCAGATACTGGTTCGACGACATCACCCTCAGGGTGGCGCCGTGGACCTGCGGCTGGGCCGACGGGATCACGCGCGGCACCACCACCCCGGCCAGCGCCAGCGCGGCCACGGTGACCACGCCGCCGATCCACCAGTGCCGGAACGCCAGGCTCAGCACGCCCAGCACGAGTCCCGCGGCGGCCCAGTACGGGGTGAGGGCGATCAGCGCGGCGGTGACGCGGTTGCCGTCCAAGCCCAGCAGCCGCAACGCGGCCACGTAGACGAACGCCAGCGCCATGACGAACAGCAGGATCACGCGGACGCTCTTCGGCCTCGCCCCGACCTGCGGCTGAGCCGGTACTGTTTCCGGGCTGTCAGCCGGGTCGGCGATGTGCACAGCCCCGTTGTAGCAGCGAACCGTTACGGCCGCTGTTAACACTGGCCGCCTCCATCGCACCGGTGCCGATGAACAGCGACTGCACCGGGGCCGGCTGCGGGCGACGCCTCCGACTCGCCACGACAACGATGATCAGAACGATGAGCAGCAAGCCGGCCCCGGCGACCAAGGCGCCGACCAACAATCCGCTGCCATGCCGCGCCCCACCGGCCACATTGGTGACGGGTCCCGGAGGAAGGCCTTGCGGTGCCCCACTCGGAGCGGAAGATCCAGCTGCCTCCGGCTTGGCGAGCGGCCCCTGCGCCGGACCGGCCGGGATGTCGGCGGTCAGCGCGGAATACGGTCGGATGATCCCGTAGCCGTAATGCGTGTCGGGCAGGTGAGCGCCTTCGACGGCTTTCGGCACATAGGCCCCGGGTCATAGCCGGGCAGGACGTTCCCCGCCAGATCGGGATGGTTGCCGTCGACGCCGTTGTCGATGACGGCGACGATCACGCCATCGCCCTTGGTGACCGACCAGACCTTGGTGACGTCGAAGTCTTTGATCGCCCACTGAGCGTCCCGCACCTGGTCCGCCGAGGCCATGGCCCTGGTCCGTGCCATCGCCTATTCCCCCCAGTTGATGAAGTCCAGCCCGTTGGTCACCCCCCTGTGAGGTCAGTTCCCGGGTTTGACGTTCTTCCTGAAGAAGTCGACCAGCTCCGCGGACTTCTGCCGCACCCCCGAATCGAGGTTCACCGAAATCAGCATTCCGCAGAGCTTCGGGTCCTCGGTGCCGAAGACGACGAAGCCGCCCAGGCTGCCCACTCCGGCCGCGTACTTGCCCGACAGCCCGTTGCCCGACCAGGTGCCCTCCAGCACCTGACCGGGACTGCCCAGCTCGCTGCTGAGCGCGGACCGCATGGTCGAGTAGGGGATGTCCTGGTAATACGCGACCTTCTTCGTCGCGACCTGGCCTTCGGCGGGCAGCACACAGCTCACCACCACCGCGGCCCCCAGGTCGTCGGCGCCGAGACCGCCGAGGCCGGCGGTGCAGGGCAGGCGCTGCGGAAGTGCCCCGGCCAGCCGCCGCAGGCAGGTCGTGAAGCCCTGCTTGTCCTTCGGGCCGCAGGAACCGCCGCCGTCGGTCCGCGCCACGTCGGTGGACGCGGTGGCCTTCGCGTCCCCGTTCGGCGCCGCGGTGTCCCTCACCCCAGCGGCCGCGGGGGTGTCACCACCGCGGTTGGCCAGGATGAGGGTGGTCACCAGCCCGACGACGAGGACGAGCACCGCCGCTCCGGCAAGCAGCGGTTTCTTCATGCTCTTCCCGCTCTTCGGGACCGGTGCCGGTGGCACGGGCTGGAGAGCGGGCTGCCACGACGGCGGGACGCGCGGGGTCACCGGCGGCATCGCGGGCACCGTGCGGGCCGACGGATCGACGGGCACCGGCGGTACCGCCGGGAACGCCTGGGCCGCCGGGGGAAGCACCAGCGGCTCCGGGCCGGACCGCGGCAACTCCACCGGAACGTGGTGCAGGCCGAAGGCCACCGCCGTTTCCGGCTGGTCCTGGGTGGTGGGCAGCACGCCGAGCTGGTCGGAAAGCAGACTCGCCAGCAGCGGCATCCGGCTCGGCCCGCCCACCAGGTAGATGCCGGTCAGCCGCTGCGGCACGAGCCCGGCGTCCCGGATGGTGGCGGCCAGCAGTTCCGCGCTGCGCAACAGGTTCGGCCGCACGAGCGCCTCGAGTTCGAGGCGGGTCACCAGCACGTCATCGAACGGCTCCGGCATCGGGATCTCGGTGTGCTGGTGCCGGGACAGGGTCTCCTTGGCGTCCCGGACGTCCTGCAGCAGCCCCCGGCGCATCCGGCGATCCGCCAGCGTCTCCGGACGCAGCAGCCGCTGCCACTGCCGCGGATCGGCGTGGGAAATCTGCCTGCCGATGTGCACCAGCAGGGCCTGGTCGATATCGAGGCTGCCCAGGTCCGGCAGGCCGTTGTCGGCGAGCACCGTGAACCCGCGCTGCGTCACCTCCACCACCGCACAGTCGAAGGTGCCCGCCCCCAGGTCGTAGACGGCGAGCGCGTTGCCCGGCGCGAGCGCCTGCGAGCTGATCGACGCGTAGTGCGCGGCCGCCGCCACCGGCTCCGGGATCAGGATCGGCGAAGGCCCGAACCCCGCCTTGATGGCGGCCTGCCGGAGCACGCCCTGACGGGTGCTGCCCCAACGCGCGGGATGCGAGATGCGCACCTGGTCCGGTCGGCCGGACAGCTGCCGCTCGGCCTCCTCCCCGATCCGCCGCAGCACCGCGGCCAGCGCGTCGGCCACCTCGATCACGGCGTCGCCCAGCAGCAGGGTGCCCTCGTCGATCCGCCGCTTCGGGTTCGGCTCGAACCGTGCGGGATCGAGCCGGGCGCGGCGCTCCGCGTCCTGCCCGACCACCAGCGTGCCATCGTCGTTGGCGAACACCGCCGACGACATGGTCACCGATCCGTCGACCTCGATCGCGCGCGGCCCCCGCCCGAACGCGGACAGCACCGCAACGGTGCTCGACGTACCGAAATCAATCCCCAGGATATTCATCCGACCCCCTCCAGAGCGCCCAGAGTCCCACACCGCGCCACGGCCCCACACCCATGGCGGCATGCGCATGCGAACGCCCCCAGGAGCGGGAGGCTCCTGGGGGCGTTCGGCTATGCGCTACACGCGGCGCGGAATCAGTCCGCGTCCGCCTCGCCGGGCTCCTGGCGGGCACCGATCGACACGGGCGGGGCGTTCGGCACCGACAGCGGCTTCGGCTCGCCGCGGAAGGTGAAGTGCGCCTTGTCGTCCTTGTCCTCGGGCTTGCCGCTCCAGCCCTCGACGTCCACGATGATGATCTGACCCGGTTGCACCTCGCCGAACAGAATCTTCTCGGACAGTTGGTCCTCGATCTCCCGCTGGATGGTCCGGCGCAGCGGACGGGCACCGAGCACCGGGTCGAAACCGCGCTTGGCCAGCAACGCCTTCG
>NZ_VJWX01000434.1 GCF_007713715.1 Amycolatopsis rhizosphaerae
GATCGCCACCGCCGGGGCTCGGCGAGTTACTGGCGGGACCGGGTGGCGTACCCCCACGGTCGACCGGCCCGGAAGACAAGGAGCGCGCCAAAGGAACATTCGTGAGCGGCAGTCCGACGGCGTTTTTCAACTTTAGGGCGGCATCCGAATACAGTACGGTCAAAAGGCTCAGCGCGAAGGCGGTGTATTTTTTCTTTTCCTCTTCCGTATCGCTGGCCGGTAGATTGTTCACGGCATTTCTGACGTCGATTATGCAATCCGCCAGATTGGTGATCGACCCAGTGAGTTCGTCTGTGGTAACACTGCTGCCTATGCCTGGTACCGATTTATGCGGGTCCGGGCTGCCGCCGAAACTCCACGAATTCGCGATTTCGCGGACGTGGTCGAGCGTACTGACGAAGAGGCCGCCCGCCACATCTCCCCACGCGCCTGTTTTGACGAGTCTGTCCTGGACGTCTCTCAAGCCTATGGCCTGTGCGGCCAGGTGGTCCCGCCCCTTGCTCCACACCGATGCCAACGCGTGGAGCAGGGGAGCGTGGTGATCCGCCTCCTGGTTGATCAGGCCCTTGAGTTCCTCGAAGGTGTGGCTTTCGTCGTAGTAGTCCACCGGTGCCATGGTCGCCTACTGGTCGCTGTGGTAGTCGAGTTCCGGGAGGATCGGCGGAAGGCCGTCCCCGGTCATTTTCGCGAAACTGTCTTTGGTGAATTGTTCGAACGCGTCCTTGAGGGCGTTCTTGTTCTCCAGGTCCGCGGAATCATATTTGGTGGCCGCATCATGCGCGACCGTGCTCAGCGCGGTCGCTGCCTCATTGAGCTGGGTGATGAACTCGTACAGTTTCTTGGTGGAATCGTTGGCGGCCTTCACCAACTCCTCGTGCCCGTTCAACCCGACCGTGCAGGTGACCTCGCTCCAACCTTTGAGGTCGGAGGGGATAGGGGTGTTCGCCACCACCTCCCAGAGGTCGCTCGCGCACTGGTGCATTGCCCCTGGTATGCCTTTGATGCTTTCTGGTGGCGCCATCGCGTGCTCCTGACTTTGCTCGTGTGCTCGAATCAATCACATCGCGGAGCCGATCGGCCGACGACGACAGGAAACTGCCAATCGTCGCCGGCGGCGTGAACGGCCCTACACCTTGGGTGGCAGCCAGGCCACTTGCACCAGGTTCTTGTTCCCGCGCCGATCGACCAGCCAGCCCCGGCCGGGCGGCAGCACCTGGGCGCGCATCCCGCCGAGCAGCGGTCCCTCGTCCCGGTCACCGGACATCATCAGGCCGGGTGCGCCGACCTCGCGCAGCCGGTTGAGGACCGGTTCGAACAGTCCCTTGCCCGCGCCGCCGGACCGGCGAGCCAGCACGACCCGCAGGCCGATGTCCGAGGCCTGCGCGGCCAGCGGCAGCAGCGGCATGAGCGGGTGGTCCTTGTGCGTGGCCACCATGTCGTAGTCATCGACGAGCACGAAGATTTCCGGGCCCTGCCACCAGTTCCGCGCGCGCAGTTGCTCGGGGGTGATGTCCGGGCCCGGCAGGCGCTTGGAGATCGCCGTGACCACCTCGTTCATCAGCGCGATGCTGTGCGCGTCGTTGGTGCCGGTGCCGAGCAGGTACTCGTCGGGGATCTCGCCGAGCAGCGCGCGGCGGTGGTCGATGAGCACGATCCGGGCCTGTTCCGGGGTGTAGGCCGCACAGATGCGGGCGGCCACCGTCCGCAGGAACGAGGTCTTGCCGCACTGGGTGTCGGCCAGTGCGAAGAAATGCGGGTCGGTGGCGAAATCCAGCCGGACCGGCGAGAGATCGCGCTCGTAGATGCCGATCGCGAGCCCGGCATCGGGTCCGGTCAGCGTGTCGGTGGCGGGCAGTTCGGCGTAGGGGAACACGCCGGGCAGCAGCCGCACCGGTGGCGCGGCCGGGCCGGGCCAGGCGTCCGCGATCGCCCTGACCAGGCCGCCGATCCCTTCCGTCAGATCGTCGGCACCGGTGCGGCCGTCGATGCGCGGCAGGGCCACCAGCATCTGGTGCTTGCTCATCGCGAGTCCCCGGCCGGGCCGGTCCGCGGGCACGCCCATCGCCGCGCGCCGGTCGATGATCGAGTCGATGGGGTCGCTGATCTTCAGCTCCAGCCTGCTGGTGAACAGGTCCCGGACGTTCATCCGCAGGTCGAACGCACGGGTGCAGCCCGCCACCACGTGGATGCCGTAGGCGAGTCCGCGCGCGGCGATGTCGCCGATCAACTCCTCCTGCGCGTCGAAGTCGTTGCGCAGCGTCAGCCAGCCGTCGACGACGAGGAACACGTCGCCGTGCGGATCGTCGGCGAACTTGCCTTCCGCCTTCAGCTTCCGGTAGGTGATGATGCTGTCGATCTTGTGTTCGGCGAACAGGCGTTCGCGCTGCGCGAGCAGCGAGGCGACCTCTGCGACGGTGCGGCGGACCGACCCGGCATCCAGCCTGCTGGCCACCCCGGCGACATGGGGCAGTCCATCCAGCGAAGCGAGCGTGCCGCCGCCGAAGTCGAGGCAGTAGAACTGCACCTCGCGCGGGGTGTGGGTGAGTGCGAGGCTGAGCATCAGCGTCCTCAGCAGGGTGCTCTTACCGGTCCGCGGCCCGCCGATCACCACCAGGTGGCCCGCCGCTCCGGCGAGGTCCAGGGTCAGCGGGTCGCGTCGCTGCTCGAACGGTCGGTCCACGATGCCCAGGATCGGCCGCAGAGAGCCGGCCAGTTCGGTGGAATTGGCGGTCAGGCCACGCTCCCGGTGCCGGACCAGTTCCGGCAGCAGTTGGTCCAGGGTCGGCGATTTGTCCAGCGGCGGCAGCCACACCTGATGCGCGGGCGTGCCCCGGCCGACCAGCCGGTCCACCCAGATGTCCAGCAGCGTGTCGCCCACCAGGGTGTCCGGATCGACCTCGGGTTCTTCCTCCGTGTCCTCGAGATCGAGCGCGGGCGCGTGGTAGGCGGTGGTGTATTCGTTCAGTACCAGGTGTTCCGTCGCGGCGACGGCCGTTCCGGTGCCCAGGTTCCGCTGGTGCACGCCGGAGACGTAGGCGGAGCGGAATCGCACCATCGATTCGGTGCCGACCTTGAGGAAACCGTTGCCGGGCGCCCTGGGCAGCTTGAACGCGTCGGGCACCCCGAGGACGACCCGGCTCTCCATTTCGGAGAACGTCCGCAGGCCGATCCGGTAGGACAGGTGGCCTTCCAGGCCGCGCAGCCTGCCCTCGTCCAGCCGCTGCGAGGCGAGCAGGAGGTGCACCCCGAGCGATCGGCCCAGCCGTCCGATCTGGACGAACATGTCGATGAAATCCGGCTTGGCGGAGAGGAGTTCGGAGAATTCGTCGCAGATCACCAGGAGGGTGGGCACCTCGGGCAGCGGCGCGCCCGCCTGGCGGGCCTTCTCGTAGTCACGCAGCGATGAGAAGTTCCCGGCGGCACGCAACAGTTCCTGACGCCGGATCAGCTCGCCGTTGATCGCGTCGGTCATCCGGTCGACCAGATGCAGTTCGTCGGCCAGGTTCGTGATCACCGCGCTGGTGTGCGGCAGCTTGTCCAGCCGGGTGAAGGTCGCGCCACCCTTGAAGTCGATCAGCGCGAAGTTCAGCGAACTCGGCGGATGGGTGACCGCGAGCGCCAGCACCAGCGTCCGCAGCAGCTCCGACTTGCCGGAGCCGGTGGCCCCGATCAGCAGGCCGTGCGGGCCCATGCCCTCCTGTGCCGATTCCTTCATGTCCAGCTCGATCGGCGTGCCGTCTTCCCGGATACCGAACCGGATGCGGAGCCGATCACGGTTGGGCCGGGGCACCCACGTGTCGTCCGGGTCGAGGTCGTAGGGGTCGCCCAGTTCCAGCAGGTCGGCCAGGCCCAGTTCGGAACTCAGCGGCGCGTCCCCACGGATGCCGGAGCTCAGCCGCAGCGGCGCGAGCTGCCTCGCGAGGCCCTCGGCGGCGGCCGGGTCGAAGAAGTCCGCGTCCCCGAGCCGGGTGCTGCCCTCGGCCGACTGGCTGAACAGCCCGCCGTCCTCATCCACCTCGAGCACCACCGCGGTACGGTCCAACGCCCGTGGTGGCGCGGTGGTCAGATCGATCACCGTGACGCCCTCGACCCCGCCGCCCGTCATCAGGTGATCGGACCCGGCGACCGCCCCGCCGTCCAGGATGACCACCAGGTACGGGCCGGGCACGCTGACCTGTTCGTCGGGGTCGAATCGGGGACGGTTGCCCAGTTCCTCCTCCAGCATCGACTCCAGTGCGGAGATACCGGGTGCGACCAGGCGCAGTGGGCCGAGCGCGTCGGACCGGCTGGGGTGCAGGGCGTGCGGGAGCCATTTCACCCATTCCCAGTCGTCCCGGTGGTCCTCGCTCACGCAGACCGCGATGCGCAGGTCGTCGGGAGACTGCAGGGTGGCCAGTTGGGCCAGCAGGGCGCGCAGCATGCCCAGTGCGGCCTCGCGGCCTCCGCGAAGGTAGATCCGGCTGAATCCGTTGACGGCGATGGCCAGCGGAAGCCGGTCGACGGCGCTGTAGGTGGTGAGGAACCGGCGTAGCGCCAGGGCGGACAGCGGTTCGAGCTCCTCCAGCGGCAGGGTGTCCGGGGCGACGATGGCCAGCGCCGGACCCTGCGGGCCACGGCCGATGCGGGCGACGGCGAAGTCCTCGTCCTCCTTGCGGCGCTCCCACAGCCGGTAGCTCGCCGTGAGAGACCACAACGACGACGGCTCCGGGTGTAGGTACTCCATCGTCTCGCGCTGACGGCGCACCGCCCGGCGCAGCCGCAGCCGGTGCTGGGACAAGTGCCGCAGGTACTTGCGTCGCGCGTGCCCCATTTCGCGTTTGCTCGGCCCGCCACCCTGGATGAAGCCGGTGACGATCATCCCGAGCATGCCGACGCCCATCAGCCCGTAGATCACGAACCGGATCGTGCCCGCGACGGAGCCCGAATAGAGCAGCAGCGTCGACGCCATCATGGCCAGCATCGGCAGCACGGTGAACACCTGCGCCCACTGCCGTCCCGGCGGGGCCGGGATCGCGGGCGGCGGTTGCAGCATCAGCTCGCCCGCGGGCATTTCCGGGGCCTGCTTGCGGGCGGGCCGCTTGACCAGGACAGTCGCCATGTCCCCGATCCTCCGTCAGGGACGTGCCGGAGCGGCGGCCGTGGCAGGAACGTGCCGCCGGGCCTGATCGCCGGTCCCGGCGACGTAGCGTCGGCAAAGTGAGGACGCGCCCGGCCCGCTGGGAACGCTTCACTGAAATCGAAAACGGAGGGTCATATGACTTACGATTTCATCCACGGTGATCCTGATCAGATGGCGCGGCTCGCCGCCAAATGGACACAGGAACACGAGGACATGGCGGCCCGGAACAAGCAGCTCAACTCCGGCAACACCGGCCTCGCGGCGGCGTGGAAAGGCGCGAGCGGCAGCATGTTCGTCCAACAGGTCGAACCGGATCGGCACGGCCAGAACCAGAAGCTGACCACCACCGGGCAGACCGTGGCCGACACCGTGAGGACCACGGCCAGCAAGTATTCCGATGCCGACTCCAGTGGCGGTCAGGTCCTCGGTGCCGCCGGGAACTTCTCTGTCGACGGCGCGGCGATCAGCAGCGCCATCGGAACCACCATCTGAGCAGTTCTCGCCAGAGAAAGGAGAAATTGAATGGAACCGGTCGTTCAGGCACATTTCGAAACAGTTGAAAGCCAGATGGGTAACATGACTCAGCTGGCCGGGCAGGACACGGAGTCGTTCGCCGGCGTGTTCCGGTTCTCGCAGGACGCCCATGCGCAGCACTTCAGCGACGGCGCCGGGGACGGGTTCCTGGGAACCGCGGACGGCCACGGCAAGAGGGTCAACGAATACGGCGACATTGTCCACCAGGTGGCCAAGGCCGGCGTAGACGGGATGGACAGGTTTCGCCAGGTCGTGACGTCGGCCGCGAGCGCCTTCTCCTCGATCCACATGTGACCGCTTCGGCTGACGGCGCGCCCCGCATCGCGGGGCGCGCCTTTCTGCCCGATCCCCTGACGTGGCCGCTATAGGTC
>NZ_VJWX01000435.1 GCF_007713715.1 Amycolatopsis rhizosphaerae
GCGGGGCGGGGCCGTCCCCCAGCAAGGCCCGCAGCAGGGCGGACTGGGCCGCGGCGAGCCGGTCCCGCTGCGGACCGGTCACGATTTCCCCGCCGCGCCACGGATCGCCGCGAGTTCGGCCGCGAACACGCTGTCGCCCGGGTAGTCGTCGTCCCATTCCAGCAGCACGCCGGGCGGGTGGGCACGCGTGGCCAGTTCGCGCAGCAGGTCCAGTACGGGCGCGGGAACCGGATGGGTGTGCGTGTCGTGATAGACGCCGTGGCGTTCCACACCGCCGGCGACGTGCACGTAGGCGAGTCGGTCGAGCGGCAGTTCGTCGAGCAGCCGCACCGGATCGCCACCGAGGTTGCGCGCGTTGGCATACAGGTTCGCCACGTCCACCAGCAGCAGGCAGCCGGTCCGTTCGGTCAGCTCCCGCAGGAACTGCGCCTCGGTCAGCTCGGCGTCCGGCCAGGCCAGCAGGGCCGCGATGTTCTCCAGGGCCAGCGGGACCGGCAGATCCTGTTGCACCGCCCTGACGTTGGCCACCAGAACGTCCAGCGCGTCCCTGGTGCGGGGGAGCGGCATCAGGTGCCCGGAGTCGAGGTCACCCGCGCGCACGAAGCAGATGTGATCGCTCACCAGCGGGGCGCCCAGCGCCTCGGCCAGCGCGGCGAGATGGCCGACTCGATGCGGGGCGACGGGTTCCGCGCCGCCCAGGGACAGCGACACGGCGTGGGGGAGCACCGGCACGCGTCCGGCCACCCGCCGCAGCGGTTCCGGCAGGTGGGCCGGGTGGAGGTTCTCCGCGACGATCTCGACGAAATCCGGCCGCAGGCGCTCCACGGTCACGTCGAGCTCGGGGCGCCAGCCCAGCCCTACCCCGAGCTCCCGGGACTCAGCCGCCACAGCCACCGCCGCAGCCGCTGCCGCAACTGCTGCCGGAGGAGGAACTGCAGGAGGAAGAGCTGCTTCCGCACGAGGAGCTCCCGGACGACGAACTGCCCCCGATGCCGGTCGGTGGGAGGTGGAACAGCGCCGTCTTGATCACCGTATCCGGGTACGCGGCCAGCCCGCCGAGCACGACCGGGCCGACCGCACCGGCCAGGGCGGGAAGCGGGACCGGAGTCGGGCCGGGCCGGAGAGCGGCCTGGCGAGCCTTCAGGCCGGCCCGGGTGTGCCGCGGGCTCGGCCGGCGAAGCAGGAAGAAGAGCACGGCCCCGGTGACCAGCAGGAAAACGACGAGAAGGCCGACCGGGCGGTGGAGCCGGATTCCGTTGACCAGCCGGGCCACTCCCACCGCCGCCACCGCGAACACGGGCGAGGCGGTGAACAGGGCGTCGAGACGGCTGCGCACGAGGAGGCCGCGCCGGGCGAGCGAAGCTTCGACGGCCCGGACCGCACGACGGCGGCCGGCCTCCTTACGGGTCTTGGTCAGCGAAAGACGCTGCGCCGCGGAGACCGCTTCGAACACCGCGCGTTCCACGGGATCGGCGGGAAGTGCGTCGCCGATGGGCTGCAGGAGACCGTACGATCGCGCCCGCAGCCGTTCCTGTCTGATCAGGGAGGCGATGGCGCTGTCCACCACCCGCTCCGGCCCGCCGGTCAGGTAAGCGGTTTCCCACAGCGACAGCGGTTGCTGCCCGGCGCGCACCCGCCGCCACGGCTTGCGCCTGCGCAGCAGGGCCGTGAGCACGAGCGCGACGACGAGGGAGCCGGCGTAGACGCCGAGAAAGGCCGGTCCGGACAGGCCCCACGGTTCCATGCGTCCCCCTTTCCGGTGAAAGGCTACCGCGCGGACCGGGCACTTCCGGGGGAATTGCCCGGTCCGCGCGCACCGCTAGAACTCGTCCCGCCCGGTGAACTGCTCTTCGAGCAGCTCGGCGGAGCCGGTGACCAGCTCCAGCGGATCGGTGAACTCGTTGAGGTCGAGGTTGACCAGCGGCAGCGAATGCCGCAGCACCAGGTAGTCGCCCATCACCACGGCCCCGCCGACCACCGTGGTGTGCCCGATCTCGGCCAGCACGGTGCGCAGGTCCACGTCGTCGGCCTTGGCGAACGGCGTGGCGATCTGCACCCATTCCTCGCGTTTGTCGAGGACCTCCCGGGCGATGACCACCATCTGGGTGCGCTCTTCTTCGTCCACGTCGTCCCGGAACCGGACCCGGATTCTGATCTCCTCCGGTTCGTCCCGCACCACACGATAGGACTTCCTGATGAACGTCTGAAGTTCACGCCAGGTCGTCACTCGGTCCCCTTTCCCGCAAGAAGGTCGATGATCATCAGCAGTGAAGCACACCGGGGGCGTGCGTGGGTCCCGCGCGCGCCGGGTATCCGGACCGGGTGCGCGACCGGCCACCCACCAGTGCGGTGTCGCTGTTCACCGCGATCGGCACGACCCTGATCCTCGCGGTCGGCGTCGTGGGGCTGGCCCTGCGCCACGCGGCGCTCGGCTACTGGCTGCTGTGGTGCGTGGCCCTGGTCGCGGGCGTGGCGGTCAACGCCTGGGCCTACTTCGTCACGCGGGGCGGCCGGTAGGGCCTGTCCGGGAAGTGGTTCGCGTGACGGTGCGGGGGTGGCGACTTTTCTGCCGACCTGCCGAGCCGTGGTGCCGGTCAAGTGAGCCTGTGCCGGACCCACCAGAAGGCCAGTGCCACGAACGCGACCGCCGGCACCGTGTAGACACCGGCCTCGATCAACTGGAACAGCCAGAACCGGCCGGATGGCTGGACCTGGAAGAGCCGGGTGAGCCCAGCCTCGCGCAAGGCCTGCTGCGCTTCCAGGCTCAGCCCCGGTGACGGGGGGATGCCGGCCAGCGACAGGCCTTCCTCGTACCCGTGCAGGATTCCGGCTCGGTCGCGGAAGTAGCTCTTGCCGGTGATCAGTTCTCCGCTGTGTGTCTGCTCCACCAGCAGTGGAGTGAGGTAATGGGGCCGCAGGAAGTTCTTCACCGTCACCAGCACCAGCAGGAAACCGGCGAGCGCCGCGGCCATCCCCGGCAGGGTCCGCCGGAACACCGCGCCGCCGGCCAGCCCGAGCGCGAAGGCGAACAGGCAGCCTGCCGGGAAGGTCACCAGACCGAAGTCGAAGGTGGCCCACCACCCTTCCGTTTTCAGAGCCGGTGCGAACCACCAGGCGTAGCCCCCGGCGAAAGCGATGCCGTAGACGAGGACGAACGCGACGGCGACCAGGAGCTTCACGCGCAGCCAGTTCGTGCGCGTGATCCCCTGCGTCCAGGCGTAGCGGAACGTGTGGTGCTCCAGTTCTTGCGCGACCAGCGGTGCGCCGAGGAACATCCCGGCCGCCGCCGGCAGCAGGCTGAACAGCATCCCTGCGTCGTAGCGCGCGAAGTAGACCAGGGGGGGCCAGCCACCACACTCCGTGCTTTCCGCCCCGGAGAAACAGTTCCGGAGGGCGGTCGAGGGCACTGTGCTGCGCATGCCGATGCCCATGGCGACGTAGCCGCCCGCGAGCGCGAGGAAGACCGCGCCGATGCCGAGGAGCTTGAGGCGATCCTGTCGCCACGCCAGCCAGATCATGCCGCTGCCTCCGTCCACCCGGCCGGTCGCGCGGGGGCCGCGAGGTAGTGCCGGACGAGTCGGTCGATGCCCGCCGGCCGCTCCCGCCATCCCGCCGGAAGCGGGCCGCGGCCTCGGCACAACAACCGGGCCGTGCCGTGTTCCTCATGCCGGGACAGCACCTCGCGGCCCGCCTCGACATCGACCACACCAGAGGAAGGTCCGTGGAGCAGCCGGTGGTCGTCGAGCAGATCGTCGAGATCACCGGCGAGGCGGACCTGGCCCCGGTTGAGCACGACGAGGTAGTCGCACAGCCGTTCCAGTTCGGAGACGATGTGCGAGGACAGCACGATGGTGCAGTCCCGGGTGGCCTTGGCGCCCATCAGCGCGGACATGACCTCGTTTCGGGCCAGGGGATCCAGGCTCGCCACGGGTTCGTCGAGTATCAGCAGGTCCGGGCGGGTGGCCAGGGCCAGCGCGAGCGCGACCTGGGCACGCTGCCCGCCGGAAAGCTCATCGATCCTGCGGTCGAGGGGGATGCCGAGCTCGCTCAGGCGATCCCGCGCGTCGTGGGCGTACCAGCGCTGGTTGAGCCTGCGTCCGGCTTCGAGCATGTCGGCCACGCGGAAGGTGTCGTAGAGGGAGTGGCGCTGGTCCAGATAGGCCACCCGGCTGGACGCGACGTGCGGCCCGACCGGTTCGCCGAGCAGCCTCAGCTCGCCGGTGCTGGGCCGCAGCAGGCCTGCCATCAGGTTGATCAGCGTGGACTTTCCCGCCCCGTTGGGGCCCACCAGCCCGACCACGCGCCCGGCGCCGATCTCGAACGTGCAGTCGCGAAGCCCCCAGGTGCGGCCGTAGCGCTTGCCCAGGTCGTGGGCGACGATCGCCGGTTCGTTCACTTAGTCTCCTCACGGAAGTCGTGGAGCACGGTGGACAGGATCGCGTCGATTTCGCCGGTGTCGAGGCCGGCCCGCCGGGCCTCGGTGAGCCACGCTTCGAGCCCGGCGCGCAACTCGGCCCGTCTGGCCTGATCGGACTTCGTCATCGCGCGGCGCTCGCCGACGATGAACGTCCCCTGTCCGGCCCGGCCTTTCGCCAGCCCTCGGTGATCGAGCTCGCGATAGGCCTTCAGCACCGTGTTGGGGTTGATCACCAGTCGCTCGGCGACCTCCTTGACGGTGGGCAGCCGGTCGCCCGCACGCAGCGCGCCGAGCCGCACGGCCCGCTCCACCTGGTGCACCAACTGGAGGTAGGGCGGAACCCCGGATCCGCTCTCGAACCGGAACTCGAACACTTGGTCTCCGCAACCCCGATTAACCTATGAACCTAGGTTAATGGAGTGTTGGATGGCGCCGACCTTGGGGGTGCTGCCGGGCCCGGTCCCCGAAGTGGCGTCCGCTCCGGCCGGTGCCCGTCTCAGCTCGTCCCGGGATGCTGGTACCAGAACGCGGTGGTGGCCAGTTCCGCGCCGGTCAGCACCCGGTAGCGGCCCCCGGAGCGCCAGCCGAGGGCCTGGAGGGTCACCCGCAGGTCCTGTTCGAAGGTGATGGGATCGGGCAGGTGCCAGCGGTAGAGGCCGAAACGCTGGCGCGGCCGGTAGATCGCCTCCGCGGGCAGCACCTGGGGCAGGCCGAGGTAGCGCGTGGAGTAGGCGCCGTAGCGGCCGCCGAGGTCGAAGTTCCAGGCGCCGCCGAAGTAGTCCTCGGTGCCGGTCCCGCAGATCGTCGGGAACTCCCCGTCCCCGTCGAGATAGAACTTGATCTCGCCTTCGCCCCACCAGTCCGGCGCCTGGGGGCACAGGGCGAGGTAGGTGCCCGCGTAGTGCCCGCGGCCCCGCACCCCATCCAGGATGGTGTGCACCCCGCTCTCCCCGACCGGGTCGCTGCGGCGCCAGGCCGCGTGCAGGTACGCCGCTTCGTCCGGAAGCTCCTGCCGCTGGTAGGTGACCTGGTAGTAGACGGGCACCACGGTGTCCCCGGCGTTGGCCAGGGTGACCCGCGCCCGGCGGCGGAACGGCATCGGCCAGTAGCTGTTGAAGCCCCCGGCGGGCAGGACCGCGACCGTCGCGGAGTCGACCAGGGCGAGCTCGCCCCAGCCGTTGCAGAAGAAGTCCCCCAGCGGCACGTCGACCGCGGGCCTGCGGTCGTCGTCCCAGTACAGCCGCAGCACCATCTCCCGGAGCCTGTGCAGGTCGGTGGTGAGCCAGAAGTGCCGGATGATGCCCGGACCCTCGAGATCGGCCAGGGTCGCGGTGGAACCGGCGGGCAGGTCGATCGACGGGGAGACCTTCCAGCCGAGCCCCAGCTCGCGCGCGGCGAGCGCCCCGGTGCCGGTCGTGGCGCGCCCGCCCCCGCCCTTCGCCCCGGTGAAGTTCTCCGGGCTCACCGAGCGGGTGACGCCGGGGCCGAGCCGCCAGATCTCCTCCATGCCAGGCGATTATCCGCGCCCCGCCGGTGCCGTGGCGGCCGTGTTTTCACCCGGCGGGCCGGTTTCGCCCTGCCTGGGGCGGATACTCCCCAGGC
>NZ_VJWX01000436.1 GCF_007713715.1 Amycolatopsis rhizosphaerae
CTGTAGATCAGCCGGCCGCAGGAACCCCACTCCAGCAGCACACTCGAGACCCAGGCCTCCTTCTCGACCTCGGTCTGACCGAATTCCTCGGCCTGTGCCTTCAGATGCGGCGCGAGCTCCCAGTACACGCAACGGCGGCAGTGCTTCGGCAACTGCTCCAGGTTGTCCAGCGTGACGCCCACGACGCGACGCGACACCCGACCTCCCCTGGACTGTTGTGCTCCGGCTGTCCGACCCTCGACAGCCGACGGCTGGCGGGCGTGCGAAATCGCCGCAGCCGAAATGGCCTCAATTGAGCATAGGCGGCTGTGATGCGTACCGAAAGGCCGCGAAGGTCACAAGGAAGGGTGGTTACACTCGACTGACTGGCCCGACGACTGCTTGCGAAGTGCTGATGACTGCCACACCGCCCGAAAGAACCGGCCGACACAACCTCGACCCGCATCTGGCCCGGTACGCCGCGCGTACCGCCGGGATGACGGCCTCGGAGATCCGTGCCCTGTTCGCGGTGGCGAGCCGCCCCGAGGTGGTGTCACTGGCGGGCGGCATGCCGAACCTCGCCGCGCTCCCGTTGGACAGCCTGTCCGCCCAGGTCGCCGAGATCATCGCCGACGACGGGCTCGTAGCGCTCCAGTACGGCTCGGCGCAGGGCATCCCGGTACTCCGGGAGCAGATCTGCGAGATCATGGCTCTGGAGGGCATCTCGGCCCATCCGGACGACGTCGTGGTGACCGTGGGCTCCCAGATGGGCCTGGACATGGTCACCCGGCTGTTCTGCGACCCCGGTGACGTCGTGCTCGCCGAGGGCCCGTCCTATGTTGGCGCCCTCGGCTCGTTCGCCGCCTACCAGGCCCAGGTCGTCCACGTCGCGCTGGACGACGACGGCCTGATGCCCGACGCGCTGCGCGAGGCACTGGCCCAGGCCGAGAAGGCGGGCAAGCGGGTCAAGTTCCTCTACACGATCCCGAACTTCCACAACCCGGCCGGTGTGACCCTCGCCGTCGAACGGCGCGCGGAGATCCTCGAGATCTGCCGCAGCCAGGGTGTGCTCGTCGTCGAGGACAACCCGTACGGCCTGCTCGGTTTCGACGGGCAGACCTACCCGGCCCTGCGGTCGATCGACCCCGAGAACGTGGTGTACCTCGGCTCGTTCTCGAAGACCTTCGCGTCCGGACTGCGAGTGGGCTGGGTGCTCGCACCGCACGCGGTGCGGGAGAAGCTGGTGCTCGCCGCGGAGTCGGCCACCCTGTGCCCGCCGTCGCTGAACCAGATGATCGTGTCGCGCTATCTGAGCACGCACGACTGGAAGGGCCAGATCAAGACCTTCCGCGAGAACTACCGCGAGCGCCGGGACGCGATCCTGTCCGCGCTGGATCAGTACCTGCCCCCCGGCTGCACGTGGACTCGGCCCGAGGGCGGCTTCTACGTGTGGGTGACCGTGCCGGAGGGCGTGGACACCAAGGCGATGCTGCCGCGTGCGGTGACCGCCCGAGTGGCCTACGCCTCCGGAACCGGTTTCTACGCCGACGGCTTCGGCAGCAGGCAGATGCGGCTTTCGTACTGCTATCCGACCCCGGAGCGGATCCGGGAAGGCGTGCGGCGGCTCGCCGCGGTGCTCGAGTCCGAAATGGACCTTGTTCGCACCTTCGGTAACGTCAGCATGAAACCGATCCCGGGGCCGGAGTCCCCGTCCCCGGACACAGCGTGATCCGCTGTCCACAGTAGACGTTACAGAGGAGTACGGCGTGGTCTTGCCCACCGTCGCAGTTCTCGCAGGCGGGCTTTCGCATGAGCGCGATGTCTCCCTGCGTTCCGGTCGCCGGCTTTCCGCCGCCCTGCGTGCGCAGGAGCTGACGGTGGAGGAGTGGGACGTCGACGCCAGCCTGCTCGAACGGCTGCGCACGCAGCGTCCCGACGCGGCCGTCGTCGCCCTCCACGGCGGCGAGGGCGAAAACGGCTCGGTGCAGACCATCCTGGAGATGCTGAAGGTGCCCTACGTGGGCACCAGCTCGCAAGGCTGCCGCCGGGCGTGGGACAAGCCGACCGCGAAGGCCCTGCTGGCCCAAGCCGGTTTCGCAACCCCTGCCTGGGTGGCGCTACCGCATGCGACGTTCCGCGAGTTGGGCGCTCAGGGCGTGCTCGACGCGATCGTGGATCACCTGGGCCTGCCGCTCATCCTCAAGCCGGACCAGGGCGGTTCGGCACTGGGCACTCAGGTCGTGCGGGAAGCTTCGGAACTACCAGCCGCGATGGTGGCCTGCTTCGCCTACGGCGACACGGTGCTCGCCGAGCGGTTCGTCGACGGGATCGAGGTCGCGGTCACCGTGGTCGAACGCGACGGTGGACCGCGGGCCCTTCCCGCGGTGGAGGTCGTGCCGGAGAGCGGTGTCTACGACTACACCTCGCGGTACACCGCCGGGCTCACCGACTTCTTCGCCCCCGCCCGGCTGCCCGCCGAGACCGCTCAGCGCGTTGGTGAACTGGCGGTCGCGGCACACCGGCTGATCGGTCTGCGGGACATCTCGCGGACCGATGCGATCGTCGCCCCGGACGGGACGGTCCAGTTCCTGGAGGTGAACTCCTCGCCGGGGCTGACCGAGACCTCGACCGTGCCGATGGCGATCGAGTCCTCGGGGACCACCCTGGGCGAGGTCTTCGCCGATCTGGTCATGCGGGCCGTCTCCCGATCCGCCTGAATCCAATCATCACCGTGACGAAATGAGGCAGGGTCATTCCTCGTCGGAATGACCTGCCCGTTTTGTCGTTTCCGGCGCCATCAGCGCCACGATCCGCTCCAGATCGTCGACCGAGCCGAACTCGACGACGATCCGGCCCTTGCGCCGACCGAGGTCCACCTTCACCCGGGTGTCGAAGGTGTCCGACAGGCGCGTCGCGAGCTCCTGAAGACCGGGGGCGTGGACCGGCTTGCGAGGTGCGGCCTTCGGCCTCGGCGGCGCCTCGCTCTTCTTCAGCGTCACCGCCTCCTCCGTCGCCCGCACGGACAGGCCCTCGGCGACGATCCGCGCCGCCAGATCTTCCTGGGCCTCGGGCTCGTCCAGCGAAAGCAGAGCGCGGGCATGCCCCGCGGAAAGCACCCCGGCCGCCACGCGCCGCTGAACGGGGAGGGGGAGTTTGAGCAGCCGGATGGTGTTGGTGATGACCGGGCGACTCCGCCCGATCCGGCCGGCCAGCTCTTCGTGCGTCACCTCGAACTCGTCCAGCAGCTGCTGGTAGGCCGCCGCCTCTTCCAGAGGATTCAGCTGGACCCGGTGGATGTTTTCCAGCAGTGCGTCCCGCAGCATCGCCTCGTCGGCGGTCTGCCGGACGATGGCCGGGATCTTCTCCAGCTCCGCCTGCTGCGACGCCCGCAGCCGGCGTTCCCCCATGACGAGCTCGTAGTCGTTGCCCGGCAACTCCCGGACCACGATCGGCTGCATCAGGCCGAACTCTCGGATGGAGTGCTCGAGTTCGGCGAGCGCTTCCTGGTCGAAAACCTGCCGTGGCTGCTTCGGGTTGGGCTTGACCGCGTCGATCGGGATCTCGCGGTACACCGCACCGGCAACCTCGCCGCCGGAAGCGGTCACCGCGCTGTTCGCCGCGAACCAGTCCTTCTCGGAACTGCCACGGGACGCCTTCGGCGGCCGTCGATCGGCGGGCGGCGCCTCGGTGGTCGCCGGCCCGGTCGGGATCAGGGCCGCGAGGCCACGCCCGAGTCCTCCCCGTCGCTCGCTCACAGGGTGCCCCTCCTCGATCCATTCGTGCTGCCACGTTCGGCGATCTCACGCGCCGCGTCCACATAACTCATCGCTCCCCGCGAACCCGGGTCGTACGCCAGTACGGTCTGCCCGTAGCTCGGCGCCTCCGAGACCTTCACGTTGCGCGGGATAACGGTCTTCAGGACCACGTCACCGAAGTGCTCGCGCACCTCGGCCGAGACCTGGTCGGCCAACTTCGTCCGCCCGTCGTACATGGTGAGCAGAATCGTGGAAACCGACAACCCGGGGTTCAGGTGCTTCCGCACGAGGTCGATGTTGCTCAGCAGTTGGCCCAGACCTTCCAGGGCGTAGTACTCGCACTGGATGGGGATGAGCACCTCGCGTGCCGCGACCATCGCGTTGACCGTGAGCAGTCCGAGCGAGGGCGGGCAGTCGATGAAGATGTAGTCCATCCCGATCTCATCCAGAGCCTCGGACGAAAGCGCTTCCTTGAGACGCGACTCGCGGGCGGTCATCTCGACGAGCTCGATCTCGGCGCCCGCGAGGTCGATGGTGGCGGGCACGCAGAACAGGTTCGGGGACTGCTCGGAGACCGCCGTCGCCTCGGCGAGGGAGACCTCGCCGAGCAGCACCTCGTAGACCGATGGGGTGCCCGAGCGGTGGTCCACGTTGAGCGCGGTGCTGGCATTGCCCTGGGGATCGAGGTCGATCACGAGCGTCTTGAGGCCGTGCACGGCGAGCGCCGCGGCCACGTTCACGGCGCTGGTGGTCTTTCCCACCCCGCCCTTCTGATTGGCGACCGTCAGCACGCGCCGGTGATCGGGACGGGGGAGCAGATTTGCTTCGGGATGCAGCACACGCGCCGCGCGCATGGCTTCTTCAGCGATCGGGGTCCAGTCTGACGAAGGCGGGGTCACCGGCCGAGCCACCTCTCTGCTTTCGACACTCCAACGCGCGAACCGCGCGGTTTCACGTGGAACATGACCATCTTTTCACTCCGCCCGCTTCGGGCGGACGGCGGCAGCGTTTCGCCGTCGTTTCTCCTGCGCCGACTTCCGCGCGCGGATTCGCTCGACGATCACCACCGTCGTCGGGGTCTCGAGCACACCGACCCCGCACTCGGAGACCTTCGGCGTGCCGCCGCCCGCTCGGGCTACGGCCGCTTCATCGCGCGCGATCTCTTCCTGCGCGCTCGCCCCCTTCAACGCCAGCATCATGCCACCTTCCCGCAGCAAAGGAAGAGACCAACCGGCGAGCCTGCCCAGGGGAGCGACCGCTCGCGAGGTCACCACATCAGCCGGTTCGAGTTCCGCTCGGACGGCGCGCTCCTCGGCGCGCCCGCGGAGCACCTTGATCGCCAGCCCCAGATCCTCGATCACTTCGCCGAGCCAGTCCACGCGCCGCGCCATCGGTTCAACCAGAGTCAGCGTCAGGTCCGGCCGCGCCAGCGCCAGCGGGATACCGGGGAAGCCGGCCCCGGAGCCGATGTCCACCACGGTCGCCCCGGCAGGGATCCGCTCGCCGATGACCGCGGAATTCAGCAGATGACGGTCCCAGAGTCGTTCGACCTCACGCGGGCCGATCAGTCCTCGCTCGACCCCGAACCGTTCGAGCAGAGCGGCGAACCGCTCAGCTCCCGGCAGGCCGTCCCCGAACACTCGCGCCGCCACCGCCGGCACCGGCACCGAGCCCTCGACGTCCTCCACCTGTCACCCCGTTTCACGTGAAACCCTTAGTCGCATCGATTCTCCCCGACCCCCCGCGCGGGTCCGGGAGCCACTCTTCCTTCGACTGGGTTTCACGTGAAACCACCCAAAAGAAGAGCGGCCCGCCGGGGACTCCGGCGGGCCGCTCCGATGATCCTGACGGTCAGTCCTCGTCGTCCGGGATCACGACCACGCGACGCTTGGGCTCCTCGCCTTCACTCTCGCTGTGCACGCCGTCGACCGCGGCGACCGCGTCGTGGACGACCTTCCGCTCGAAGGGGCTCATCGGCTGGAGGCGCACGCGCTCACCCGTCGACAGCACGGTCTCCGCCGTGGACCGGCCGAGTTCGCGCAACTCCTCCCGTCGACCGGCCCGCCATCCGGCGATGTCGAGCATCAGCCTGCTCCGGGTGCCCGTCTCCTGCTGCACCGCGAGGCGGGTCAACTCCTGCAGTGCCTCGAGCACCTGCCCACGGTTGCCGACCAGCTTCTCCAGATCGTCACCGCCGTCGATGCTCACGACCGCGCGTCCGGCCTCCACGTCGAGATCGATGTCGCCGTCGTAGTCGAGCAGGTCCAGCAGGCGCTCCAGGT
>NZ_VJWX01000437.1 GCF_007713715.1 Amycolatopsis rhizosphaerae
GGGTGATGCCCATGACCTGGGGAATCTTGCCGATCTTCGCCATGGCCGGGGCTGCCGCCGGCCTGTTCACCGCCTTCGTGCTGACGAGGGCGGCCGTTCCCGCGCCGGTCCCGCGCGGGCCCGTCGCCGCGGGCACGGCGCTGCTGTGGCTGGTGGTGGCCTGGCGCTGGGGGGCCGGAGCGTGGCCACCATGGTGGCTGCCCGTGCCCCTGGCGGTCACCACCGTGGCCGTCCCGCTGGTGGCGGCCGATCTGCGCCACCGGCGCCTGCCGGACGTGCTCACCCTGCCGTCGTACCCCTTGCTGGGGATCGTGCTCGGCCTCGCGGCCGTACTGGGCCCGGGAACGGGGCTCGCCGGGCGCGCGGTGGCCGCCGCTACCGTGTTCGGAGGCCTCCATCTGCTGGCGCACACGCTGGCCCGGGGCTCGCTGGGCGCGGGTGATGTGAAGCTCTCGGGTGTGCTCGGCGCCGTGCTCGGGGCGGTGAGCTGGACGGCGCTGGTGGTGGCGGCGGTGCTCGCCGCGGTGCTCACGGCCGTGCTCGCCGTGAGCAGGCGCTGGCACGGGGGAGTCCCGCACGGGCCCGGGCTGCTCGCCGCGACCTGGCTGGTGAGTGTGTTCCCCGCCGCGGAGGGGCAGGTCGGCATGGGCACTTGAACCGCACGAGGCGCGACGTGACAGGATCGTCGGGTGTTGCGCTGGATAACCGCTGGTGAATCGCATGGACCCGCACTGGCTGCCGTGCTGGAAGGGATGGTGGCCGGAGTCGAGGTCACCACGGCCGAAGTGAGCGAGCAGCTCGCCCGGCGCCGTCTCGGATTCGGCCGGAGCCCGCGTATGGGCTTCGAGACCGACCATATCGACTTCCTCGGCGGCGTCCGGCACGGCGTCACCCAGGGCGGCCCCATCGCGATCCAGATCGAGAACGCGGAATGGCCCAAGTGGGAGAAGGTCATGGCGGCCGACCCGGTGGACCCGGCCGAGCTGGCCGGCCTCGCCCGGAACGAGCCCCTGACTCGTCCCCGGCCCGGCCACGCCGACCTTCCCGGCATGCAGAAGTACGGCTTCACCGACGCGCGTCCCGTCCTGGAGCGGGCGAGCGCCCGGGAGACCGCCTCACGGACCGCGCTCGGCACCGTCGCCCGAGCCTTCCTGCGCCAGTTGCTCGGTGTGGAGATCGTCAGCCACGTCGTGTCCATCGGCCGGGCGGAGGCGCCCGAGGGGCCGCTGCCGGGGCCGGAGGATCTCGCCGCCATCGACGAAAGCCCGGTGCGCGCGTTCGGCCAGGAGGCCACCGACGCGATGGTGGCCGAAGTGGACGCGGTGCGGAAGGCCGGTGACACCGTCGGTGGCGTCATCGAGGTCATCGCCTACGGACTGCCGCCGGGGCTCGGTTCGCACGTGCACTGGGACCGTCGCCTCGACGCGCGGCTGGCCGGGGCACTGATGGGTGTGCAGGCGATGAAGGGGGTCGAGGTCGGTGACGGCTTCACCACCGCGCATCGCTGGGGCAGCCAGGCGCACGACGAGATCGACCGCGGCTCCGGCCCGGTCGGGGTGACCCGCCGTTCCAACCGGGCCGGTGGCCTGGAAGGCGGCATCACCAACGGGGAGCCGGTGCGCGTCCGCGTGGCCATGAAGCCGATCTCCACCGTCCCCAAGGCACTGTCCACTGTGGATGTCGTGACCGGTGAGCCCGCGGTGGCGATCCACCAGCGCTCCGACGTCTGTGCCGTGCCGAGGGCCGGGGTCGTGCTGGAGTCGGTCGTCGCGCTCGTACTCGCCGACGCCGCACTGGAGAAGTTCGGGGGCGACTCGCTGGCCGAGGCCAAGCGCAACGCCGAGGGATACCTCAAGGCCCTGGAGGAGCGGTGGTGAAACCCTGCCTGGTCGTGGTCGGGCCACCGGGTTCGGGCAAGAGCACGGTGGGGCCGCTGCTGGCCGAGCACCTGGGAGTGGCCTTCCGCGACTCCGACGACGACATCGTCGCCCGCGCCGGGTGCTCGATCTCCGACATCTTCGCCACCGAAGGCGAGCCGTTCTTCCGCGAACTGGAGGAGCAGGTGATCGCCGAGGCGCTCGCCGAACACGACGGCGTGCTGTCCGTGGGCGGCGGGGCGGTACTGGCACCCGGCACCCGCGAGCGGCTGCGCGGGCATTTCGTCGTCTTCCTCAACGTCGGCTTCGCCACCGGCGTGCACCGGGTCGGCCTGTCGACGGCCCGCCCGCTGCTGGCCGGGGTCAACCCCCGTGCCACCTACCGCACCCTGCTCGAACAGCGGCTGCCGGTCTACCGGGAGGTCGCGAGTCTCGAGGTGCCGACCGACGACCACACCCCGGCCGAGATCGTCGCGCTGATCGCGGCCGGGCTGAACGAGAACCTGGAGAAAACGCAGTGACCGATCCGGTGCGGGTCACGGTGCACACCGCCCGGCCCTACGACGTCGTCATCGGCCGCGGCCTGCTCGGCGAACTGACCGAGGCGCTGGCCGGCGCCTCCAAGGTCGCGCTGATCCACCCGCCCACGCTGACCGCGACGGCCGAGGCGATCCGCGACGAACTGGCGTCGGCGGGCCTGGACGCGCATCGCGTCGAGATCCCGGACGCCGAGGACGGCAAGGCCCTTTCGGTGGCCGGATTCTGCTGGGAGGTGCTCGGGCGGATCGGCCTCGACCGGCAGGGCGTCGTGGTCGGGCTCGGCGGGGGTGCGGTCACCGACCTCGCCGGGTTCGTCGCCGGCACCTGGATGCGGGGTGTGCGCCTGGTCAACGTGCCCACCACGCTGCTCGGCATGGTGGACGCGGCCGTTGGCGGCAAGACCGGTATCAACACCGACGCGGGCAAGAACCTCGTCGGCGTATTCCACGAACCCAGTGCCGTGCTGGCCGACCTCGCCACCCTGGAGACCCTGCCGTCCCACGAACTGGTGGCGGGCATGGCCGAGGTCGTCAAGGCCGGGTTCATCGCCGACCCGGTGATCCTCGACCTCATCGAGGCCGACCCGGCCGCCGCGGTCGACCCGCGGGGCGCGGTCCTCGGTGAGCTGGTCCGCCGGTCGGTGCAGGTCAAGGCCGATGTGGTGGCGGCCGATCTGCGCGAGTCCGACCTGCGCGAGATCCTCAACTACGGCCACACCCTCGGGCACGCGATCGAACGCCGCGAACGGTACCGCTGGCGGCACGGTGCGGCGGTGAGCGTCGGCCTGGTGTTCGCCGCCGAACTCGCGCGGCTGGCCGGGCGGCTGGACGACGAAACGGCGGCGCGGCATGCCTCCGTGCTGAAGCTGCTGGGCCTGCCCACCACCTACGACGCGGACGCCCTGCCGCAACTGATCGAAACCATGCGCGGGGACAAGAAGACCCGCTCGGGCGTGCTGCGGTTCGTGGTGCTCGACGGACTGGCCAAGCCCGGCCGCCTGGAAGGACCCGATCCGGCGCTGCTGGCGGCGGCGTACTCGGTGGTCGCCCGCGAGGAGGCAGGCGGGAGCATCCTGCTGTGAAGGTGTTCGTGCTCAACGGCCCGAACCTGGGCCGCCTCGGGAAACGGGAACCCTCGGTCTACGGCTCCACCACCCACGCCGACCTCGCCGAACTGTGCGTCCGCACGGGCAAGGAACTCGGCCTCGAGGTCGAGGTGCGGCAGACCGACCACGAAGGCGAGATGGTCGGCTGGCTGCACGAGGCGGCCGACGGCGGCCATCCCGTGGTGCTCAACGCCGGTGCCTGGACCCACTACTCGATCGCGGTGCGCGACGCCGCCGCGCAGCTGAGCGCACCGCTGATCGAGGTACACATTTCCAACGTGCACAAGCGGGAACAGTTCCGGCACCACAGCGTGCTCTCCGACATCGCGACCGCGGTGCTCGCCGGATTCGGCGTCGCCGGGTACCCGCTCGCCCTGCGCTGGCTGGCGGAACAACAGCGGTGAAGGTCCCCTCGCTGCGGACCGAGCGCCTGGTCCTGCGGGGGCTCACCCCCGCGGATACCGACGCGGTGGTCGGCATCTTCGCCGACCCCGAGACCAGCCGCTTCTTCGCCGCCGACTTCAGCGATCCCGAACAGGCCAGGGCGATGGTCGAGCGGCGCCTCGGCTATGACGGCCCGGACGGGCTGGGGCACTGGATCCTGGAACACGAGGCCGTGGTCGTCGGACTCGCGCATCTGTGGGAGTCCGAACTGCCGGGTGGTGCGGTCGAGATCGGGTACTACCTTGATCCCGCCTATGGCGGGAAGGGACTGGCCACCGAGGCGGTGGCCGCCCTGCTCGGCCACGGCTTCGGGACCCTGGGCCTGCCCGCGATCTGGGCACTGATCCATGAGTCCAATGTGGCCAGCCGCAATTTGGCCGAGCGAGTGGGTTTTCTCGATGTGGGCGGCAGAACCCATTACGGCGCCGAGCACCGGGTGTATGTGGCGCTGCCGGGCGAGCGGGGCAGGCTGCACCACGCCGAGTTGTGGGTGCCGGATCTCGGCCGGGCCGAGGCGAGTCTCGGCTGGCTGCTGACCGAACTCGGGTGGCGCGAGTACCAGCGCTGGCCGCACGGGGTGAGCTGGCGGCTCGGCAGCACCTACGTGGTGGTGGAGTCCTCACCCGCGCTGACCGCGGACGAACACGACCGGCTCCGGCCCGGCCTGAACCACCTGGCGTTGCATGCCGGTTCGGCTGAGCAGGTCGACGCACTGGCGGAGGCCGCGCTCACCCACGGCTGGCGGCCCCTGTTCGCCGACCGGTATCCGCACGCGGGCGGGCGGGAGCATTACGCCGCCTATCTGGAAAACGGCGACGGGTTCGAAGTCGAACTGGTGGCGCGCACCGGACCGGCGGATTGAGCGCAGTCCGCCGAGCGCCCACCGGGGACCGGGCGCCGATCTCTACACTGAGTGCTGCCATCGACTGTGGGGGAGAGAGGGGCACCGGTTCATGCGCTCGTTCGGCCGGCGGTTCGGAGCCCTTCTGCTCGCCGGGATTCTGGGTGCGGCCGTCCTCTCCGGGTGCAGTTCCGGTACCACGCGGACCCAGGCCGAGGGCAGTGGTGACGGCGGGCTCGGCGGCGGGAAACCGTCGGCCGCGCCGAGTTCGGCCGCCCCGCGCGATGTGGCGCTGAAAACCGGGCAGCCCAGGGAAAGTGGCGGCGTGGTCGCGGCCGGAGGCCCCGGTGCGCCGTACAACTACGGGCCCACCGTGATGATCGACGGTGGCCGGACCCGGATGTGGTGGTGCAGCCAGTATCCCAACGCGGGCCCGCCCGGTGACGACATCATCTACGGCGAGGCCGCCTCCGTGGACGGCCCGTTCACCGGCCCGGGAGGCGGTGTGCCGCCCGCGGTCCTGTCGGGAAACCCCGGTCAGTTCGACGGTGCGCACACCTGCGATCCGTCGGTGGTGAAGGTCAACGGGACCTACTACCTGTACTACACGGGAGCGGCGGGGGATCACGCGCTCGGTAACGCGATCGGACTGGCGACCAGTGCCGACGGCATCACCTGGACCCGTTCGCCGGGACCGATCGTGACCCCGTCGCACGACGTGCACCGGGACAACCTCTACGGGGCGGGGCAACCGTCGGTGGTGTTTCTCGACGGCTGGTTCTACCTGATGTTCACCGACACCACCGGCCGTGCCGCGGGCTGGAACGGTGCCGGCCAGTTCGTCTTGCGCGCCAAGGATCCCAGCTTCAGCTCCGATGTGGAAGCATTGGGGGACAAGGGTTTCTTCGCGGTGTCCGGTAACGCCGCTCCGCGCACCACCTCCGTGGTGGATGCCTTCAGCGCCGATCTGATGTGGGTGGACGCGCTGAACGCCTTCGCCATCGCGCACGAGACGCAGGACGGCACCACGATCACCTTCCGGAACCGTGATTTCACCGGCAGCCCGTACCAGCCGATCGTGCTGCCCGGGGCCTGGCGGGAGGGGCCGGGTCTGGTGCGGACCCCCGACGGGCACGCGCCGGTGGCGGCGGACGACCCGTGTGGCCGGGTGCCGATCGACCTGGTGCGGGCGACCGTGCTGGGGG
>NZ_VJWX01000438.1 GCF_007713715.1 Amycolatopsis rhizosphaerae
AGCCGGATGAGCGCCACGATCACGCCCAGCCCGAAGATCACCAGCCCCAGCCCGGTCACCGTCAGTTTCCGGCCGAGGCGGCCGACGAGCCGCCCCGCGAGCGCCGCGGACACCGCCGAACCGATCGCGAACGGGGTCACGGCCAGCCCCGACTGCAACGGTGAGTAACCGAGCCCCTGCTGGAAGAAGATCGCGAACGCCAGCCAGATCCCGGCGAACCCGCAGAAGTAGGTGGCCCCCAGTGCGGTGCCCGAGGCGTAACCCGGGGTCGAGGTGAACAAGCGGACGTCCATCAGCGGCGCCCGGCCCCGGCGGACCGTGTGCCGCTCCCACCACACGAAGACGCCGCCGAGCGCGAAGGCGACCGGGAACAGCCACCACAACCGCCGCACCCCGTCCTGCTCCGACTCCACCAGCGGCAGCAGGACGGCCAGCACCGCGAGCCCGAGCAGCACCGTGCCGAGAAAGTCGATCTCCGACCGGAGGTGGGCGCGACGGCCCGCTCCGGCCGGCACCAGCCGCATCGCCAGCAGGAAGGTGACCACCCCGATCGGCACGTTGACGTAGAACACCCAGCGCCAGCCTTCGGCCTCGCCGAACACGGCCAGGATCAGCCCGCCCAGCACCGGCCCGACCGCGGTGGAAATGCCCACCACGGCACCGAACACGCCGAACGCACGGCCTCGTTCGGCACCGCGGAACAGGTCCTGGATGAGCCCGGAGTTCTGCGGGGTCAGCAATCCGCCCGCCGCGCCCTGCAGCAGCCGTGCGCACACCAGCAGCGTCGCGTCCGGCGCGGCGCCCGCCAGCGCGCTGGTGACCACGAACGCGGCGAGCGCGATGAGGAACATCTTGCGCCGCCCGAGTGCGTCACCCAGCCGTCCGCCTGCCACCAGCACCAGCCCGAAGGTCAGCGCGTAGCCGGAAACCACCCATTGCGCGGCTCCGGCGTCGGCGCCGATACCACGCTGGATCGAAGGCAGCGCGACGTTGACGATGCTGACGTCGAGCAGGCTCATGAAACCGGCGGCCAGCGTGACCGCCAGCGCCTTCCACCGCCCGGGATCCTCTTCGCCACGGGATCGGCCCGGGGACTCGCCTTGGAACGCTGTCACCACTCCATGGTGACTCGCTTAGCGTCCGCAAGCATTGCTCAGGTGCCCGCGGTGATTCCCGGAATCCCCTTCAGCTCGCCCATCAGCATCGAAGTCACCTTGACCGGGTAGTCGTAGAGCGCGAACACGGTTTCCCGCCGCTTGCCGATCAGCTTCAACCGGACCGGGGTGTCCCCGCGGTGCGCGAGCAGGGTCTGCTTGAGCTCGCCGACCACGCTCTTGTCGAGCTTCTCGGCCGTGCAGTGCAGGACCAGCGGCGGTTCTTCGTCACCGTTGCCCGCTTCGGACAGGTCGAGGGGCACCAGTCCGCCGCCGAAGACGGACATCTTGTCCTCACGCCAGTTGACCCTGCCCTTCACCAGTACGGCGTTGTCCTCGACGAGGTCCGTGGAGAACATCGCGTAGGACTTGGGGAAGAACAGCACCTCCAGCGCGGCGTCCATGTCCTCCACCGTGCAGATGGCCCACGGCTCGCCCTTCTTGTTCACCCGCCGTTCCAGCGCGGTGATCAGACCGGAGACGATCAGTTCGCCTTCCTTGGGCGGGTTGTCGAGAATCGCGGCGATGGGGCGGGGAGCGTGTTTGCGCAGGATCCGTTCGGCGCCGTCGAGCGGATGGGCCGACACGTAGAGGCCCAGCATTTCCCGCTCGTAGGACAGCAGCTGCTTGCGGGGCCATTCCTCGTCGTTGAACTTCAGGTGCGCCAGCGGGGATGAGGACGGCGCGGACGCGGCATCGCCCTCTTCGTCGCCCGCCGAGCCGAACAGGTCGAACTGGCCCATCGCCTCCTGGCGCTTGAGCGGCACCACCGCTTCGACCGCGTCCTCGTGGACCCCGATCATGGACAGCCGGGTGTTACCGAGCGAGTCGAAGGCGCCCGCCTTGATCAGCGATTCGATGACCCGCTTGTTGCAGACGACGAGTTCGGACTTGTCGAGGAAATCGGTGAAGGAGGAGTACTTGCCCTTCTCCCCCCGCGTCTTGATGATCGACTCGACCACGTTGGCACCGACGTTGCGCACCGCGCCGAGGCCGAAGCGGATGGCGTCGCCGACGGCGGCGAAGCGCTGGCCGGACTCGTTGACGTCCGGCGGCAGCACCTTGATGCCGAGCCTGCGGCATTCGGACAGGTAGACCGCGGACTTGTCCTTGTTGTCACCGACCGAGGTGAGCAGGGCCGCCATGTACTCGGCGGGGTAGTTCGCCTTGAGGTAGGCCGTCCAGTACGAGACCAGGCCGTAGGCGGCCGCGTGGCTCTTGTTGAACGCGTACCCGGCGAACGGGAGGATCGTGTCCCACAGGGCCTTGATCGCCTCGTCGGAGAAGCCGTTGGCCCGCATCCCGGCATGGAAGCCCTCGAACTCCTTGTCGAGGACCTCCTTCTTCTTCTTGCCCATCGCCCGGCGCAGCACGTCCGCTCGGCCCATGGTGTAGCCGGCGACCTTCTGGGCGATGTGCATGATCTGTTCCTGATAGACGATCAGGCCGTAGGTGTCGGCCAGGATCTCCTTCAGGGGTTCTTCCAGTTCCGGGTGGATCGGCTTGACCTGCTGCCGCGCGTTCTTGCGGTCGGCGTAGTCGTTGTGGGCGTTCATGCCCATCGGGCCGGGGCGGTACAGCGCGCCGACCGCGACGATGTCGTCGAACAGGGTCGGCTGCATGCGGCGCAGCAGGTCGCGCATCGGCCCGCCGTCCAGCTGGAACACGCCGAGCGTGTCACCGCGGCTGAGCAGCTTGTAGGTCTCGGGGTCGTCGACGCCGAGGGTGTCGAGATCGACCTCCTCGCCCCGGTTCGACTTGATGTTGTCGATCGCGTCGCCGATGACGGTGAGGTTGCGCAGGCCGAGGAAGTCCATCTTCAACAGGCCGATGGCCTCGCACGACGGGTAGTCCCAGCCGGTGATGATCGAGCCGTCGTCGCGCATCCACAGCGGGATCGCGTCCATCAGCGGCTCGCTGGACATGATCACCGCACAGGCGTGCACACCGGCGTTGCGGATCAGCCCTTCGAGCCCGCGCGCCGTCTCGAAGATCGTCTTGACCTCTTCGTCGGTCTCGACCAGCGTGCGCACCTCGGCGGCTTCGCCGTAGCGCTCGTGCTGCGGGTCGACGATGCCGGACAGCGGGATGTCCTTGGCCATGATCGGCGGCGGCAGCGCCTTGGAGATCTTGTCGGCGATGGCGTAACCGGGCTGGCCGAAGTGGACCCGCGCGGAGTCCTTGATCGCGGCCTTGGTCTTGATGGTGCCGAAGGTGATCACCTGGGCGACGCGGTCGGCGCCGTACTTCTCGGTGGCGTAGCGCACCATCTCGCCGCGCCTGCGGTCGTCGAAGTCGATGTCGATGTCGGGCATCGACACACGCTCGGGGTTGAGGAACCGCTCGAACAGCAGCTTCTGCGGGATCGGGTCCAGGTTGGTGATGCCGAGCACGTAGGCCACCAGCGAACCGGCGGCCGAACCACGCCCGGGCCCCACCCGGATGCCCACGCTGCGCGCGTGGTTGATCAGGTCGGCGACGACGAGGAAGTAGGCGGGAAACCCCTTCCCGATGATGACTTCGAGTTCCTTCTCGATGCGCTCGTCGTAGCCCTCGGGCGCGCCCTGCGGGAACCGCCACTTCATGCCGCGGGCGACCTCGGCCCGCAGCCAGCTGGCTTCGTCGTGCCCCTCGGGGACCTGGAAGACCGGCATCCGGTCCTTGTGGGTGTAGACGTCGTCGTAGGGCTGCACCCGCTCGGCGATCAGCAGCGTCGAATCCGCGGCGCCGGGGACTTCGAGGTCCCAGTAGGCGCGCATCTCCTGCGCGGACTTGAGGTAGTAGCCGTCGCCGTCGAACTTGAACCGGTTTGGGTCGTTGAGCGTCTTGCCCGACTGCACGCACAGCAGCGCCGCGTGCGAATCGGCCTGCCCCTGCGTGACGTAGTGGGAATCGTTGGTGGCCAACGGTTTCAGGCTCAGCTGACGGCCGATTTCGAGCAGCCCCTCGCGGACCGAGCGCTCGATCGGCAGCCCGTGGTCCATCAGCTCGAGGAAGAAGTTGTCCGCGCCGAAGATGTCCTTGTAGTCGGAGGCGGCCTGCAGCGCCTCGGCCTTCTGCCCCAGCCGCAACCGGGTCTGCACCTCGCCGGAGGGGCAGCCGGTGGTGGCGATGATGCCCTCGTGGAGCTCCGAGACCAGCTCGCGGTCCATGCGGGGCTTGCGGTAGTAGCCCTGGGTACTGGCCAGGGAGGAAAGCCTGAACAGGTTGCGCAGCCCGGTGGCGTTTTCGGCGAGCATCGTCATGTGGGTGTAGGCGCCGCCACCGGAGACGTCGCCGCCCTCGCCGAACTCGTCGGCGCCGCGCTGGTTGGTCTGCCCCCAGAACACCGGCTTCTTGTGGAACCGGCTTTCCGGCGCGAGGTAGGCCTCGATGCCGATGATCGGCTTCAGCCCGGCCTTCTTCGCCTGCTGGTAGAACTCGTCCGCGCCGTACATGTTGCCGTGGTCGGTCATCCCCACCGCGGGCATCTCCAGCCGCTTCGCCTCGGCGAACAGCGGGGCGATCTTCGCCGCACCGTCGAGCATCGAGTACTCGGTGTGCACATGCAGGTGGACGAAGGAATCGTTCGACACCAGCGAAAACCTCCCCTGAGCGGTACCTACCGGCTGAGGAGCCAGCCTAGCTCCCCGCGCTCGCGGTGCCGCGCAGGCGTGCCGCACCGGCTTTATTTGACCTCTAGTTACAGAATCGGCTAGGGTTCGGGCATGGCACGCGGCAAGTCCTTCGACCCCGACCAAGCCGTCGCCGGCGCGATGGAGGTGTTCTGGGCCCACGGCTACGCGGGCACCACCCCCCAGCAGCTGGTCGATGCGCTCGGCATCGGGCGGGGCAGTCTGTACAACGCGTTCCACAGCAAGCACGAGCTGTTCGAACTCGCGCTGCGCCGGTACCACGAGCAGGTCACCGTCCGCCTGATCGAGCTGCTGGACGGGCGGGGCCCGGCGCGCGAGCGGCTGCGCGCGGCACTCGATCTCGTCGTCACGGCGGCGGGGGAAGATCGCCGCGGCTGCCTGATGACCAATGCGGCCATCGAATTCGGCGAGCACGACGAGGTGGTCAATCACCTGGTGCGGCGGACCTTCGAGCGCCAGGAGGCGGCGTTCCGCGGCGCGATCGAAGAGGGTCAGCGGTCCGGCGAGATCGACGCGGACGCCGACGCGGGCGCACTCGCCGCGTTCTTCCTGACCACGATCAACGGCATCCGCGTGCTGGCCAGGGCCGATCCCGATCCGCGGCGGCTCGCCGCGCTCACCGAAACGGCACTGCGCGCACTGTAACCACACCCTCCGCGAACCGGAGTCCGCCGTTCGCGTGCCCTGATTTTGTAACTGTAGTTCAAGAAAGGACCAGAAGTGGATCTTCAGCTGACCGGCAGGACCGCCGTGGTGACCGGCGCGAGCAAGGGCATCGGACTGGCCGTCGCACGGGCTCTGGCGGCGGAGGGGGCCACCGTGTTCGCGGCCGCCCGCGGCACCTGCCCGGTACCGGGTGTGACGTCGGTGCCGGTCGACCTCACCGGTCCCGGCGCGGGCGCCCTGCTGGCCGGGCAGGTGGGCGACGCCGACATCCTGGTCAACAACTTCGGCGGAGTGCCCGGCGGCAGCATGGCGGCAGGCGGTTTCCTCGACCTCACCGACGACGACTGGCAGCGCACCTACGAGATGAACCTGTTCAGCACCGTCCGGATCACCCGCGCGCTGCTGCCCGGCCTGCTGCGGCGCCGCGGAGTCGTCATCAACATCTCCTCGATCGGCGCCAGGGCCGCGTTCAAACCGGTCGACTACGGCACCGCCAAGGCCGCCCTCAACAACCTCACCAAGGCGCTGGCCGAGGAGTTCGGCGAC
>NZ_VJWX01000439.1 GCF_007713715.1 Amycolatopsis rhizosphaerae
GCCCCGGTGGCCGTGGCGGTACGGCCGGTGCCTTCGGCCGTCCCGGTGGTCCCTCGCGCAAGGGCCGCAAGTCGAAGCGGCAGAAGCGCCAGGAGTACATGGACAACATGCAGGCGCCCAGCGTCGGCGGGGTGCGGCTGCCCAAGGGCAGCGGCGAGACCATCCGCCTGCCGCGCGGTGCCTCGCTGACCGACTTCGCGGAGAAGATCGACGCGAACCCGGCCTCGCTGGTGCAGGTGCTGTTCCACCTCGGCGAGATGGTGACGGCCACCCAGTCGGTGTCCGACGAGATCCTCGAGCTGCTCGGCTCGGAGATGAACTACACCGTCCAGGTGGTCAGCCCGGAGGAGGAGGACCGCGAGCTGCTCGAGTCCTTCGACATCACCTACGGCGAGGACAGCGGTGACGAGGAGGACCTGCAGATCCGGCCGCCGGTGGTGACCGTCATGGGTCACGTCGACCACGGTAAGACCCGCCTGCTGGACACCATCCGGAAGACGAAGGTCCGCGAGAGCGAGGCCGGTGGCATCACCCAGCACATCGGTGCCTACCAGGTCGAGACCGAGCTCGAGGGCAACAAGCGGCTGATCACCTTCATCGACACCCCGGGTCACGAGGCGTTCACCGCCATGCGTGCCCGTGGTGCGCAGTCCACCGACATCGCGGTGATCGTGGTCGCCGCCGACGACGGTGTCATGCCGCAGACGGTCGAGGCGATCAACCACGCCCAGGCCGCCAAGGTGCCGATCGTGGTCGCGGTCAACAAGATCGACAAGGAAGGTGCGAACCCGCAGAAGATCCGCCAGCAGCTCACCGAGTACGGGCTGGTGGCCGAGGAGTACGGCGGCGAGACGATGTTCGTCGACATCTCCGCGCGGGAGAACATCAACATCGACCAGTTGCTGGAAGCGATCCTGCTGACCGCGGACGCGACGCTGGACCTGCGGGCCAACCCGGACATGGAGGCCCAGGGTGTCGCGATCGAGGCGCACCTGGACCGCGGCCGCGGCCCGGTCGCCACGGTGCTGGTGCAGCGCGGCACGCTGCGCGTCGGCGACTCGGTGGTCGCGGGCGACGCCTACGGCCGCGTGCGCCGCATGGTCGACGAGCACAACCAGGACGTCACCGAGGCACTGCCCTCGCGTCCGGTGCAGGTCATCGGGTTCACCTCGGTGCCCGGCGCCGGTGACACCTTCCTGGTGGTGGAGGAGGACCGGGTCGCCCGGCAGATCGCCGAGCGCAGGCAGGCCCGCATCCGCAACGCGATGAACGCCGCGCGGCGGAAGAGGGTCAGCCTGGAGGACCTGGACTCCGCGCTGAAGGAGACCTCGAGCCTCAACCTGATCATCAAGGGTGACAACTCGGGTACCGTCGAGGCGCTGGAAGCCGCGCTGGTGCAGCTGGACGTCGGTCCCGACGTCGAGCTCAACGTGGTCCACCGCGGCGTCGGTGGGGTCACCGAAAGCGACATCGACCTGGCCACGGCCTCCGACGCGATCGTGCTCGGGTTCAACGTGCGGGCCCAGGGCAAGGCGACCGAGCGGGCCACCCGCGAGGGCGTCGACGTCCGGTACTACACGGTGATCTACCAGGCGATCGAGGAGATTGAGCAGGCCCTGAAGGGCATGCTCAAGCCGGAGTACGAAGAGGTCGAGCTCGGCAAGGCGGAGATCCGTGACGTCTTCAAGTCCTCGAAGTTCGGCACCATCGCCGGTTGCCTGGTCACCTCGGGCGAGATCCGGCGCAACGCCAGGGCCCGGTTGCTCCGGGACAACGTGGTGGTCGCCGAGAACCTGCCGGTCAGTTCGCTGCGGCGGTTCAAGGACGATGTCGTCGAGGTCCGGGAAGGCTACGAATGTGGTCTCACCCTCGGTTCCTACAGCGACCTCAAGGTGGGCGACGTGATCGAGACCTACGAACAGCGCGAGAAGCCGCGCGCCTGACGCCTGATCACCACCCGGGGCCGGTCCAGCATGGGCCGGCCCCGGGCTTCGCCGGGGAGCTGCCATGTTCGTAGGAGCGCTCGAGTTCGACCTTTTGCTGGGCGATGTCCGGTCGCTGAAGCAGAAGCGGTCCGTGGTGCGGCCGGTGCTCGCCGAGCTGCGCAAGCGGTTCGACGTGGCCGTCGCCGAGGCCGGGCACCTGGACCTGCATCGCCGCGCCCTGATCGGGGTGGCGGCGGTGGCCGCGGACAGCGAGCACGTCCGTGACGTGCTCGACGAATGCGAGCGGTTCATGGTGGGGCGGCCGGAGCTGGAGCTGCTGTCCGCGCACCGCAGGCTGCTCGGACCGCATGACTGAAAGAAAGTAGGGGATGTGCGATGGCCGATCCGGCTCGCGCACGCAAACTGTCGAAGCGGATCTCGCAGATCGTGGCCTCGGCCATCGAGCACGACATCAAGGATCCGCGGCTGAACTACGTGACCATCACCGACACCAAGGTCACCGCCGACCTGCACGACGCCACCGTGTACTACACGGTGCTGGGCGAGAACCTCGAATCCGCCCCGGATTTCGCGGGTGCGGCGGCAGCGCTGGCCTCGGCTCGCGGCGTGCTGCGCACCAAGGTCGGGCAGGGCACCGGGGTGCGGTTCACCCCGACCCTGACCTTCGTCGCGGACACGGTGCCCAATGTGGCACGGCACATCGAGGATCTGCTCGCGAAGGCCCGCGAGGCCGACGCGGAGGTGGCCCGCCGGGCCACCAGCGCCCAGCACGCGGGCGACGCGGATCCTTACCGCGCTCCGCGGGAAGAGACCGAGGACGAAGAGGACGAGTGAGCAGCGGGCCCCGGCGAGACTGCCGGGGCCCGACGCTTTCCGCCGGTGCCCGGCTCAGGGCTTCACGGCCACCATCAGGTCGCGGTGGATCGCCTGGTCCACGCGATGCGCGAACTCGCCGAACGGCCCGCCCTCCCGGATCCGCAGACCCGCCGCGGTGAGGAGGTGCGCGAGCTCTTCCCGCTTGGCGACATGCGTGTTCCACGAGATGCCGAGCGCGCCGCCGGACCGCAGCGTCCGTACCCAGGCGGGCACGGCTTCGGCGAGCAGTTCCCGGGGGCTGCGCGAAAGATCTTCGGGCCGGTGGCTGCCGTGCTGCACGCCGTACGGGGCATCGGTCACGATGACGTCGACCGACCCGGCCTTGAGCAGTTCGGCGGCGGTGACCGTGTCGCAGTTGTAGTAGACGATCCGCCGGGCCTCGCCCGCCTTGTACTGCTCCTTGGTCAGCCCGAACGTGATCTCCAGGCGCTGGCCGAGCTTGACCTTGTTGCGCCGCAGCTGCCCGGACTCGGCGGTGTGCTTGATCCGCTTTGCGCGCAGCCAGGTCTTGATGAACCTTTCGTAGGCCTCGAAGTCCCGCCCGTCGAGCTCGAACCCGGTCGCGTCGAGCCCGTAGATCATCGCCTGGTTGAGCGTGGTCCCCCGGCCGCACAACGGGTCCAGCACGTGCACCGGCCGTTCCAGGAAGGCCAGCGGGTCCGAGGCGGACAGCAGCGTCACGTTCAGCAGCAGCTTGGTGAACAGCTCGTTCGTCTTGCCGGGGTACTTCTGGATGGTCAGCAGGTCGGTGTCGAACTTGTCCAGCCCTGCGATGTCCACCGGACGGAGCAGATCGCCGGTCAGCTCGAACAGGGCGTAACAGGAGGACAGGTTGGACAGCAGCGCGACGTCCTGTTCGGACAGACGCTCCGCGGTCGAGAAGGTCACGTAGCCGACGCCGCCGATGCGGCGCTCCCCGAGGTCGGACGGCGTGGTGCTCATCGCCTCGCCGAACACCGCCAGTTCGGCGCGCAGCAGCGAGGGGGAGGCGTCGGCGTAGACCCGGTTGGCGGCCGGATAGAGGAGGATCCCGTAGTCGAACATCGCAGGAGAGCGTAACTTGCGGCCATGAGCCCTTCTTCGCCGCTCGACCTCCTGAGCGACGCCACTGACGTCACCCTGCTCGCCCACGTCCGCCCGGACGCCGACGCCCTCGGCAGCGCACTGGCCCTCGGCCGGGCACTCAGCCTGCGCGGCGCCACCGTGCGAGTGTCGTTCGCGATCCCGGACCGGACGCCGGAAAGCCTGCGGGGCCTCGACGCGGGCGGGCTCGTGGTGCCCGCCGACCGGGTCCCCGCCACCTCTGAGCTGCTGGTCTGCCTGGACACGCCGGTTCCGGACCGCCTCGGTTCCCTCGCCGATCGAATCGAGGCCACGAGGGCCGCCGGCGGCGCGGTGCTCGTGGTGGACCACCACGCCTCCAACACCCGTTACGGCACGCACCACGTCGTCGACGTCACCGCCGAGGCCACCGCAGTGCTCGTCCTCCAGCTCATCGACGGCCTCGGCGTCCCACTGGACGAGCCCATGGCCAGGGCGCTCTACGCCGGTCTCGTCACCGACACCGGGGGATTCCGGCGGGCCCGTCCGTCCACGCACCGCATGGCGGCGCGGCTGCTCGAAGCGGGAGTCGATCCCGACCGCATCGCCCGTGAGGTGATCGACGACCATCCGTTCGCCTGGCTGCCGATGCTGTCGAAGGTGCTCGCCACCGCACGCCTGGAACCCGGGGCCGCGCAGGGCTTCGGGCTCGTGCACGCGGTGGTGACCAGGGAAGCGGCCGCCGGGGTGCGGCTGGAGGAGGTCGAGGGCGTGATCGATGTGGTGCGCTCGACCAGCGAGGCCGAGGTCGCCGCGGTGCTCAAGGAACAGGAGCCCGGGGAGTGGACGGTGTCGCTGCGGGCCGTGGGCAAGATCGACGTCTCCGTCGCGGCGCGCAGCCTCGGCGGGGGCGGGCACCGGCTCGCCGCCGGCTGCACGGGGCACGGGACGGCCGAGGAGGTCCTCGACGCGGTGCGGGCCGCACTCGCCTCGGCGCCGCTGTTGTGAATTTTCCGTCGGTCTGTCCCGTTAACCTGCGAAGGTGCTGACCACCGTCGAACGCGTGCCCGCCCGGCGCGTGCTGGGGCTGGCCCTGCCCGCGCTGGGCGTGCTCGCCGCCGAACCGCTGTACGTGCTCGTGGACACCGCCGTCGTCGGGCACCTCGGCGCGCTGCCGCTGGCCGGGCTCGCGCTCGGCGGGGTCGTGCTGTCCCAGATCTCGACCCAGCTGACCTTCCTGTCCTACGGCACCACGGCCCGCACCGCCCGCCTGCACGGCGCGGGCCGCCGCGCCGAGGCGGTGGCCGAGGGGGTGCAGGCGACCTGGCTGGCGCTGACGGTCGGGCTCGTGCTGGTGGTCGCGGGCCAGTTGCTGGCCTGGCCGATCGCGCGGGGGCTTTCCGGCAGCGACGAGATCGCCGCGCAGGCCGTGTCCTGGCTGCGGATCGCGCTGTTCGGCGCGCCGCTGATCCTGGTCACCATGGCGGGCAACGGCTGGCTGCGCGGGGTGCAGGACGGGGTGCGGCCGCTGCGGTTCGTGTTGCTGGGCAACGGGATTTCCGCGGTGCTGTGCCCGGTGCTGGTGTACTGGGCGGGCTGGGGGCTGGAGGGCTCGGCGGTGGCGAACCTGGTGGCGCAGGTCGTCTCGGCGAGCCTGTTCCTGCGGGCACTGGTCGCCGAGCGGGTGTCGCTGCGGCCGCGTCCGGCGGTGATGCGCGCGCAACTCGGCCTCGGCCGGGACCTGGTGCTGCGCAGCCTCGCCTTCCAGGCGTGCTTCCTCTCCGCCGCCGCGGTCGCGGCCCGCACCTCGACCGCGGCCGTCGGGGCGCACCAGATCGTGCTGCAGCTGTGGATGTTCCTCGCGCTGGTGCTGGACTCGCTGGCCATCGCCGCGCAGTCCCTCGTCGGCGCCGCGCTCGGCTCCGGCTCGGGGCGGCAGGCGCGGGGGGTGGCCGCGCAGGTGACCGGTTACGGGCTGGTCTTCGGCTGCCTGCTGGGGGTGGTGTTCGCGGCGATGTCGGCGGTGCTGCCCGGCGCGTTCACCTCCGATGCGGGGGTGCTCGCCGAGATCCCGCACGCCTGGTGGTTCTTCGTCGCTCTGCAGCCGGTGGCCGGGGTGGTGTTCGCG
>NZ_VJWX01000043.1 GCF_007713715.1 Amycolatopsis rhizosphaerae
GCAAAGGGGGTTGCGGGCTGCCGTGAGGGGGCCCTCACGGCTCTCGTTCGCTCTGCGCTGACAGGCCACCCTGGCGCGCTTAACGAGCGTAGCGTCTGTATCAACGTAATCATGTAATCAAGGAGGTCATGATGCGGATGCACGGACGTGGGGGCTGGAAGCAGGCCGAGGTGCCCTCCGCCGACGACGCCGCCGGGTGGTTCGCCGGACGACTGCCCGACGACTGGTTCACCGGCGCGCCGGAGATCATCGTGGACCGGGAGGAAATCCTCGTCGTGGGCGAGTTGCCGCCGCTGAGCGGCGAGTTCGCCGATGACGCGGCGCGGGCCGCCGCGGAGTCCGGCCGGATCAGCCGGTTCCGCGAGGACACCCGGGAGCAGCGGATCGAGATCGCCCGGCAGGCCGAGCACCGCTACCGGCGGAAGGTCGCCTGGGGAGCGCGCATCGGCGGTACACGCGAGTTGTTCACCACGCTGTCGGTTCCGGTGATGACGCGGCTCCGGCAGCCCGAGCGCCTCGTGCTGGACACGCTCGTCGATGCCGGAGTGGCCCGATCCCGGTCGGAGGCACTGGCCTGGGCGGTCCGGCTCGTCGGGGAACACGCCGAATCCTGGCTCACCGAACTGCGCACAGCTATGTCCAAAGTGGACGATCTGCGGACGAAGGGTCCCGATCTCGGCTGACCCCTGGGCGGTGGCCCCTGGTGCCGTGAAGAGACCCTTCACGGCACCAGGTTGAGGGGGTTACGCGCTGGTCCCGCTGCCGTGGGTGCATCACGAGGGCAAGCCGGTGACGGTGAACCTGCTGATGGTCGATCAGGACGGGCAGGCGTTCCGCCGGGGCAAGTTCCGTACCGGCGTGTGGCTACCGGCGCTCAAGCGGGCCGGGATCACCGAGTCGACGCGGGAGGACGGGATGCACGCGCTGCGGCACCTGTACGCCTCGGTCCTGCTCGACGCGGGCGAGTCGATCAAGGCGCTGTCCGCCTACCTCGGGCACTCGGACCCCGGCTTCACGCTGCGCGTGTACACCCACCTGCTGCCCACCAGTCACGAGCGGACGCGGAAGGCGGTGGATGCCTTCTTCGACGGCCTGGCGGCCTGATGACGGCCTGGACAAGATCCAGAAGGCCAAAACCCCAGCTAGGCGGTGATGGCCAGCCAGATCGCGATGTAGTGGCTGATCGCCGCCAGCACCGTGCAGGCGTGGAAGAACTCGTGGTAGCCGAAGGTCTCCGGCCAGTGGTTCGGCCAGCGGGTGCCGTAGAAGATGGCGCCGACGGTGTAGAACAGGCCGCCGACGAGCAGCAGCACCAGCGCGGCGATTCCGGCGTGGCGGGCGAGTTCGGGCAGGACGAAGATCGCGACCCAGCCGAGTGCGATGTAGATCGGCACCCCGAGCCAGCGCGGGGCGGTCGGCCACAGCATCTTCAGTGCCACGCCGAGCAGCGCGCCGCCCCAGACCACGGCGAGGATGACGTAACCGGTCGGCTGGGACATCGACAGCAGGGTGAACGGCGTGTAGGTGCCCGCGATGAACAGGAAGATCATCGAGTGGTCGGCGCGTTTCATCCACTGGTAGGCGCGGGGACTCCACAGGCGCCGGTGGTAGAGCGCGCTCACCCCGAACACGCCCATCACGGTGAGGCCGTAGACGGCGGTGGCCAGCGCGGCCCTGGCGGAAATCGCCGTCCCGGCGAAGGTGACCAGCGTCACCGCGCAGGCCAGGGCGCCGAAGAACGACCAGAAATGGATGTGGCCACGCAGGCGTGGACGGGTATCGATCACGGGGGAATCGGACGCGACGGGCACGGATCAAGGTTACGGGACCGTAGGTTCGGCGCCAGTGACCGTGGCCGGAACCACGTCGCTCAGGCGAAGTGCGTACGCTAGGCCGACGTGAGTCTTCGCTCCTTCGTATCCAGGGTTCTGTACGGCGCCTACGGCCGTCGCCTGATCCAGCAGGCCGCCGGACGTCACCCACGTCACATCGGCATCATGCTGGACGGCAACCGGCGCTGGGCAAGGGAAGCCGGATTCACCGACGTGGCGGACGGGCATCGCGCCGGAGCGAAGAAGATCGCCGACTTCCTGTCCTGGTGCCGCGAGGCCGACGTCGAGGTCGTCACACTGTGGCTGCTGTCCACCGACAACCTCGGGCGTGCCCCGGAGGAGGTCGAGGCGCTGCTCAAGATCATCGTGGACGTGGTGGACGAACTGGCCGCGCCGGAGAACCCGTGGCGCCTGCGCATCGTGGGCGCGCTCGAACTGCTCCCGGCCGACATGGCCCGCAGCCTCAAGGCGGCCGCCGCGCGCACCGAGGACCGCACCGGGATGGAGGTCAACATCGCGGTCGGTTACGGCGGCAGGCAGGAGATCGCCGACGCGGTCAAGAAGCTCCTGCTGCAGCACGCAGACGAGGGCACCAGCATCCGCGAGCTGGCCAAGATCCTCGACGTGGACCACATTTCCGAGCATCTGTACACCTCGGGCCAGCCGGACCCCGACCTGATCATCCGCACCTCCGGTGAGCAGCGGCTTTCCGGGTTCCTGCTGTGGCAGTCCGCGCATTCGGAGTTCTGGTTCACCGAGGCCTACTGGCCCGCCTTCCGCCGCGTCGACTTCCTCCGCGCCGTGCGGGATTACGCCTGGCGGCATCGCCGGTTCGGCACTTGACACGGCGGGCGCACACTGCCTGGTCGCGCCCGCTCTACCCACCGTGAGCCGGGACCCCGGTGATTCACCTGGCTGGCTGCCTGCACGATCCGCGATTCGCAGGTAACTTCCGAAGTGATGGTCCGTGACCTTGCGGGCCATCGCGGGAGGCCCTGATCGTGGCGGTAGTGGAGGGAACGGCGAAGCCGTTCGCGAAACGCACGAGGGGGCCGGCACCCGGCCCTCTTGGCCGCGCTCGCTGACGCACCCGGCGTCGGCGGAGAACGGACCAGCCAGGGAAGTGCCCGGCCCAGCTAGTGCGGGCGTGGTGCCACGCCCACGAGGGAGATGCCGTCGTGACTGCGCAGCGTTCGCCCCGGAAGGCCTCGACCAGCGCGGAGGGCGCTGGCGAACCAGCGGTAGGCCCGCAATCCCCCGAATCCCAGCGGCACACCTATGTGCTCGACACCTCGGTCCTGCTCTCCGATCCCTGGGCGGTGTCCCGGTTCGCCGAGCATGCCGTGGTGTTGCCGCTGGTCGTGATCAGCGAACTGGAGGCGAAACGGCACCACCCCGAACTCGGCTGGTTCGCGCGGGAATCCCTGCGCCTGCTCGACGACCTGCGCCGCACCCACGGCAGGCTCGACGCCCCGGTCCCGATCGGTGACCACGGCGGCACCCTGCACGTCGAGCTCAACCATTCGGATCCCACCGTGCTGCCGCCCGGGTTCCGCACCGACTCGAACGACCACCGGATCCTGGCCTGCGCACTGAACCTCGCCGTGGAGCGCCGGAACGTGACCCTGGTCACGAAGGACATCCCGCTGCGGGTCAAGGCGGGCTCGGTCGGGCTGGACGCCGACGAGTACCGCGCCCAGGACGTCACGCCCTCCGGCTGGACCGGCATGGCCGACATCGACGCTCCCCAGGAAATGATCGATGCGCTGTTCCAGCACGGCACCGTGGAGCCCGCCGACTTCGGCCTGGCGGAAATCGCCTCCTCCCCGTGCCACACGGGGCTGCGGATGCTCGCCGGGAGCTCCAGCGCGCTCGGCCGGATCACCCCGGACAAGAAGGTGCGCCTGGTGCGCGGGGACCGGGAGGCCTTCGGCCTGCACGGCCGCTCCGCCGAACAGCGGATCGCGCTCGACCTGCTGCTCGACCCCGAGGTGGGCATCGTCTCGCTCGGCGGCCGGGCGGGCACCGGAAAGTCCGCGCTGGCACTGTGCGCGGGGCTGGAATCGGTGATGGAACGGCGTGAGCACCGCAAGGTCGTGGTCTTCCGGCCGGTCTACGCCGTCGGCGGGCAGGACCTCGGCTACCTGCCCGGTTCCGAGAGCGAGAAGATGCAGCCGTGGGCGCAGGCGGTGTTCGACACGCTGGGCGCGCTGGTCAGCCAGGAGGTCCTGGACGAGGTCTTCGACCGGGGCATGCTGGAGGTCCTGCCGCTCACCCACATCCGGGGGCGCTCGCTGCACGACACCTTCGTGATCGTGGACGAGGCCCAGTCGCTGGAACGCAACGTGCTGCTCACGGTGCTGTCCCGCCTCGGCACCGCCTCCCGCGTCGTGCTGACGCACGACGTCGCCCAGCGCGACAACCTTCGCGTCGGGAGGCACGACGGGGTCTCGGCGGTGATCGAGAAGCTCAAGGGCCACCCGTTGTTCGCGCATGTCACGCTGACCCGTTCCGAGCGCTCGCCGATCGCGGCGCTGGTCACGGAAATGCTGGAGGACCACGGCTGACGACGGCCGCCCGTGCGGGCACCCGGGATGCCCGGGTGCCCGCCTGGGGTCAGTCCAGTGCGCGGTGGAGGAAGCCCTTGACGCCGATGGTGAGGAACACGGCCAGGGCGAGCACGATGACCGGAATGTCGATCCACAGCGGGATCGAGCGGATCTGCCCGGCCAGCAGCAGCGAGCGCATGCCTTCGCTGACGTAGGTGAGCGGGTTGAGCGCGCAGATCACCTGGAACCAGCGCAGGTTCGTCAGCCCGAACCACGGGAACTGGGTGGAGCCGGTGAACATCAGCGGCATCAGCACCACCGCGAACATGATCTGGATCCGGCGCGGCTGCACCAGGGTGCCGATCGTCATGCCGATCGCCGCCCCGGCCAGCGAACCGAGGACGATCAGGCCGAGCACTCCCGGCCAGGCCGAGGCGGGCCAGTGGATGCCGGACAGGATCAGGTAGCCGATCGGGACGATCAGGAGCGCGGCCACGATCCCGCGCAGCGCGCCGAACACCACTTTCTCCAGCGCCACCAGGGGAATCGGCATCGGCGCGAGCAGGCGGTCCTCGATCTCCCTCGTCCAGGAGAAGTCGAGGATCAGCGGCATCGTGGTGTTCTGCAGCCCGGTGAGGAAACCGGTCAGCGCGACCATCCCCGGCAGCAGGATCTGGGCGAAGTTCCCCTGCACGTAGCCGATCCCGGTGAGCACCTTGCCGAAGATGAACAGCATGAAGAACGGCTGGACGACCACCTGCGCGAGGAACGGCAGGAGTTCCCGCCCGGTGACGAACACGTCGCGCCACAGCACGGCGAAGAACGTCCGGGCCGCGGTGGCCGGACTCGCGTGCGGAAGCCCGACGGTGGCGGCGGGGCCGGTCATCGCAGCTCCCTTCCGGTGAGGCCGATGAAGACGTCTTCCAGGCTCGGGGTGCCGAGGGACAGGCCGCCGAGGTCGCAGCCGAGCGCGCTCAGCGCCTTGAGCACCGACGGCAGCACGACGGCGGGTTCGTGCTCGGTGTAGAGCCGGAACTGCGCGGTGTCTTCGCCGTCTTCGCCGTTCCCGGCGACCGGGTGCGGCACCGGAGGTCCGGGCGGTCCCGGGGGGCCGGGCGGTCCGGGCGGCCGGGATGCCCCCGGCACACCGGGGCCTCCCCTGGAGATCGTTTCGACCCGTTCCACCCCGTCCAGTGCCTGCAGGGCGTCGGCGATCTTCTCGCGGTCGTGCCCGCCGGTGCTCGCCGTGAGCGTCATCGTCGTGCTGCCCGGCAAGGACGTGGTCAGCGTCTGCGGACTGTCCAGCGCGAGCAGCCTGCCGTGGTCCACGATGCCGACCCGGTCGCACAGCTTGGCGGCCTCCTCCATGTCGTGCGTGGTGAGCACGACCGTCACCCCGGCCTCCCGCAACGCCGTGACGCGCTCGTGGACGAACAGCCTCGCCTGCGGGTCGAGACCCGTGGTGGGCTCGTCCAGGAACAGCACGCGCGGCTCGTGCATCAGTGCCCGCGCGATCATCACGCGCTGGGCCTGGCCACCGGAGACGAGATCGACGCGCGAGCCCGCCAGATCGGCCAGGCCCATCCGGTCGAGGATCTCGTCGGCGCGCCGGTTGCGCTCCGTGCGGCCCAGGCCGTGGTACGCCGCGTGGAAGACCAGGTTCTGCCGGATCGTCAGCGACCGGTCGAGGTTGTTCCGTTGCGGCACCACGGCGAACAACTGCCGCGCCTGGCTCGGCGACCGGCGCACATCCACCCCGTACACCAGCGCGTGGCCCGAAGTGGGCAGCACGCGGGTGGTGAGCACCCCCACCGTCGTGGTCTTGCCCGCGCCGTTCGGGCCGAGCAGGCCGAAGATCTCGCCCGAGCGCACGCGGAAACTCAGCCCGTCCACCGCCGGAGGGCCGGAGCGGCGATAGCGCTTGACCAGGTCGCGCACGATCACTGCGTCGGTCACGCCCTCAGCGTAGGTCCGGACGGGCCGGGCACGCGCGGCCGGAAACCCGGCCGTGCGCCTGCTACCACCCGGCGGGAAGGGGCCTTCCCTCGGCGAAACCGGCCGCGGACTGCACGCCCACCACGGCCCGTTCGGCGAACTCCGCGATATCGCGAGCACCCGCGTAGGTGAACGCCGACCGCACGCCGGAGCAGATCGAATCGAGCAGATCCTCCACACCCGGTCGAGTGGGGTCGAGCATCATCCGCGAGGAGGAGATGCCCTCCTCGAACAGCGCCTTGCGGGCCCGGTCGAACATGCCCTCCGCGCGGGTCCGCACGGCCAGAGCCCGTTTCGACGCCATCCCGAAGGATTCCTTGTAGGGACGGCCGTGCTCGTCGTACCGGAGATCACCGGGGGACTCGTGGGTGCCGGCGAACCAGGAACCGACCATGGCCGCCGAGGCGCCCGCGGCCAGTGCGAGCGCCACGTCACGGGGGTGCCGCACGCCGCCGTCCGCCCACACGTGCTTGCCGAGCGCCTTGGCGGCTTCGGCGCATTCGGCCACCGCCGAGAACTGGGGGCGGCCGACGCCGGTCATCATCCGCGTCGTGCACATCGCGCCGGGGCCCACCCCGACCTTGACCACGTCCGCGCCCGCGGCGATGAGGTCGCGGGTGCCTTCGGCGGTGACCACGTTGCCCGCCACCACCGGCACCCGGGGCGAGAGGCCGCGCACCGCCTTGAGCGCGGCGAGCATCTTCTCCTGGTGACCGTGGGCGGTGTCCACCACGAGCACGTCGATGCCCGCGGCCAGCACGGCCTCGGCCTTCGCGGCGACATCCCCGTTGACCCCGATCGCGGCGGCCACCCGCAGCCTGCCCTGCGCATCGACGGCGGGCGCGTAGATGTCCGTCCTCAGCGCGGCGGTCTGGGTGAGCACGCCGACGAGCCGTCCCGAGTCGTTCACGCCCAGCGCGAGCCGGGCCCCGGCGGTGTGCAGCCGGTCGAAGACCTCCCTGGCGGGTGTGTCGAGGGGGCAGGTCACCAGTGCGGGCTCGGTGACCTCGGACAACCGGGCGAACCGGTCCACTCCGGTGCACGCGGCCTCGTCCACGATGCCCAGCGGGCGGCCCTCCCCGTCCACCACGACCACGGCGCCGTGGGCGCGCTTGCCGACCAGATTCAGCGCGTCGGCCACCGCGTCGCCCTCGGTGAGCACCACCGGGGTGTCCCACACCGTGTGGCGGCTCTTGACCCAGGAGACGGTGTCGGCGACCGCGGCCGGGTCGACGTCCTGGGGCAGCACCACCAGGCCGCCGCGGCGCGCCACCGTCTCCGCCATCCGGCGGCCGGCGACGGCGGTCATATTGGCCACCACGATCGGGATCGTGGCGCCGGTACCATCCACAGTGGACAAATCGACGTCGAAGCGGGACTCCACGGCCGAGCGGTTCGGGGTGAGGAACACGTCGTCGTAGGTCAGTTCGTGACCGGGCCGATGGCCTTCGAGGAAGCGCACGAGAGTTCAGCGTAGGACATCCGGGGGCACAATGGGGGCCGTGAACGACCGTGATCGGGACGCCGCGGGCCGGGCCCGCAACGCGCGGCCGCGGGACGGCCTCGGCCGCCCGTTGCCCCACGGGGCGCCGGGGGTGCCCCGGCAGCCCGAGGGGATCGTGCGCACCCCGGAACAGACCCTGGACGAGGCGCAGCGGCTGCTGGCCGACGGCAGGCCGTTCCATGCGCACGAAGTGTTCGAGGACGCCTGGAAGGCCGGTGAGCGGCCCGAGCGCGGGCTGTGGAAGGCACTGGCGCAACTGGCCGTCGGTCTCACCCACGAGGCGCGGGGCAACGGCAAGGGGGCGGCGGCGCTGCTGGCGCGCGGGGCGGAGGGCCTCGAACCGTACGCGGTCTCGCCACCGCACGGCATCGACGTGGCCGGCCTGGTGCGCTGGGCGCGTGACCCCCGCACCCCGCACCTCTGCCCGCGGTTGCGGGGGTGACCAGGCGAGACCAGGTCAGGTCGGGACGTTCGCCTTTTCGGCGCCGATCGTGGTGGACTCGCCGTGTCCGGTGCGCACCACGGTGTCGTCCGGGAGGGTGAACAGCTTCTCCCGGATCGACCGCACGATGGTCGGGTGGTCCGAGTACGACCGGCCCGTCGCGCCCGGTCCGCCGTGGAACAGGGTGTCCCCGGTGAACACCGTGCCCAGTCCGGGCGCGTACAGGCAGACGGCGCCGGGCGCATGCCCCGGCGTGTGCAGCACGGTCAGTTCCGTCCCGGCGATCGTCAGCCGCTGCCCGTCCGCCAGTTCGCCGTCCGGCGCCCGCTCCGGGTGGGTGAGATCCCACAGCACCCGGTCGGCGGGGTGCAGCAGGATCGGCGCCCCGGTCGATCGTGCGAGTTCCGGCGCCGCGTTGACGTGGTCGTTGTGGGCGTGCGTGCACACGATCGCGCGCACCGCCGCTTCGCCGACCGCCTCGGCGATCGCCGTCGCGTCGTGGGCGGCGTCGATGACGAGCACCTCGGTGTCGTCGCCGACGATCCACACGTTGTTGTCCACGTCCCAGCTACCGCCGTCGAGCGTGAAGACGCCGGAGGTCACCACGTTCCGCACCACTGCCGCCATGCGGAAAACCCTAGGTCATTCCTGGCTGGAGCGCGCCCAGAGGTTGAGGCCCGCATCGGTGGCGTACCGGTCGATTTCGGCCAGTTCCGCCTCGGTCAGCGGCGGGCCCTGCAGGGCCTGGACGTTCTGTTCCAACTGGCGGACCGAGGACGCGCCGATCAGGGCGGAGGTCATCCGCTCGTCCCGCAGCAGCCAGTTCAGCGCGAGCTGCGCGAGGGTCTGGCCACGCCGCCGCGCGATCTCGTCGAGGGCCCGCAGCTTGCCGATCGTTTCTTCCCCGAGCACCGCCGGGTCGAGCGATTTCCCTTGCGTGGCGCGGGAACCCTCCGGAACGCCGTTGAGGTACCGGTCGGTCAGCAGTCCCTGGGCGAGCGGGGCGAAACCGATGCAACCGGCACCCTCTTCGGCCAGCACATCGAGCAGGCCGTCCTCTTCGATCCAGCGGTTCAGCATCGAGTACGAAGGCTGGTGGATCAGCAGCGGCACCCCGAGCTGCCGCAGCAGCGCCGCCGCCTCCCGGGTGCGCCGCGCGTTGTAGGACGAGATGCCGACGTACAGCGCCTTCCCCTGCTGGACCGCGGACGCCAGCGCACCCATCGTCTCTTCGAGCGGCGTTTCCGGATCGAACCGGTGCGAATAGAAGATGTCCACGTAGTCCAGGCCCATCCGGGTCAGCGACTGGTCCAGGCTCGCCAGCAGGTACTTGCGTGAACCCCATTCCCCATACGGCCCCGGCCACATGTCGTACCCGGCCTTGGTGGAAATGACCAGTTCATCCCGGTACGGCCGGAAATCCTCCCGGAGCAGACGGCCGAAGTTCCGTTCCGCGGAACCGTAGGGCGGGCCGTAGTTGTTGGCCAGGTCGAAATGCGTGATGCCAAGGTCGAAGGCGCGGCGCAGCACGGCCCGCTGGACCTCCAGCGGCCGGTCGTCCCCGAAGTTGCGCCACAGCCCGAGTGAGATCGACGGCAGTTTCAGCCCGCTGCGCCCGGTGCGGCGGTAGGTCATGTCCTGGTAGCGGTTTTCCGCTGCGGTGTAAGGGGTCACGGCCGGCCAGCCTACGTTTCCGGTGGTTCAGCGAACCGACACCCGCCGGACCACTGATCGGCTTGTCCCGGTCACCGGCGCTGTGAAAGCGTGCGCTCATGTGCATGAATTGCGGGGCGGGCGTCTCCCGGCGTGGCTTTCTCACCGCCGCCGGGGTGGGCGCGGGGATGGCACTGGCACCGGTCGCGTTCGCCGAGGCGGCCGAAGGGCAGACCGAAACGAAGGTGATCACCGGGCATTTCGAGCCCGGCACCCCCGACTTCGTGTACCTGCCGGTGCAGGTGCCGTCCGGGGTCAGCCGGATCTCCGCGGTCTACAGCTACGACAAACCGCCGGTGCCCGCGGGCACGCCAGGAAACTCCTGCGACATCGGGGTTTTCGACGCGCGCGGCACACAGCTCGGCGGTGCCGGTTTCCGTGGCTGGTCCGGCGGTTTCCGCGACCGGTTCTCGATCGCCCGGAGTGAGGCGACCCCCGGGTACCTGCCGGGCGAGGTGATGCCGGGCACGTGGAACATCGTGCTCGGCCCGTACCAGATCGCGCCGCAGGGCATGGACTACCGCGTCGAGGTGACGCTGACCTACGGCCCGTCCGGACCCGCGTACCAGCCGGACTACCCGCCGGTGAAGGCCGCCGGACGCGGCCGTGCCTGGTACCGCGGCGACTGCCACCTGCACACCGTGTATTCCGACGGGAGGCGGCTTCCCGCCGAGGTCGCGGCCGGGGCGAGGGACGCGAAGCTGGACTTCATCACCTCGACCGACCACAACACCTCGTCCTCTCACGGGGTGTGGGGCCCCTTCGCCGGGGACGACCTGCTCATCATGCTCGGTGAGGAGGTCACCACCCGCAACGGCCACTGGCTGGCGCTGGGCGTGCGGCCGGGGCAGTTCATCGACTGGCGGTACCGTGCGCAGGACCGCGATCTGCCGGAGTTCCAGCGCGAGGTGCACCGCTCGAACGGCCTGTGCGTGGCCGCGCACCCGTACTGCCCGTGGATCGGCTGCAACTTCAAGTTCGGCTACCGGGACTTCGACGCGGTCGAGGTGTGGAACGGGCCGTGGACGTGGGACGACGACGCCGCGGTGTCCACTTGGGACGGCAAGCTGGTCGAGGCGGTGCGCGGCGGCGGCCGCTGGCTGCCCGCGATGGGCAACAGCGACGCGCACAACCCCGGCAACGTGATCGGGTTGCCGCAGAACGTGGTGCTGGCCGACGAGCTGAGCCGGGACGCGATCCTGGACGGGATCAGGGCCGGGCGGACCTGGATCGCCGAATCCTCGGCGGTCGAGCTGTCCTTCGCCGCCGCCGGGCCGCGAGGCCAGAGCGCCGGCATCGGGGAACGGCTCGCCGTGGGCAAGGGCGACAAGGTCGCCGTCAGGCTGGACGTGAAGGGGGTGCCGAACGGCACCGTCCGCCTCATCACCGACGAGGGCCAGTTGCTGCAGCAGAGCCTGCCCGCGAGCGGGGAGGGCACGGTGACCTGGCTGACCACCCCGGCCGCGGCCGCCTACGTTCGCGCCGAGGTGCGCCACCCGCAGGCGGACGGCAGCGCCGGTGCCCCGGCTTTGTCCCCGGGGCTGAACTTCGGGGCGATGGCGGCCATGACCAACCCGATCTTCCTCGGCCGGTCCTGACGATCACGCTGCCCCGGTCCGATGCGCGCTAAAGTGGCGTTGATCGCTCGTCAACCGGGGGGATTGTCGGTTTCGTGGCCCAGGTGCTGCTCGTGGAGGACGATGGCGCGCTCGCCGAGGCGCTCTCGGTGGCACTCGGCGCGCTCGGCCACGAGGTGACCCACGCCCCTTCCGGCGAGCGCGCGCTCGAGATGCTGGCCGGTGAGCGGCTGGACGTGGTGCTGCTCGACCTGATGCTCCCGGGGATCGACGGATTCGAGGTGTGCCGCCGGATCCGGGCCACCAGCCTGGTCCCGATCATCCTGCTGACCGCTCGCGGCTCCGCGGTGGACGTGGTCGTCGGCCTGGAATGCGGCGCCGACGACTACGTGGTCAAACCCGCCGAACCGCGGGTGGTCGACGCGCGGATGAAGGCGGTGATGCGCCGGGTCGCGCCGGTCGCCGCCGATCCGGTGCTGCGGTTCGGGCATCTGGTGGTCGACCCGTCCGCGATGATGGTCACCGCGGACGGCGCCGAACTGCACCTCACCGCGACCGAACTGAAGCTGCTGCTGGAGTTCGCGACCCATCCCGGTCAGGTGCTGACCCGGCAGACCCTGCTCAAACGTGTCTGGGACTACGGTTATGTCGGCGATTCCCGCATCGTCGACGCGGCGATCGCCCGGCTGCGGGCCAAGATCGAGCGGGATCCGGGCAGCCCGGTCCTGCTGCGCACGGTCCGCGGCCTCGGCTACCGCCTGACCTCTCCGTGAGACCGTACTTCGGCCTGCGGGCCCGTATCGCGGCCGCGGTCGTGTTCGTGACCGTGGTGGCGACCACCGCGATGGCCTTCGCGTCCTACCAGGTGCAGGCGAGCGACACCACCGACCGGTTCCTCGCCGCCGCCCGTGCCGGCTTCTCGGCCGATCTGGTGCAGGCCCGGTTCGTCGCGCAGTACCTCAACGGACGCGGACCCGCCGACATGGTGGCCGGGTACATGTACCGCGAGCAGGGGGTGCGCTGGACGTTGCTCGACTTCTCCCCGGGGGCACCCCGGCCTGCGATCACCGACGGCCACTTCGTGTTCGACCCGCAGCGGATGCCGGGCCAGGCACCGCCGGTCGAGTTGCCGGTCTGGCTGGTGGACGGCGCGCTGTCGAGGTACACGAGCTCCTGGACGATGGAATCGCTGGACGACCCGGCCTACTGCGTGCTGTCCGGGCAGGTGCTGCCGGACCTGGTGCTGGTCGAGTTCTACAACATGGGGGCGTTGCAGGACGAACTGGCGAAGCTGCGGCGCAACCTGACGATGATCGCGGTCCTGGTCGCCGCGCTGGGGGTGGCCGCGGCGCTGGTGGCCGCGAAACGGATCCAGCGGCCGGTGCAGGCGGTGGCTTCGGCGGCACGCGAGCTGGGCCTTGGCGACCTCAACGTCCGCGTTCCGGTGCGAGGCAGGGACGAGCTCGCGGAACTGGCCGCCTCGTTCAACGCGATGGCGCGCCAGGTCGGGGATTCCATCAAGGAACTGCGGGCCAAGGACCAGCAGCAGCGGCGGTTCGTGGCCGATGTGGCGCACGATCTCCGCACCCCGCTCGCGGCGATGGTCGCCGCCGTGGACGGTCTGGACCACCCCGAGGTGAGCGCGCGGTCCGCGCACCTGCTCGGCGTGCAGACCCGTCGGCTGGCCACCCTCGTGGAGGACCTGATGGAGATCTCCCGGTTCGACGCGGGGGCCGCCGACTTCCAGGCGGAACCGGTGGAGCTGACCGATCTCTGGGCGGACGCCGTCGACCTTTCCGGCATCACGGCCGAACCGCGTGCGCTCGGCGATGTCGTGGTGGTCGGGGACCCGCGGCGGCTGCACACGATCGCGCGGAACCTGCTGACCAACGCCGTCCACCACGGGGCGCCCCCGTTTTCCGTGCTCATCGACGGTACGGACGCCGACCGGGTCACCGTCCGCGTCGCCGATTCCGGTCCCGGCGTTCCCGAAGACCTGCTGGACCTGGTTTTCGACCGGTTCGTGCGTGGTGACCGGGCGCGGACCGCCACCGAGGGCAGCGGCCTTGGGCTGGCGATCGCGCGGGAGAACGCCCGCGTGCACGGCGGCGACATCACCGTCGCCAACGACGGCGGTGCCGTCTTCACACTCACCCTGCCCCGCACAGCCACCGCCGCTTCTGCGAAACCGGGGCTGTGAGGGGTCCCCTCACGGCCCGGGGACGAACCGCGCTTCAGTGCTGGTCGAGGGTGGTCTGGCCGGGGCGAAGGGTGTCACCGCAGGAGCGGCGGGGCCAGACCCACAGCTTGCGCTCCGTTTCCGGCACCACGGCCGCCGCGTAAGCCCGCGCGGCCGCGAGCTGTTCCTCGCTGTGTACCGCGTCCTTGCGCACCCAGTCGCCGCCGAGCTCCGCGGGAGCCGGGTAGGTGTAGAGCGGGTAGTAGTCGCGCAGCAGCCGGGGATCCGTCGCGATTCCCGTGGTGCCGCCCCAGTACAGGCGGAAGTGCAGGAAGGTCGGCTTGACGTCCTCGAACACGCGATCGCGCAGCGCCGCCATGTCGTGGTCGTGGTAGTAGTCCGCGATCTTGGCGTCCACCAGGCCCGCCAGGTCCAGGATCGGCAGGCGGCTGGTGAGCGAGGTGCCGCCGAGATCCGGCTCCAGGATCGACCCCTGCTTGACGTCGAGCAGATCGGCGTAGGTGTTGAAGACGCGGCCGAACCGGTCCGCGACGAAGCACATCGGCAGGGTCGGCTGGTCCCGGAACCTGCTGCCCGCGTCGGCGAACGCGGCGCCGGAGGGTACGAGGGCCGCGGCCATGGCCACCGCCAGGACGAACCGGCCGCGCACGCCGGACCCGCGGAACGCCTCCGCCGTGGCCAGCGGCCCGATCAGCGCGGCCATCGCCCACACCGGTGTGGCGAACCGGTACTCGCCCATCCAGTCCGGGTTGAGCACCGCGTAGGCGATCAGCGCCAGGCTCAAGGGCACCAGCAGGGCCGGTATTCCCTGACGCCACCACGAGGAGCGGGCCATCACCAGTCCGACGACCAGCACGAGCAGCAGCACCGCGAGCGTGCCCGCGTAGAGCACGAGTTCCCCGACACGGGTGAACTGCTTGAGGTCCGGCACCTGCTGGCTCTTCGCCACCGCGGTGTTCGCCACCAGGCGGCCGAACTCGACGTACCGCCAGGTGAGATAGGCGCCGAAGAGTGCGGCGAAGGCCGCGCAGGAGACCAGCACGGACCGCACGGTCGAAGCCAGTGTGGTGCGCCGCAACTGGATCAGCGCGGTCAGCGGGTAGGCCGCCGCGTAGATGGCCCCGTCCGGGCGGGTGAGGGCGGCGAGCGCGGCGAGCAGCCCCACCGTGATCGCGACCTTCGGGGTGAGCAGGTGTCCCAGGATCGCCGCGCGGAAGGCGACCACCGCCAGCGACGTCACCAGAAGGGCGAACAGCGAGTTCTCCAGCCCGGAAAAGCACCAGACCACGAACGAGGGCACCGCGGCGAGGAGCGCGCCGGTGCACAGCGTCACCAGCCAGGGCCGCCGCGACACCAGGGAGGCCGCCGAGTGAGCCGCGATCAGGATTCCGGCGCAGCACAACAGCGCGAGTGCCTTCGGGAACAGGACGTAGTCCGGGATGCCGAACAAGGTGCCCCGGTCGAACAGGCCGAGCAGGCGGCCGATCGCCAGCAGCGCGGTCCACGTCGGATTGGAGAACCCTTCCACCGGCGGCACACCGGGCTGCGCCACCGGGCCCAGTCCATCGGCCAGGTTGCGCGCGTAGGCGAAGGTGATCGCGGCGTCGTCCACCAGCCAGTTCCCGTACTGCGCCGCCCGCGCCCCGATCAGGGCCAGACCACCTAGTACGGCGGCCACCGCGGGCAGCCTGGACCGCCAGCGGGCGGACTTCGCGGGCTGGGGCCGGGTGACGGCGCCAGTGGGTGGATCAAGGGGTGGGGCAGCGACCATGCCCGCAAACTACGGAAGAGATGTGCCGGTTCTGTAACAGCAGTTCTCCCGTTGGTCCACGAAAATCACTTGAGTGTGGCGCGGACCATATCGATCGTGTCGGCCTCGGACGGTTCCTTGTCGGGACGGTAACGCACGACGCGCGCGAAACGAAGCGCGACGCCACCGGGATAACGGGTGCTGATCTGTGCCCCGTCGAGTTCGATCTCCACCACCAGTTCCGGCCGGACCCGGACGGTCCAGTCGTCGTGGTGTGTTTCCAGTTCCAGCAGCCTTTTCGTCTGCCACGCCAGCAACTCGTCGGTGAGCCCCTTGAACGTCTTGCCCACCATGATCGGCGGCCCGCCGTCGGGATCGCGGGCGCCGAGGTGCAGATTGGACAGATACCCGGTGCGCCGTCCGTGCCCCCATTCCGCCGCGAGCACGACCAGATCGAGCGTGTGCACCGGTTTCACCTTCAGCCAAGCCCGGCCCCGGCGGCCCGCCGCGTAGACCGAGTCGAGCGCCTTCACCATCACCCCTTCATGGCCGTCCGCCAGCGCCGCGTCGAGGATGCCCGCGGGATCCGGCGGCTCGGTCCGGCCCGGGACGAGGTGTTCCCCGGCCACCGTCCGCAGTGCGGCGTTGCGCTCGCGGAGCGGGGCGTCGAGCAGGTCCACGCCGTCCAGGTGCAGGCAGTCGAAGAAGTACGGCCGCAGCAGCAGGGCCCGCACCTGCTCCTCGCGGGTGCTGCCGAACCGGCTCATCGTCTCCTGGAACGGCCGGGGCCTGCCCTCGTCGGTCAGTGCGAGGGTCTCCCCGTCGAGCACCACCGAGCGGCACGGCAGCGCCCGCACCAACTCGACCAGTTCGCCCACCTGCCCGGTGATCTCCCGCAACGTTCGCGTGTAGACCCGCACTTCGTCGCCGTTCCGGTGGACCTGGATCCTGGCACCGTCCAGTTTGTACTCCACCACCACCGAGGCGTGCTCGGCCAGCGCCTCGTCCAGCGATTCCGCCGGAGAGGCGAGCATCGGGCGCAGAGGGCGCCCCAGCCGCAGCCGGAACGCGCCGAGCGCCTGCTCGCCACCGCCGATCGCGGCGACGGCGGTTTCGGGGAGACGGCCGGAGAGCATGAAGGCCCGTCGCACCGCTTCGGACGGCACCGCGGCCGCCGCGGCGACGGCGTCCACCATCACCCCTTCCAGCGCACCCTGCCGCAACTCGCCGGTGAGCAGGCGGAACAGGAAGTGCTGCTCGGCCTCGGTGGCCCGGGCGAACAGGGTGCGCAGGACCTCGGCGCGGCGCTGGGCCGAGCCCGCGCCCGCCGTGCTTGCCACCTCGTCCAGTGCGGCGTCCACCTCGGCCACCGTGAGCGACGGGGCGGCGGCCGGGGCGGTGTCCAGCCCGGCGAGCGTGCGCCAGCCGGTGCCGATCCGGCCCTGGGTGGGCCGTCCGGTCAGGAACGCGACGACCGCGGGCAGCTCTGCAGGGCCCGCCCGGGAGAGCAGCGCGGACAACGTCGCGATCTTGGCCTTGCGCGAGCGCGTGGCCGCCAGCTCGGCGGAGGCGGCCACGACGTCGGCGAGGAACATGAGCCCATCATGCCCCCGGGCACCGACAGTTTCAGGGGATTCAGCCGTGCGCAGCCCGGCGCTGCCCCTCGCGCAGCGCCGCGGTCAGGTCCTCACGGGCCCGGAACACCCGGGAGCGGATGGTGCCGACCGCGCAGCCGCACAGCTCCGCCGCTTCGGCGTAGGACAGGCCCGCCACCTGGGTGAGCACGAACGCCTCCCGGCGCTCGAGTTCCAGTTCGCCGACCAGGCGGCGCAGCACCACCAGGCGGCCGTGGTCCGGGGCGGTGGCGCCGTGCTGCTCGGCTTGCGCCACCCAGTCCTCGGTCCGGCCGGCCCGCGGGCGGCGGCCCTGGACGCGCAACTGGTCGGCGGCGACGCGCTTCGCGATCGCCAGCAGCCACATCCGCGCCGGGGAACGGCCCTCGTAACCCGGAAGGGCGGCGAAGGCGCGCAGATAGGTTTCCTGCACGAGGTCCTCGGCGAGGGCGGGACTGGACAGGTAGCCCAGCAACCGGTGCAGCTGGTGCCGGGTCGCCGCCACGAACCGCTCCGCGGCCATCCGGTCGCCCCGTGCGGCGCGGAAGGCGTCCCGGGTGATCTCGTCGTCGTCCACTGCCCGTCCCCTTCCGCGGACTCTCCGCAAAGGACCTTATGGGGTCGGGAAAACAGTCGATCAAGGGGACGTCGCGGACAGGTGAAACCGGACCGGAAAGCGGCGGGGGACGCGGTGAGGGAACTATTTGCCTCAGGCAGGCGACAATACGGGTATGGACTGTGCAACCGCGCGTGAGGCGGTTTCGGCCGCACTGGACGGAGAGGACACCGGCGTGGCGCAGGAGGCGCTCGACGAGCACCTGGCGTCCTGTGCGGACTGTACGGCCTGGCAGCACGAAGCGGCGGTGGTGACCCGACTGACCCGGATCGACACGGCAGGCGAGCGCGCCGACGTCACGGCCGAAGTGCTGGAACGGCTCGTTCCGCGGGGGCGGCCCTCGCCCGTCGACTGGCCGCGATGGCTGCTCGGGTTCGCGGCGGTTTCCCAGTTCTCGCTCGTGGTGTCGCAGCTTTTCCTGCCTCAGCCGCTGGGGGACGGCAGCACGGTCGCGCCCGGATCGCATATGGAACACGAGGCGGTGGCGTTCAACTTCGCGGTGGGTATCGCCCTGCTGTGGGTGCTTTCCCGTCCCGGCAGGGCGGGCAGCCAGTTGCCGGTGCTGTTCAGTTTCGCCGGAGTGCTCGTCGTACTGTCCATCATGGACTTCGCCAGGGGCGATGTCGGCTGGTACCGCTTGGCCGGGCACGTGCCGCTGGTGCTCGGGGTGCTGTGCACCGCCCTGCTCGCCCAGCGCGCCCGCCGTCTTCCCGGACCGGGCAGCCGGGTCGCGGCGGGGCTGCCGGAGAAGGCGGGCACGGGGGAGCCGAGCCGGGACGAGGTCAGTCCCGGATCTCCGACGCGGCGGAATCGGCCGCCGGCCGCGCGGCACGCGGCGTAGCCGGGGTTGCGGGCGCTGAGAGGGGACCCCTCACAGCGCCCGCAACCCCTTGGCGGCTCCACGTGGTCAGCGGCCGCCGCGGGCCATGCGCAGCACGTCGAGGGCCTCGTCGAGCTGGGCTTCGGTGAGCTTGCCCTGTTCGATGTAGCCCCGCTCGACGACCACCTCGCGGATGGTCTTGAGTTCCTTCAGCGCCTGCTTGGCCACCGCCGCCGCCTCTTCGTAGCCGATGTACTTGTTCAGCGGCGTGACGATCGACGGCGAACCCTCCGCGTAGGCCCGCGCGCGGTCGGCGTTGACGGTCACGCCCGCGAACACCTTGTCCGCCAGCAGCCGCGACACCGCCGCCAGCAGGCGTGCCGACTCCAGCACGTTGCGGGCGATCACCGGCAGGTTCACGTTGAGCTGGAAGTTGCCCTGCGCCCCGGCGAAGGCCACCGCCGCGTCGTTGCCGATCACCTGGGCCACCACCTGGAGCGTGGCCTCCGGGATCACCGGGTTCACCTTGCCCGGCATGATCGACGAGCCGGGCTGCAGATCGGGCAGTGCCAGCTCGGCCAGCCCGGTGCGGGGGCCCGAACCCAGCCACCGGAGATCGTTCGCGATCTTGTGCAGCGACACGGCGACGGTGCGCAGGTTCGCCGACGTCTCCACCACGCTGTCCTGGCTGGCCTGCGCCTCGAAGTGGTTGCGGGCCTCGGTCAGCGGCAGCCGGGTCACCGTGGCGAGTTCGGCCGCGACGCGCGCCCCGAAGTTGTCCGGGGCGTTGAGCCCGGACCCGACCGCGGTCCCGCCGATGGGCAGTTCACCCAGGCGGCCCACCCCGGACTCGAGCCGTTCGATCCCGTACCGGACCTGCGCCGCCCACGCACCGGCCTCCTGGCCGAGGGTGACCGGCACGGCGTCCATGAGGTGCGTGCGGCCGGACTTCACCACGTCCCGCCATTCGGCGGCGCGGGCCTCGATCGTCGTCGCCAGGTGGTCCAGCGCCGGGATCACGTCCATGAGCACGGCCTCGGTCGCGGCGACGTGGATCGTCGTCGGGAACGTGTCGTTCGACGACTGCGACGCGTTGACGTGGTCGTTCGGGTGCACGTCGCTGCCCAGCCTGCGGCTGGCCAGCGTCGCGATCACCTCGTTGGCGTTCATGTTCGACGAAGTGCCGGAACCGGTCTGGAACACGTCGATGGGGAAGTGCTCGTCGTAACGGCCCTCGGCCACCGCGTCGGCGGCTTCGGCGATCGCCTCCGCGAGTTCGGGTTCGAGCACCCCCAGCCGGGCGTTCACGCGCGCGGCGGCGGCCTTGAGCAGGCCGAGCGCGCGGATCTGCGCACGCTCCAGGCCACGGCCGGAAATCGGGAAGTTCTCCACGGCCCGCTGGGTCTGGGCCCGGTACAGCGCGTCGACGGGCACCTTGACCTCGCCCATCGTGTCGTGTTCGATCCGGTATTCCTGTTCAGCCATAACGCCAGTCTCACCCAGTGCGATCGGCTTCGCTTCGTGTGCTTGCGCACCGCGAATCGTTACGATCGCAGTGTCCGGACCACTCCGGGGAATCGCTGCGAAGGGCGGGGCGCCGATGGGCACCGCTGAGGAACTTTCGGTCGACGTGCTGATCGTCGGCGCCGGTCCCACCGGGCTGTTCGCCGCCTACTACGCGGGTTTCCGCGGCCTGTCGACGGCCGTGGTGGACGCGCTGCCCGAGGCGGGCGGTCAGGTCACCGCGATGTACCCGGAGAAGATGATCTACGACGTGGGCGGCTTCCCCGCGATCCGCGGGCGCGACCTGATCAAGGGCCTGCTGGAACAGGCCGCGCCGTGGCAGCCGCGCTACCTGCTGGGGCGCAAGGCGGAGGGACTGCGGCCGGGCGAAACCGGACTGGACGTGGTGCTCGACGGCGGGCAGACCGTGCATGCCGGTGCGGTGCTGATCACCGCGGGCATCGGCGAGTTCACGCCGCGGCCGCTGCCCGCCGGGCAGGGCTGGCTCGGGCGCGGCATGGTGCATTTCGTGCCCTCGCTGGACGCACACGCCGGGCAGGACGTGATCGTGGTCGGCGGCGGCGACTCGGCCTTCGACTGGGTGCTCGCGCTGCATCCGGTCGCCGCGAGCGTGACACTGGTGCACCGCCGCGCGAAGTTCCGCGCCGCCGACTCGATCGTGCGGCAGGCCCGCGAGCTCGGCATCCGGATGATCACCGATGCCGAGGTGACCGAACTCCGCGGCGAGCGCGCGCTGGCGGAGGTGGTCGTCAAGGCGAAGGGAGCCGAACCGGTGGTGCTGCCGGCGCAGACCCTGGTGGCGGCCCTCGGCTTCACGGCGGATCTCGGACCGATCGAGAGCTGGGGGTTGAAGATCGACCGCCGGGCGATCGCGGTCGACTCGACGATGGCGACCGCCCGCGAGCGCGTGTACGCGGCCGGGGACGTCGCCGCGTACCCGGGCAAGGTGAAGCTCATCGCCACCGGTTTCGGCGAGGCCGCGACGGCGATCAACAACATCGCCGTCGCCCTCGACCCCGAGGCGCACCTCTTCCCCGGCCACTCCAGCAACGCCGAGTAGGGCGTCGCGTCGACGGCTACGGCAGCGGCGGAACCGACTTCTCGGCGCCGGACTCGCCCAGCTCGCCGTCGAAGTCGATCGAGGAGTAGGCCCGCAGCTTCGTCAGGCGGTGGTAGCCGTCGATCAGGCGAACCGTGCCCGACTTCGACCGCATCACGATCGACTGGGTCGTCGCGCCACCAGCGCGGTAGTGCACGCCCCGCAGCAGGTCACCGTCGGTGACCCCGGTGGCGCAGAAGAACACGTTGTCGCCCTTGACCAGGTCGTCGGTGGTCAGCACGCGGTCCAGATCGTGCCCGGCGGCCAGCGCCTTCTCCCGCTCGGCGTCGTCCTTCGGCCACAGCCTGCCCTGCAGCTCACCGCCGAGGCACTTCATGGCGCAGGCCGCGATGATGCCCTCGGGGGTGCCGCCGATGCCCAGCAGCAGGTCGACACCGGTGCTCGGCCGCGCCGCCGCGATCGCGCCCGCCACGTCACCGTCCGAGATGAACCGGATGCGGGCGCCCGCCTCGCGGACCTCCTTCACGATCTGCTCGTGCCGCGGCCGGTCGAGGATGCAGACGGTGACGTCGGAAACGCCGCTATTCTTGGCCTTGGCCACCCGGCGGATGTTCTCCGCGATCGGCGCCGACAGATCCACGGTGCCCGCCGCTTCGGGACCGACGGCCAGCTTCTCCATGTAGAACACGGCCGACGGGTCGAACATCGCCCCGCGCTCGGCGACCGCGAGCACGGCCAGCGCGTTCGGCATGCCCTTGGACATCAGCGTGGTGCCGTCGATCGGGTCGACCGCGACGTCGCAGGCGGGACCGTCGCCGTTGCCGACCTCCTCGCCGTTGTACAGCATCGGCGCTTCGTCCTTCTCGCCCTCGCCGATGACGACCACGCCGCGCATCGAGACGGTGGAGATCAGCTGCCGCATCGCGTCGACCGCCGCGCCGTCGCCGCCGTTCTTGTCCCCCTTGCCGACCCACCGGCCGGCCGCCATCGCCGCCGCCTCCGTGACGCGCACCAGCTCCATCGCCAGGTTGCGGTCGGGCGCTTCCTTGCGGCGCGATGTGCTGGGGGACGGGCTGACGCTCGACATTGGTGCCTCCCGGGTTCGTGCAGGGCGGGTATTGATTCTCTCAGACCGCGTGCACACCGCACGGCACCGAAGACATGGCAAACCTCACTCCGCGCGCACGCCGGGCCCCCGCCGGCGGGCTCAGCCTTCTCCGCCGCCGTCGGTTTCCCCCGCCTCCGCCGCCTCTTCGACGGACTTCAGCGCCGCTTCGATGCGCTCCCGCGCGCCCTCCAGGTGGTGCTCGCAGATCTTCGCGAGATGCTCGCCCTTCTCCCACAGGGCCAGCGACTGCTCCAGCGACAGTCCCCCCGCCTCGAGTTCCCGCACCACCTCGACGAGCTGGTCACGGGCCTGCTCGTAGCCGAGTTCCGTACCGTTTTCCGTGGCCTCGCTCACCAGCGCAGACTACTGTTCGCCACCCCGGCCCGCGTGCCCCCCTCAGGAACGCCGGTGCCTGTCGTGCCCCTGGCCCGCGGCGACCACCGCGCAGGCCATCGCGTGGTCGTAACCCATGAAGGCCTTCGCGAACTCCTGGCCGTCACCCTCGGTGACCGCCTCCTCGATGCACGTCTGGGCGTTCGCCACGCGGCGGCGGTGCGCGGAACCCTCGCTGAACCACCATCGCGTGCCGACGTAGACCGAGGTGGCCTCCGACAGCCGCCGCAGCCGGGTGTCCAGCCCCCACCGCGCCGCGGAGGAGCAGCCGGCCAGCAGCGAGGTCCAGCACGCGTTGGCGGTCTCGTCGGCTTCGGCGGCCCTGCTCAGCACGGTACTGGCGCCGATGCGCGCGGCCGCGTCGGCGGTGAGCGGCAGGAATGTGGGGCCCTGCGCTTGCAGCACGTCCTACTCTCCTGGTTCGACGGTCCTGACGACCGCGTGCACGGCGCCGTCGACGACCCGCACGCGCAGCGGAGTTCCCTCCGCCACTTCAGAGATGGATCGCAGTACCTGGAGGTTGCCTTCCGCGTCCGGATATTGCACGACGGTGTAGCCGCGGGTCATGGTCGCGGCGGGCCCGAGCGCGGTCAGCCGGGCGCGGGCGGAGGCGACGGCGGCCTGTTCGTGGGCCAGCGCGTGGAGCATCGCGCGGCGGCCCCGCTCACGGTGCAGTTCGACGTCCTCGGCGCGGCGCTGGATCGGACCCAGCGGATCGGCCAGCACCGGACGGCTGCGGAGCTGGTCGAGCAGGCGGCACTGGGTGTCCACCCAGCCGTGCAGTGCCCGGCGGGCCCGGTCGCGCAACTGGTGCACGCGGGCGGTCTCCTCGCGGACGTCCGGCACGATCCGCTTGCCCGCGTCCGTGGGAGTGGAGCAGCGCAGGTCCGCCACGTGGTCCAGCAGCGGGGTGTCGGGCTCGTGCCCGATCGCGCTGACCACGGGCGTGCGCGCGGCCGCCACGGCCCGGCACAGCGCCTCGTCCGAGAACGGCAGCAGGTCCTCGACGCTGCCGCCGCCGCGGGCGATCACGATGACGTCGATCGACGGATCGTCGTCCAAAAGGGACAATGCTTTGCGGATCTGCGGGACCGCCGACGGGCCCTGCACCGCGGTGTTGACCACCTGGATCCTGGCGGCGGGCCAGCGGGCGTGCGCATTGGCCAGCACGTCGTGCTCGGCCGCGGACGCCCGGCCGGTGATCAGTCCGATTCCCTTGGGCAGGAAGGGAAGCCGCTTCTTGCGTTCCGGGGCGAACAGGCCCTCGGCGGCCAGCAGGCGGCGCAGCCGTTCGATCCGGGCGAGCAGCTCACCGATACCGACCGCGCGGATCTCGCTGGCGCGAAGGCTGATCGTGCCGCGCCCGAGGAAGAACGTCGGCTTGGCGAACACCACCACGCTGGCGCCGTCGCGCAACGGCGGCTCGATCTCCCGCAGCAGGCGCATCGGGCAGGTCACCGTCATCGACACGTCGGCCGACGGATCCCGCAGGGTGAGGAAGGCGGTCTGCGTGCCCGGCCGGGCGGAGATCTGGGTGACCTGGCCCTCCACCCAGACCGCGCCAAGGCGGTGGATCCAGTCCGCGATCTTGCGCGCGACGGTGCGTACCGGCCAGGGGTTCTCCGCGCTGGTCTGCTCCCTGGCGGTGGCGGATTCGGTGCTCACCGGCCGGTGACGTCCGTCCCGCCGCCCTCGGCCAACCGCCGCACGTTGCCGATCCGGCGGGTCAACATGCCGGTGAACGAAGGCCGGTTGGCGTTCGCGCGTTCGTAGGCGAGCAGTTCTTCGAGCTGTTCGAGGTTCAGCCGCCGCAACCGCGCGCGAAGCTGGGGCAGGGTCAGCTCGTCGTAGTTGGTCAGGCCGACCGGACCAGCCGCCCCAGCCGCGACGGCCGCACCGGCCCCCGCGTTCCCGCTGTCGAACTCGCCCTCGGTGTGGTCCTCGGCCAGCGCCTGCTCCTCCTGCTCCCAGGGGTCGCGCAGGCCCTCGCCGGGCTCCTTGACGCCGACGGGGCCGTGATGGCCGTTGCGGGCGTCGCCCCCGGGCGGCGTGATGTCCTCGTCGAAGGTCGCCCACGCCGGCGTCTCCTCGACCGGCCGCAGCGAGGACAGCACCTCGTCGCCCTTGATGGCCAGCTCGGTGACCTGCTGCTGCAGGCGCATGGACAGCTGCAATACCTGGGACAGCACGGTGACCGGCAGGCCCAGCAGGTTCTTCGGCAGCTCGCGCGCATGCTCGGCGGCGGTCACGGCCAGGCCCGCGGCGACTCGGAGGGGGAGCGGGAGAGGCTTCATGCGTACAGCCTGCCGCACCAGGGGCATCCTGCCCAACCGATCACCTCCGATGCCCTGCCCAGACGTGACCGTCGGCACAACGGGCCGGGCCGTACCCTGGAAGCCATGAGTGCAGCGAGCCCTGCCGCCGAGCCCGCCAAACGAGTGCTGCTGGCCAAACCGCGTGGTTACTGCGCGGGGGTCGACCGCGCCGTGATCGCCGTCGAGAAGGCGTTGGAGCTCTACGGCCCGCCCGTGTACGTGCGCAAGGAGATCGTGCACAACCGGCATGTCGTGGACACGTTGCGCCAACGCGGGGTGATCTTCGTCGACGAGACCTCCGAGGTGCCCGAGGGCGAGCTGGTGGTGTTCTCCGCGCACGGGGTGTCCCCGGCCGTGCACGCCGAAGCCGCCGAGCGGAACCTCCGCACCATCGACGCCACGTGCCCGCTGGTGACCAAGGTGCACAAGGAGGTCAACCGGTTCGCCAAGGACGACTACGACATCCTGCTGATCGGCCACGAGGGTCACGAAGAGGTCGAGGGCACCGCGGGGGAGGCCCCGGAGCACGTCCAGCTGATCGACACGGCCGAGGACGCCGCCAGGGCCGAGGTGCGCGACCCGGCGAAGGTGGTGTGGCTGTCGCAGACCACGCTGAGCGTCGACGAAACCATGGAGCGCGTGGAGCAGTTGCGCGAGCGGTTCCCCGGGCTGGCCGATCCGCCCAGCGACGACATCTGTTACGCGACCTCCAACCGGCAGGGCGCGGTCAAGGCGATGGCCGCCGAGTGCGATCTCGTGCTCGTGGTGGGCTCCCGGAACTCGTCGAACTCCAAGCGCCTCGTCGAGGTGGCGCGGCAGGCGGGCGCGCGGGACGCGCACCTGATCGACTACGCCCACGAGGTGGACGAGGCGTGGCTGGACGGCGTCGGCACGGTCGGTGTGACCAGCGGCGCTTCCGTGCCGGACGTGCTCGTCATGGAGCTGCTCGAGTGGCTGGCCGCGCGCGGCTGGGACCAGGTCGACGAGATCACCACGGCCCAGGAGAAGATCGCCTTCGCGTTGCCGAGGGAACTCCGCAAGGTCGCCCGCTAGAACTTCTCCAACCCCTGTGACGCCGAAGCCCGGCCCGGCTCGGCGATGCCCGTTGCCGGCTCGGGCCCGGAATGGGCGCTGTGAGGGGTCCCCTTCACGGCCGTATCGGCCGCCGTATCGGCCAGGGCTCCGGCAAAGTCGCGTGAGTGTTGGCCGTGAAGGGTCCCTTCACAGTCGATTTGACTGTGAAGGGACCCTTCACGGCTTGCCCCAGCCCCTCCGGCCGCTGGCCGTATCGGCCGTGAAGGGACCCCTCACGGCACGTCAAGGCGCCCTTTTCAGGCGTCGTCTTCCCAGG
>NZ_VJWX01000440.1 GCF_007713715.1 Amycolatopsis rhizosphaerae
GTGTATAACGGCCTATACTGCGCGGCGTGAGCGAGTCTGACTTCATGCCCGAACCGCTGCGCCCCCGGGCGCCGATCACCGAAGCGGACGTCCTGGCCTGGCTGGAGGAGACGGCGCGGGCCGTGCAGGCCGGCCGGGTGGACGCCGACGGCCTCATCGCCGTCCTGGGTGAGCTGAGGCGGGCTTCCGCCGCCTGCGCCGATGCCTCGGACTGGGCCCTGCTGGCCGCCCGTGAACAGGGGGCGAGCCTGCGGCAGATCGCGCCGGTCTTCGGCAAGGGCTATGTCCGGGCGCCCGCGGCCCGGCTGGAAAAGCTGCACCGCCAGGCGCTCGACTCGCAGCAGTGGCTCGAAATCCTGCGCCGGAGGGCGGAAGGCGTATAACGTCCTCCGTGAGACATAGCCGTTGCTTATGTCTCACGGAGACGCCACCGCACAGAAGGGACCACTCCGCTGCGCATCGGACTCGGCTTGGCCGCGCTGGGGCGGCCCGCCTACATCAATCTCGGCCGGGTGGAGGAACTGCCCGCGGACCGCGACGTGGCCGCCATGCGGCGCGCCACGCATGCCGTGCTGGACGCGGCCTACCGGGCGGGGATCCGCTGGATCGACGTCGCGCGTTCCTACGGGCGGGCCGAGGAGTTCCTCGCCACCTGGCTGGCCGAACGCGGCCACCAGGACCTGATGATCTCCAGCAAGTGGGGCTACACCTATGTGGGCGGCTGGCGGCTCGACGCCACGATGCACGAGGTCAAGGAGCATTCCGCGGGCGGGTTCTCCCGGCAGTGGTCGGAAAGCAGGCAGTTGCTGGGTTCGGCGATCGACCTCTACCAGGTGCATTCCCTGACCCTGGACAGCCCGCTGTTCACCGACGAACCGCTGCTCCGCGCGCTGGCTGCACTGACCGACGACGGCGTGCGGGTCGGTTTCTCCACCTCCGGCCCGCACCAGGCGGCGGTGATCCGCCGCGCGTTCGAACTGGAGGTCGCCGGGAAACCGGTGTTCACCTCGGTCCAGTCCACCTGGAACCTGCTCGAACCTTCGGCGGGCCGCGCGCTCGCCGAGGCCCGCGCCGCGGGGAACCTGGTGCTGGTCAAGGAAACGCTGGCCAACGGCAGGCTGGTGGTGAACCCGCCCCCGATCCTGGCCCGCATCGCGGCCCGCCACGGCGTCGGTCCCGACGCGGTGGCGATCGCCGCGGTGCTGGCCCGGCCCTGGGCGGACCGCGTCCTCACCGGCCCGGCCAGCCCCGCGCAACTGGCCGGCAATCTGGCCGCGACCAGGGTGAACCTGCTCGAAGGGGAACTGCGCGCCCTGGCCACACTGGCCGAGCAGCCCGGCGAGTACTGGGGACGGCGGTCCTCATTGCATTGGCGCTGAACGGTTCGGTTAGTCTCGGCGGCCAACGACGGATCACGAAGGGGAAAACTCGGTGCGTCACGGAAGGTTCGTGGTCCTGGCTGCGGTTGCGTTGACCGGACTCACCGGTTGTGCCAATCGCCCCAACAACCTCGAGACCTACTACGACAGTACGGCGCCGGTCACCGATTCGGCGCATGCCGCGGCGTCCGCCTCGTCGTCCGCGCCGGTCTCGGCGGCGACCGTGGACCCCGCTGCGGCCGCCCGGGAGGCGATCGCCGACGAGGTCGCCTCCGCGGTGCTGACCAAGGACGATCTCGCGAAGGAGGGCGTGCGCGCGGCGGCCAGCCGTGCCGACAACGCCGCGTGCTTCAACGCGGTGCCCGCCGGCGATCCGCGCGGGTCGACCTGGGTCTACGGCAGCGGCGCCTCCCTGACCCAGCTGGTCACCGGTTATCTCGACCGTCCCGCCACCGAAGTGCTCGGCCAGGTGCAGTGCGACGGCACGAAGCTGAACATCCAGCTGCCCGCAGGGGCGACCGCCGTGCACGGATGGTGCCAGGGCGCCACCTGCACCGTGCTGCTCGCCGCCGGGCACGTGCTGTCCGGGCTGCAGGTCACCGCGAGCACCGCCGCCCGGGCCACCGACGCGGTCAGGAGCGTGACCCCGCTGGCCGCGAAGAAACTTCCCACCAGCTGAAGCCCGAGTCCTCGCTGCGCCGGTAAGCGCATTCCCGGAAGGCAAACGCGGGCGCGTCACCTGAACGGACCAGATCACGGCGGTCGTGTGCCCGCATCTTCACCCCTGGTAGTGATGCCCGTCACGTGGACTTCGCGGTCGTTCCCGGTCCTCTCCGGGCCCTTTCGAGTGTCCCATCCGTGATCTTCCGACCCCGGTCCCTTCCTGCGCAATCGGCCCGACTACCCGTAGGCTTGGGGTATGCGGCGGATCATGGGAACCGAGGTCGAGTACGGCATCGCGGTGCCGGGCGACGCGACCGCGAACCCGGTGCTGACCTCGACACAGGTGGTGCTGGCGTACGCGGCCGCGGCCGACATCCCGCGCGCCCGGCGCGCCAGATGGGACTACGAGGTGGAATCGCCGCTGCGCGACGCGCGCGGGTTCGACCTGGCAGGTCCCGGCGGCTCCGGTCACGACCCCGACGTCGAGGACCTCGGCGCGGCCAACGTCATCCTGACCAACGGCGCCCGGCTCTACGTCGACCACGCCCACCCCGAGTACTCCGCGCCCGAGGTCACCAACGCGCGTGACGCGGTGATCTGGGACAAGGCGGGCGAGCGGGTGATGGAGGAGGCCGCGCTCAAGGCCGCGACCGTGCCCGGGCAGCCGCAGCTGCAGCTGTACAAGAACAACGTGGACGGCAAGGGCGCCAGCTACGGCACCCACGAGAACTACCTGATGTCCCGGTCCACCCCGTTCACCTCGGTCATCGCGGGGCTCACCCCGTTCTTCGTCTCGCGCCAGGTGGTCACCGGTTCGGGCCGGGTGGGCCTCGGCCCGCAGGGGGAGGAGGCCGGCTTCCAGCTGTCCCAGCGCGCCGACTACATCGAGGTCGAGGTCGGCCTGGAGACCACCCTCAAGCGCGGCATCATCAACACGCGCGACGAGCCGCACGCCGACGCGGACAAGTACCGCAGGCTGCACGTGATCATCGGGGACGCGAACCTCGCCGAGTACTCGACCTACCTCAAGCTCGGCTCGACCGCGCTGGTGCTCGACATGATCGAGGCCGGTCAGCGGTTCGACGACCTCAAGCTCGACGAGCCGGTGCGCGCGGTGCACCAGATCAGCCACGACCCGACGCTGAAGACCAAGGTGGCGCTGGCCAACGGGCGCAAGTACACCGGCCTCGACCTCCAGTTCGCCTACCACGAACTCGCCTCGGCCTTCCTCGAGCGCGAGGGTGGGGACGCGCAGTCCAAGGAGGTCCTGCGGGTGTGGGGCGAGATCCTGGACGCGCTGGCGCGCGATCCCGCCGAATGCGCCGACCGGCTCGACTGGCCCGCCAAGCTGCGGCTGCTCGAGGGCTACCGCAACCGTGACCAGCTCGGCTGGGCGGCGCCCCGGCTGCACCTGGTCGACCTGCAGTACTCCGACGTACGGCTGGACAAGGGCCTCTACAACCGCCTGGTCACCCGGGGGTCGATGAAGCGCCTGGTGACCGAGGAGGAGGTCCAGGCGGCCATCACCAACCCGCCGCTGGACACCAGGGCCTACTTCCGCGGCCGCACCCTGGAGAAGTACGCGACCTCCATCGCGGCCGCCTCCTGGGATTCGGTCATCTTCGACGTGGGCAAGGAATCGCTGGTCCGCATCCCCACCCTGGAGCCGTTGCGCGGCACGAAGGCCCACGTCGGCAAGCTGCTGGACGAGGCGGACACGGCCGAGGAACTGGTGGAGGCGCTCACCACCGCCGACTAACCGTGTCCATGACCATCCCGATTGTCATGGTCACTGGGTAGGCTAGAACCAACAGCTCACCGGGAGGCGAGATGGCACAGGAAAAGATCGAAAAGCACGGCGGCGGCGACTCGGACGAAGAACTCGAGGGTGCGGCCCCAGCCGGTCAGGAGCGCCGGGAGAAGCTCGGCGAGGACGTCGACACCATCCTGGACGAGATCGACGACGTGCTGGAGGAGAACGCCGAGGACTTCGTGCGCGCGTACGTGCAAAAGGGCGGCGAGTAGCCCGGCGGGTCCGGCCCACTAGGCTCCACCTCCGAAATCCGACCCCCGCCCACCTTCGTTGATGGGAATCACGAGCACGTATGGAACGCACCTCGGGCTCCTCGGGTTCTTCGCTGCCCGCAGCCTATTTCTCGACCACGACCTCCTCCTTCGCCGAGTTCCTCCGGATGCAGGCCCCCGACCTGCTTCCGGGACGCTCGTCCGCCGGTGCGCCCTCCCGTGAGGTGGACGCACCGCACGGCACCACGATCGTCGCGGTCACCTTCGCCGGCGGTGTCCTGATCGCCGGCGACCGCCGCGCGACCTCGGGGAACCTCATCGCGTCGCGGGACATGGAGAAGGTCCACGTCACCGACGACTATTCGGCGGTGGGCATCGCCGGCACCGCGGGCATCGCGCTCGAGCTCGTCCGGCTCTACACCGTCGAGCTGGCCCACTACGAGAAGATCGAGGGCGTGCCGCTCTCGCTGGACGGCAAGACCAACAAGCTCGCGGGCATGGTCAAGGGCAACCTCGACGCGGCCATGGCGGGGCTGGCGGTGCTGCCGCTGTTCGTCGGCTACGACACCGAGGCGGAGGACCCGAAGCGGGCGGGCCGGATCGTGTCCTACGACGTCACCGGTGGCCGGTACGAGGAGCGCGCGGGGTACCACGCGATCGGTTCCGGCTCGCTGTTCGCCAAGTCGTCCCTGAAGAAGCTGTACGACCCCGACGCGGACGCCGAGGCCGCGGTGCGCACCGCCGTCGAGGCGCTCTACGACGCGGCCGACGACGACACCGCCACCGGCGGGCCCGACCTGGTCCGGCGGATCTTCCCGACGGTCATCACCATCACCGGTGAGCACGGTGCGGTGCCGCTGCCGGAGGAGCAGGCCTCCGCGGTGGCCCAGGCCGTGGTGACCGGCCGGGCCGAGCGGGCCGCCCGGGGCCGTAGCTGACCGACCCCACCGATCCCACCGCCCAGTCCCACGTTCCACCGAGCGCTTTGGAGCACAAGCCGTGACGTTGCCGCTGTACGCCTCACCCGAGCAGTTGATGCGCGAGCGTTCGGAGCTCGCTCGCAAGGGCATCGCGCGCGGGCGCAGTGTGGTCGTGCTCAAGTACCGCAACGGGGTGCTGTTCGTCGCCGAGAACCCGTCGACCACGCTGCACAAGTTCTCCGAGATCTACGACCGGATCGGGTTCGCCGCGGTCGGCCGGTACAGCGAGTTCGAGAACCTGCGGGTGGCCGGTATCCGGCACGCCGACCTCAAGGGCTACCAGTACGACCGCCGCGACGTCAGCGCGCGGGCGCTGGCCAACGCCTACGCGGCCACGCTGGGCAGCATCTTCACCGAACAGCTCAAGCCGTACGAGGTGGAGATCTGCGTCGCCGAGGTCGGGGCCAGCCCGGCCGAGGACCAGCTCTACCGGCTCACCTACGACGGTTCGATCTTCGACGAGCCGCAGTTCGTGGTGATGGGTGGCCAGACCGAACCGATCGTGAACAAGCTCAAGGAAGAGTTCGAAGAGGATTTCGAGCTGGAGCAGGCGCTGCCGATGGCGGTCAAGACGCTGCGCTCGACCTCGCCCCACAACGGTGACGGCGGGTCCGTCAAGCTCGAAGTCGCGGTGCTGGACCGCACCCGTCCGCGTCGCGCCTTCCGCCGGATCACCGGCGAAGCCCTGGAGGCGCTGCTGCCCGCTCCCGAGCCGGAGCCCGCCGACGAAGGCGGGGAGAAGCCGGCCGACCAGGAAGGGTCCGGCACCCAGAACAGCTGACCGCCGCGAGCAAGGGCCGTGAGGGACCCCCTCACGGCCCTTGCCGCAGGTTGCCGTTAAGGGCCCCTCACAGCCGATACGGCCGCGGCCCCGGCAAAGTCCGGTCGGGCGTTGGCCGTGAAG